>NZ_CALUWV010000164.1 GCF_944324575.1 uncultured Mailhella sp. | reverse complement strand
CCCCGCGCCGAATGCGGGCGGTTTCCCTGCGCAGGGTGTCCAGCGCGCCCGCAACGGCCAGATAATAGCGTTCGCCGTCCGGCGTGAGGCACACGCCCGGTGAACGACGTATGAAAAGCGGCACGCCGAGATAATCCTCAAGATGCCGTATGTGCTGGCTTACGGCCGCCTGCGTGACGCACAGCTCCTCCCCTGCGCGGGTAAAGCTTCCGAGTCTTGCTGCCGCCTCAAAGGCCGCCAGCGCGTTCAGCGGTGGATTTTCCGTCATAAGAAAAACTTATCCCGACCCACAGGAAATCTCGTTTGCAGGGAACGAACGTTTGCTGCATTCTGCGAACTCGCGCCTGTCCGGCCGGAAGGCGACATACCGAAAAAAGAATGCAACGGCGTCCGCGCAGGGCGTGAGACGCCCGGAGACATACTCATGTGGGATGTGTTTTTATTGCTGCTTCCCGTGTTCGTGCTGATCTTTCTGGGGATGCTTGCGGAGCGCTTTCAGCTTGTGCCCCCGTTCGGCTCGACCACGCTCAACCAGTTTCTTGTGAATCTCGGGCTGCCTGCCCTGATATTTCTGTCGATTGCGGAGTGCAGGCCCGAAGACCTCGACCACGAAGCGTTTCTTGCCGGCTTTGCCGTCAGCCTGTTTGCGACGTTCTGCCTGCTCATTCCGGTCTTTCATCACCTGCGGCTCGAAACAGGCTACAAAGAGGAAGTCATGCTGTCAATGCTGGCGAGCTTTCCCAACGTGGTGCTGGTGGGTCTGCCCGTGCTCATGGCGCTTTACCCCGGCAGCCCGGTGGTGGTGCTGGCCAGCACGCTGACCAACATCCTTGAAATACCCATGGTGCTCATCACGCTTTTCATTCTCGTGAACAGCGGCGCCAAAGGACGTCATCCCATACGCACCATTGCCCTTGCGCTCGTCAGCAATCCCGTCGTGCTGGCCACGGTCGCCGGATCGGCATTCTATGCCACGGGCACGGCCGTGCCTGCGGTCATCGAATCGCCGTGCCGGGCGCTCGGCAACTCGGTCATGCCCTGCGCGCTCGTGTCTCTCGGCATCGTCATCAGCGCAAGGCTGCGCAACCATACCGGCTCGTCCGCGTTTCATCCCGGCAGGCAGATGGTCATTCTCGCAGCCAAGCAGGTCGTGCAGCCCGTCATTGCGTTCATTGCGCTCACGGCCTTTCACACGGAACCCCTCTGGCGTTCCATGGGCACGCTGCTTGCGGCCATGCCCGTGGGCACGCTGGCCTACGCCATGAGCGATTCCTACAAAGTTGCGGAAAACGACGCCTCGGCGGCGGTCATCATGACCACGCTCATTTCGCTTGTCATCATTCCCGTTCTGGCCATGTTTCTCAAGTAACCCATTTCACGCCTGCGGGCCGCACGGCAACGGCTGCCCGCGGGCAAACAAGCTCACGTGACGCCCGTCGGGAACCGCATCCCGACCGGACGCCTCCTTCGGAACAAACTGCCGGAGGGTCACGAGAACAAGCCGCACGGATGCCGCACTTCATTCTTGAACCGCAGAATGCAGGGCAAGAGCCGTCGGCAGAACGCACGCGGCCCCGTCGCGAGACGGGGAATCTCAACACGGGGCCGCGAAATGCCTGTGAGCGGAAGCCGCGCAAACGCCGGGGCAGGCCCTGTGCCTTTGTGCGGAACACGCGAACGCCCGTCTGACCGGACGCGATGTACGGACACTCTGGCCTGTGCAGCGGCGGCCATTCGAGGTCATGAACGCCGACTTCTCAGGGGCGCGGGTTTTCCAGACGGAGAAAGCTGCCGGAACATTTCCGCAATTTCCCGGAACTGTTGAACAGCGGGCACGCGAAGAATGCCGCCACCGCCTTCGGCATTGACAGCAGAAAACGAAAGATATCAAATAAATTCAAAGAATTTTCATAATCCTCCTCTACCTGCAAACGGCAGGCGGCCGGGCGCGCACCCGAACCACGCGCGCACGGCGTCACATTCCTCATGGACGTCCCGGCCGCCCCTTTGCCCCCTGTTTTTTCCTTTCCGATGCCCGAGTAACGCCGTTTCCCGTCTGCTCGGGACACGCTGTACGGACGCAGGACTTGTCGGTGGTCATTTCATTTAACGGCGGAAGTAAATTCCGCCTGTTCATGACCGACATTTTCATTCTCCCGAGTGACGCGAGCGCCTGTCAGCTCGGGACACACTGTACGGACTGCGGTGCTTGCACGACGCCCGCCGCGTTTAACGCCGCGAGTGAATCGCGGCTACTTGCGGCCGTCGACCGGGCTCCTGACGTCGCCCGGGGCCCCAGAGCTTCGAGAGAAGGCCGTCCGCTGCAAACGAAGGTTTCCCCGAGCGCTGAGAGACGGTTGTTCTTCGCAAACAAAGGCCCGCCAGAGAGTTGAAACACGACTGTTCTTTACCAACGACGGCTTTCCAGAGCGTTGAACCAGCAATCTCCCCTTTTTCCCGCCGCCCGAGTGACGCGAGAGCCCGTCAGCTCTGGACACACTGTACGGTCGCGGGACTTGTACGGTGGTCATTTCATTTGACGGCGGAAGTGAATTCCGCCTATTCATGACCGACATTTTCCTTCTCCCGAGTGACGCGAGAGCCCGTCTGCTCGGGACACACTGTACGGACGCAGGACTTGTACGACGCCCGCCGCGTTTAACGCCGCGAGTGAATCGCGGCTACTTGCGGCCGTCGACCGGGCTCCTGACGTCGCCCG
>NZ_CALUWV010000163.1 GCF_944324575.1 uncultured Mailhella sp. | reverse complement strand
AGCCTGCCTTCCCGGCATCCGCACGGCACCCGCCGCGCGGCGCAGCCGCAAGACAACTATGGGGGCCCGGGGGAGATTATCTCCCCCGGCGGGGTGCGGGGCGGCGCCCCGCACTGCCTTTCCTGCCTTTCCGGCTCCCTTTTCTCTCCATCTCTCCTGTCCAGACAAAAAAGCGGACCGGCGTCGAGCCGATCCGCGCTGGTTGCGGGTGTGGTGGAAGATCACCGTCGCACGCTGACGAAGTAGAGTCTGGCAGAGGCGATGATGAGGAGCAGCACGTCGGGGCCCCAGGCTGCCATGAATGGGGGCAGTGCGCCGCGCTGGCCGAGGGACTCGCCGAACATGGTAAGGGCGTACATGATGAAGGTACCGGCCATGCTTATGGCCACGGCGATATAGACGTTGGAGAAGCGGGAGACAATGGCCGCGCCGAGCAGCGCCATGACCACGAGGGAAGCGGCGTAGGCGATTTTGCCGTGCCAGACGGTGCGCAGGCCGTCCACGTTGGAGCCTGCGGCGCCGAGCTGGTTTATGGCGTCGCCGAGCTGCCACAGGGGGAGCTGCTGGAGGTTGCTGGTTTCCGTTGAGAAGAAGAGTTCCGGGTTCTGATGCAGGTCGAGGGTGAGGGACGGCAGACTTTCCCGGCGATAGCTGTCGGGATAGAGGCGGACGACGTCGACGGCCGTCCAGCCGTTCTCACTGCCCGTGACCTTCGGGGCGTGAACGATGACGTCCACGTCGGCGTTGCCGTCCCTGACGTGGAAGGCGGAGAATCCCGTACCCGAGCCGTCGGCCCGCAGGGTCTTTATGGACACGGTCCAGCCGTCTTCCATGAACCACACGTCGTCCAGGGTACGATCGTCGAGATCCTTCTTGCGGACTTCCTCCTGCCATATCTGCTGGGAGTAGCGTTCGCCCGCAGCGGCGAGGAACTGGGAACAGCCAAACTGCACGGCTCCCCAGAACACGCCGCAGATGACGAGCGTGACGGCCACGGTGGCGAAGGAAATGCCGCCGGCATGCAGCGCGACGAGTTCACGGCTGTGCCCCATGAGGCAGAGCGTGACCACGGTGGCGAGAAGGAACACGGCAGGCAGGATCTGGGCCACGATGGAAGGCAGTCTCACGCCGAAGTACTGGAGAATGAGACCAATGCCGGAACCGGCTTCAATGAAGATGTCCACGCGTTCCACGAGGTCGGTCAGAAGGTAGATGCCCACGCCGAGGCCCATGATGAGCAGAAGCAGGCGGGCGTGCCGCAGAAAGATGTAACGGAAAAGCAGGCTCATGCCTTATCCTCCTTCTTCTTTTTGCGGCTTCTGCGGGAGTCCCAGTATTCGGTAATGCGCGGCATTCGTTCCTGCGCGGCAAGTCGTATGCCGTATATGCCCAGAAGAAGGAACACGGCATTGGGAACCCACAGACCTATGGCCGGATCAAGGTCTCCGCTCTCGCCGAGGCTTATGCCCAGCATGAGCAGACTGTAGTACATGAGGAACAGCAGCAGGGCCATGAGCACGCCGGTCTGCTGCTTGAGTCCCTGAAACGAGGTGGCGATGGGAATGACGAAGATGCACAGCACCACGCAGGCGATGGGGAAGACGTGGCGCTTGTGACGCTCCACCACGATCTTGCGGGCCATGCGCGGGTCGGTCTTCTGCAGCTCACGTTCGTTCTGCGTGTCGTAGAGTCGCTGCCAGGTATATTCCTTGGGCTTGACCGGGCCCATGTCCACGCCCTGAAACAGGGAATCGAAGCTCAGGCGCACGGCGTATTCCTGAAAGCCCATGATGGAAAGGGAGTTGTCCTTTTCGGTATAGCTGCGGCCGTTCTTGAGCAGGAAGATGAGCTCGCCGTTTTCGTAATCGGCGTCGAGGCTGCCGTCAGGGGCGAGAATGGTCATGGTGGTGTCGGCGGCGCGTCTGTCCTCCACCATGACGCCGGCCATGGTACCGGAGACGGGATCGACCTTGCGGGCAAACATGACCATGTTGGGCACGTCCTTGTTGAACACGCCGGGCTGCACCACCACGCGGGCGCTGCTGCTTGCGATGTCCAGCACTTCGGAGCGGAAGTGTCCCATGCCCCAGGCCTGCCAGTACACGGAGATCCAGAAGCCGAAGAGCGCGCACAGCACGGAAAAGACGAGCGGCGCCGGCAGCATCTGATACAGGCTCACGCCTCCGGCCTTGAGCGCCACGAGTTCCCTGTCGGTGCTCATGCGCAGGAAGGTGAGGAATACGGCGAGCATGCACGCTATGGGGCAGATGATGAGCAGAAAGAACGGACTGAGATATCCGAACAGGCGCAGCGTGTCCCAGATGCTGAGCTCAAGCCCGAGGAGCATGTCGCGAAGCTGCAGGGCCCGGCCCATGAGAATGAACAGAAGAAGAACCGCCATGGACAGAAAGAACGTCTTGGCGTGTTCCAGAAACAGGCGTCGCTGAAGAAGATTCATGCGCAGGCCTCGTCCGTCCTTTGTTCCAGAAGACGCGCGAGCGCCTCCTGATCGAGGGGCGAAAGGTTGAAGCGCGCGCCCGCGCTGTCCAGAAGCTCGGCCGTATCCATGCCGGGGCATTCGCGGCGGCGCTCCACAATGTAGGCAAGAGCGCGGCGGACAAGTTCTTCGTGCTGCATAACCGTGGCCATAGGGATTCTCCACAAGGTCTGTCTTTGATCCACGCGGCGGTGCGCCGCGCCGGAAAACAAGACATGATAACCTGTTTTGCAATCCGGACTGCCGG
>NZ_CALUWV010000162.1 GCF_944324575.1 uncultured Mailhella sp. | reverse complement strand
GTCATGCACACGTCCCAGCTGAAGATCCAGGTGCAGGAATCGCCCTTGCCGCGGAATTCAAAGGCCACGGCACGGAAGATGAGGCAGAACAGCAGGATGAGCAGCGGAGCGTACAGGGCGCTGAACATGACGGCGTAGGCGTTGGGGAAGGCGGCGAAGGTCACGCCGCCGGCGGTGATGAGCCATACTTCATTGCCGTCCCAGTAGGGGCCCTGCGCGTTGTAGATGACGCGGCGTTCATGGTCGTTGGCGGCCACGAAGGGCATGAGCGTGCCCATGCCGAGGTCGAAGCCGTCAAGGATGAAGTACACGGCCCACAAAAGCGTCCAGAGGAAGAACCATATCGTTTCCATGTTACGCCTCCTCAGCGGCTTTGACAGGTTCGGGCCCCTTGCGGGAGTTGGAATACAGCAGCCAGATGTCGATGAGTCCGAGCAGCGTGTAGATGACCAGGAAGGCTATGACGGAAATGAGCACGGAACTCGTGGGCACGGGGGACACGGCGTCCGAGGTGCGCATGAGGTTGTAGACGATCCAGGGCTGGCGGCCCACTTCGGCCACGGTCCAGCCGAGCATGATGGTGATGTAGGGCAGGGGGATCATCCAGGGCAGGATTTTGGCAAGACGGGTGTCTGCGGCAAGATCCTTGCGACGCCACCAGGCCCAGGCGGCCACCAGAATGAAGAGGCAGCCGAGGCCCACCATGATGCGGAACGACAGGAAGGTCGGCAGTACAGGCGGAATGTCTTCCTTGGGGAAGTCGCTGAGGCCCTTCACTTCGGCGTTGATGTCGTTGAAGGCGATGAAGCTCATGAGGCCGGGAATGGGCAGCGCTTCCACAAGATTCTTGCCGTTTTCCTGATCAGGCCAGGCGAGAAGGTACATGGGGGCTCTGGTCTGCGTGGTCCAGTGCGATTCCATGGCGGCCATCTTGGCGGGCTGATATTCGGCCACGTTCATGCCCTGATGATGACCGGCGAGGCCGACGAGCAGAGCCATGACGAGGGTGAAGGGCGCGGCAATGCGCACGGCCTTGGTGAACAGGGAGGTTTCATTTTTGCGGGCGAGATGCCATGCGGCCACGCCGAGCACAAAGAAGCCGCCCAGCATCCACGCCGAGGAGACGGTGTGGAAATATTCGCCCCAGGCGTAGGGATTGGTGACCACGGCGAAAAAGTCGTCGAGTTCCGCGCGTCCGTTGCGCAGGACGTAGCCCACGGGATGCTGCATGAAGCCGTTGGCAAGGATGATCCACAGCGCGGAAATGTTGCCGGCAATGGCCACCATCCAGATGGCGAAGCAGTGCACCTTCCTGCTCACGCGTTCCCAGCCGAAGGTCCACACGGCAACGAACGTGGATTCGAGGAAGAAGGCCACCGTGGCTTCAATGGCCAGCAGAGAGCCGAAGATGTCGCCTACGTAGGCGGAGTAGCGGGACCAGTTCGTGCCGAACTGGAATTCAAGCGTGATGCCCGTCACCACGCCCAGTACGAAGTTGATGAGGAAGAGTTTGCCCCAGAATTTGACCATCCTCTTGTAGTCTTCATCGCCGGTGCGCACATACATGGTTTCCATGATGGCGAGCAGCACGGAAAGACCGAGAGTGAGAGGCACGAAGATAAAGTGGAAAAAGACGGTCATGGCAAACTGGAGGCGGGAGAGGAGGATGAGATCCATGATGAACTCCTTGGTGCTCGTCGGCGACGCGGAAGGACGAGTCTCTGCCGTAATAGGCCATGAAGCCCGGGCCGCCGCACATGGTGCGGCAGTCCGGGCACTTGATGTTTCAGGCGGTTAGGCTCCGCACTTTTCCTTGAGTGCGCGGGCCACGGCAACGCCGAGTTCGCGGCACTTTTCAAGGTCTTCCTTCTTGGGGTTGAAATAGCACTTGAGCGGTTCGCCCACGAGTTCCACCTTCATGTCGGCCAGAGCGTCGGCCATCATCTTGGGGGCTTCGCCGGACCATCCGTAGGTGCCGAAGGTGGCGCCCACGAGATTCTGAGGACGCAGGCCCTTCACATGGGCGAGGCAGGCCATCATGTTCACCATGGGCATGTTGTTGCGCGTGGCGGAACCGAGAATGAGCGCGCCGCTGTCGGCAAGCTCGGTCATCACGTCGCTGCAGTGGCAGGTCTGCAGGTTGATGAGAACGTAGGGCACGTTTTCGGCGTCCAGACCGTCGGCCACGGCTTCGGCCATCTTGGCGGTGCCGTTCCACATGCTTTCGTAGGCGATGACGGCGCGCTTCTTGGGCTTCTGTTCGGCAAAGGCCTGATAGGACTCAATGACGAACTTCACGTCCTCGGGCGTGCGGTAGATAAGGCCGTGGTCGGGGGCGATGACGTCGAACTGCAGGCCGAGATCGGTCACGCGCTTCAGGGTCTTGAGCACCTGGGGCGAGTAGGGCAGCACGATGTTGTAGTAGTAGCGCTTCATGGATTCATAAAGCGTGGTGCGGTCGCACTCGTCGGCGAAGCGGTAGGAGGTGGCGAGGTTGTGGCCGAAGGCGTCGTTGCTGAAGAGCACCTTGTCTTCTTCAAGGTAGGACACCATGCTGTCGGGCCAGTGCAGCATGCGGGTTTCAAGGAAGGTGACGTTGCGCTTGCCGATGTTCAGGCGCTGACCGTCCTTGACGACTTCAATGGGCCATCCCTCGGTATTATAGATGTTGGTCATGGACTTGTAGCCCATGGCAGAGCAGAAGATCTTTTCGGGCTTGCACAGCTTCACGATGCGGGGAAGCGCGCCGGA
>NZ_CALUWV010000161.1 GCF_944324575.1 uncultured Mailhella sp. | reverse complement strand
AAGGCCGCCAAGGAAATCATCATCGCCGCCAAGAGCGGTGGGGACCCTGCCGGCAATGCCCGTCTGCGTTCCGCCATCGCTGCCGCCAAGGCCGTGAACCTGCCCAAGGACAAGATTGAGGCCGCCATCCGCAAGGGCACCGGTCAGGATGCCGGCGGCGACATCACCGAAATCACCTACGAAGGCTACGGCACCGGCGGCGTTGCCATCATCGTGGAAACCGCCACCGACAACAAGAACCGTACCGTGGCCGAAGTGCGTCACGTGTTCACCAAGTACGGCGGAACCATGGGCGAAAGCGGCTCCGTGGCCTTCCAGTTCGACCGCATGGGCGTCATCACCCTGGACAAGGAAAAGTACGCCGACGAGGAAACCGTCATGAACATGGCGCTTGAAGCCGGCGCCGATGACGTTCAGGACAACGACGATACCTGGGAAGTGCGCACCTCCATGGCCGACTTCAACACCGTTCGCGAAACCCTGGAAGGTCAGGGCGTGGAAATGCTGGAAGCCCAGCTTGCCATGGTGCCCCGCATTCTGGTTCCCATCGACGCCGACACCGCACAGAAGCTCATGCGCATCACCGACGCGCTGGAAGAACTCGACGACGTGCAGAACGTCTACACCAACGCCGACTTCCCCGAAGATTTCGATCCCGAAGCGTAAGCTGAGCATCGACATTTCATGGGCATGAAGCCCGAAGCCCCCTTTTCCTCAAGGAAAAGGGGGCTTCTTTATGCGCTGCTTTCGGCGTCCTTTGCATGAAAGACCTTGCGGGCGCTCGTCGTGCCGCGGCGGACGACGGCGGGGGCGACCATGCCCCTGCTCCGGTCAGGAAGAGGGCGGCGGCTGATGAGGGGCGTTTTCTCGCCTGAGGCTTGCCCGTGCTCCTTTGCGGGGGGTCGAGCGCTCCGGTCCGGGCGTGCGGAAATTGCCGACGCTGGGAAGAACTGCATGGGGACAGAGAGCGCGTGTTTTTCCGGTTCGTTCCGGCGCCGGGCAGGCGTCGTTTTTTGCGGGGAGAGGCGGTCCGCGTGTCGTGCTGAAGCATGGCGCCGTGACGGGACGCGGCAAAGAGAACAGCAAAAAAGGGCCGCGCCCGGAAAAGGCGCGGCCCTCATGACTGGCGTTCAGCCGGCTCTTACATGAAGAACAGGAAGGTGATCAGGGCGAAGAGCGGGCAGAGAATGCCGACGGACCAGGCCATGTAGCCGAAGAAGCTGGGCATCTTGACGCCCTGTTCTTCGGAGATGGCCTTCACCATGAAGTTCGGCGCGTTGCCGATGTAGGTGTTGGCGCCCATGAACACGGCACCGGCGGAAATGGCGGCCAGCACTTCGCCGTCGGCCATGAGCTGCGCGGCGTTGCCGCCAGCGGTGTTGAAGAACACGAGGTAGGTCGGGGCGTTGTCCAGGAAGGAGGACAGAAGACCGGTCATCCAGAAGAACATGGAGGTCACGTGATGGCCTTCGGCATCGGTGGTCAGGTTGACCACGGCGGCGAGAGCGCCGTCGGAGCCGGCCTTGAGGATGGCGATGGCGGGAATCATGCTGAGGAAGATGCCGATGAACAGCTTGGCCACTTCTTCAATGGGAGCCCAGGTGAAGTTGTTGCGGGTGCGGCAGCCCATGTCGGTGGCCTTCCAGGAAGCCACGGCGATCACGATGTACATGAGGTCGCGCACGACGTTCTGCAGTTCCATGGGAACGCCGAAGATGTGGAAGGTGGGACCGGTCCACTGACCGGAGATGAGGGTGTTGGCCACGATGCAGGCGAGGAACACGAAGTTGATGCAGCCTTCAAAGCCGAGCTTTTCCTTGGAACCGGCGGCGTCGGCGGGAACGGGGCTTCCTTCCTTCTTGAAGAGCACGGTGTCGATGACGAAGTAGAGGGCGAGCAGGATGACGGAGATGAGCAGGGTCTTCATGAACAGATGCACGGTGGTCCAGAAGAAGCTCACGCCCTTGAGGAAGCCGAGGAACAGCGGCGGATCACCCAGGGGGGTGAGGGAGCCGCCGATGTTGGCCACGAGGAAGATGAAGAACACGACCTGATGCACGCGGTACTTGCGGTGGGCGTTGGCGCGCAGCAGCGGACGGATGAGGAGCATGGCGGCGCCGGTGGTGCCCATCCAGCTGGCCAGGATGGTGCCCACGGCCAGGATGGCGGTATTCACGAGGGGAGTGCCCACGAGCGTGCCTTTGAGGCGGATGCCGCCGGCCACGGTGAACAGGGCGCGCAGCAGCAGGATGAAGGGCACATACTCAAGCAGCACGCTTTCGGCGGCCAGGAAGAAGGCGTTGCCGAAGCCGAAGGTGAGGGCGCAGGGGATGAGGAAGGCAAGTCCCCAGAACCCGGCCACCTTGCCGAAGTGGTGTTCCCAGAAATGGGGCACGGCCAGCGGGCAGATGGCGATGGAAAGCAGCATGCACACAAAGGGCACGACCCACATGATGGAAAGATCCTTGGGCAGATGGAAATGTTGTCCTTAAGCGAAGAAGAGGCTGGGCACGAGCAGCATCGCCAGAAGGAGAAGGGAGGAGAATTTGAAACGGTGCATCCACGGACTCCTTTCAGGAAAAAATAGAATTAGGTTTTGTTTTATCCAAAAAAAAGCGTTCCATCAAGAACTTTAGGCGCAGCATGGCGGCTGAAGCTTGACGTGGCGCGGTTTTTGAGGGCATTGCAGAAGAAAAAATGCAACAAGGAGCGCCTTATGCAGCAGATGCCCAATGTTCTCACCATCGCCGGTTCCGATTCCGGGGGCGGCGCCGGCATACAGGC
>NZ_CALUWV010000160.1 GCF_944324575.1 uncultured Mailhella sp. | reverse complement strand
GCTGCGTTTAACGCCGGAAGTGAATTCCGGCTACTTGCGGCCGTCGGCGCGGACTCCTCAGGTCGCCCGCGTTCCCCAGAGCGTTGACAAGAAGCTGAAAGAACCAAGGGGGCGCGGGGGGAATTATTTCCCCCGCTGCCTTTCCTGTCTTTCCTGCCTTTTATCGGGGGGAGCCGTCGGCGCGGCGGTCGAAGCGGGGCACGGGCAGGTGGCAGGCTCCGCGGCCTGTACGTGCGGCGAAGTCCTGGTGCCAGGCTTCGGCCTCGTAGAAGGGGCCGGCGGGTTCGAGGGTGGTCACGACGTGGTAGCCCAGGGAGCGGAGTTCATCCATGAGCTTCTGCGCCGTGGCCTTCTGGTCCTCGTCGAGCCAGAATATGGCGGAGCGGTACTGCGTGCCCACGTCCGGGCCCTGCCTGTTGAGCTCCGTGGGGTCGTGAATTTCAAAAAAGCGGCGGACAATGGCCTCATAGCTGATTTTTTGGGGATCGAAGCGCACGAGCACGGCTTCGGCGTGGCCGGTGTTGCCGCGGCACACATCTTCGTAGGAAGGCCGGTCGAGGTGTCCGCCGGTATAGCCGGAACGCACGTCCACCACGCCGGGCAGTCTGCTCATGCCGTCCTCAACACCCCAGAAGCAGCCGCCCGCAAGCACGGCCACGCCGGTTCCCTTCACCTTTTCATAGAGCGCCAGCCCCAGCTTTTCCTTTTCACTGCCTGCGGGCGCAAAGCTCATGGACACGGAATTGACGCAGTAGCGCGTGTTCTTTGCGGTCAGGCGCTCCCCCTCGAACACGTGGCCGAGATGCGCCCCGCAATGACTGCACTGAATCTCCACACGCCGACCGTCGGCATCGGGCAGACGGCGCACCATGCCGGGCAGCGCGTCGTCAAAGGCAGGCCAGCCGCAGCCCGAGTCGAACTTGTCCGCCGAACGGTACAGCGCCACGCCGCACTGACGGCATAAATACGTTCCTGCCGCCCTGTTCCTTTCATACTCGCCCGTCCAGGGCGCTTCCGTGGCCCTGCAAAGAATAACCTCCGCTTCCATGGGGGTCAGAGGCGGCACGGCAGCGTCGCCGCGCGCCACAATGCGAAAACCGCTGTCATTCATCAAAACTGCCTCCCGCAACGGATCAAAGGGGGGTCGGGAAAATGCCGCAGACGCGGAACCGGTTCCAATACATGTCAGCAGCGCCGACAAACCAACAAGAAAGGCGCGTCGCGCATACATGTTGTCGTTCATGGGCCCTCATTATCAGGAATTATTACTGATAAGTAAATAGCCTCGACGTTTCGGAAAGGCAAGACCTTTTCTGCGGCAGGGCTCGGTCGAAACAAAGCACGCTGCCGCCGCAGAAAACAGGCAAGCGGACGTTCGCGGAAAAGGCTCCTGCGCCGAAAAACGCCGGGCCGTCGTCTGCGGCGCAAGGCAAGTCCCCGTGCCTTGCTCTCCCCGCATCCTTTTTCCCGAAAAAGCGGAAGCTCCGCAGCGTCCACACATCTGAGGACAGAAACGCTGTTTTCACTTTCCGCATCGGGGGCGCGACCATAGAGTTTTCTTTTCTTCCTGCGCCATCTGACGCACGGCGTCTTCGTGCGACGTTTGCGTTCTCAAGGCGGCAGACCGCGTTTCCTTTGAGTTCATTGCCGTTTTTCCGTTCCTTCATGCCCGACAACAGGAGTAACCGCCATGATTCTTACGACTGCACAGCTTCTGACCTTGCGCGTTGTTTCCGGGCTCGGCAGAGCGTCCACGGCGGACGTTATGCCACATCATGCGCGGGGAGCGCGCGGCCTTCGTGCCGACGGCGACGCCGGGGAGATGTTAAGCCTGCTGCGCTCTGCCCGCGCCGCGTGATGGAAGGCCCGGACGCCGCCCGCGTCCATGCGCCGTGCCCGGGCTGCTCTTCTGACCTGCCGAGCAACAAACGCCAAACGAACGCCATGCGAGACAGCAACCGACCTTTTCCCTTTCCGCTCCGCGCCGGGGCTTCACGGCTGCGACTGGCCGTCATTGCCGACGACGATTTCATGCGTCTTCCCGAAAACATCCGACCTGCGGACATTCTTCTTTCTCTGGGTGACGTTCATCCCCATACCGTGGCGCGGGCCGTCCGTCTTTTCAGGCCGCAGCGGATGTTTGTCGTGCACGGCAATCACGATATTCCCGGACCGTGGCCGGAGGGCATGGAAGATCTGCATGGCCGAAGCGCCCGGGCCTTCGGGCTGACGTTTGCGGGACTGTGCGGAAGCCTGCGCTACAAGAGCACGCCGGGCTTCATGCTTACGCAGGAGAAGGCGCGGGCCGTCATGATGCGTCTGCCCGCCGTCGACGTGCTCATAAGCCACAACTCCCCGGCGGGATACCACGAGCAGAACGACTTTGCCCATCAGGGCTTTCAGGCCGTCACGGAATACATCGACCGTCATGCTCCTGCGCTGGTGCTCCACGGGCATCAGCACGTCAACGCCGTTTCACGACGCGGGCGCACGCTCATTGCGGGCGTGTTCGGATGCCGCGTTTTCGAGCTGAGGCTCGACACCTTAAAAACGCCCGAATGACGCCCACGCCCGTCAGCTCCGGACACGCTGTACGGTCTCTTGACTTGCACGACGCCCGCTGCGCTTAACGGCGGAAGTGAATTCCGCCTGCCTGCGGCCGTCGGCCGGGCCGCTCGAAAGCGGCCCGGGGCCCCAGAGCGTTGACCCGGCGCTTTCCCCTGCCTTCTCCCGAGTACCGCCCACGCCCGTCAGCTCCGGACACGCTGTACGGAGGCGGGGCTTGCACGACGCCCGCGCGCTTAACGGCGGCGTGTAGGGACAGCGTGTAGATCTCGGTG
>NZ_CALUWV010000159.1 GCF_944324575.1 uncultured Mailhella sp. | reverse complement strand
TCGTGATTTCCGGCATCAACTTCGGCCCCAACGCCGGACAGGACGTATTCTTCTCCGGCACTGTGGGCGCGGCCATTCAGGCCGCCATGTACGGCCTGCCCTCGCTTGCCGTTTCCCACTGCTCCCACGACGGCGCCACCATGGCCCACGCCGATCTGGCCGAACGCGTGGCCTCGGCCATGGACTGGAAAAATCTTCCCCGCCACCGCGTATACAACCTCAATCTTCCCGACGGCCCGGCCGAGGAAATACAGGGCCTCAAGGTGTGCCGCCACAGCACGGACTGGGCCTGTCTCGACTCCTATGAACGACGTGTCTCCCCCTCCGGACGGGAATACTTCTGGATGAAAGACCCCTTTCAGCACTTTCTTCTTGAAGACGAAGGCACCGACAAAAGCTGGCTTCACAAGGGCTGGGCAACGCTCTCGCCTCTGAACATTGATCTCAACGACGCGGAGACGGCCAAAAAGCTTAACGAAAACAGTCTGTGGGACAAAGTGCGTCCGTAACGACCGCAAAGAGTCGTTCTTTCCGACGACATCCCTTGCGAAAAATCCCTACTGCGGATACAAAAGAAACAAAGAACCGGAGAGAGCCTTTTTTACAGTCCTTACCTCTCCATGATACTGATACCCGCTCCCCGGAGGGAAGCCATGCCTATCACCACTCCCAAAGAGATGTTCGCCCGTGCCTACAAGGAAGGCTATGCCATCGGCGCTTTCAACGTCAACAACATGGAAATCATTCAGGGCATCATGCAGGCCGGCGCGGAAGAGCGTTCGCCGCTGATTCTTCAGGTTTCCGCCGGCGCCCGCAAGTATGCCGGTCAGGTCTACATCATGAAACTGGTGGAAGCCGCCCTTATCGAATCCGATCTTCCTGTGGTGGTGCATCTCGATCACGGGCCCGACTTTGAGCTGTGCAAGGCCTGCATCGACGGCGGCTTCAGCTCCGTCATGATCGACGGCTCCCATCTGCCCTTCGAGGAAAACATCGCCGTCACGAAGAAGGTCGTGGAATACGCCCATGACCGCGGCGTGTGGGTGGAAGCGGAACTTGGCCGTCTCGCCGGCGTAGAAGAGCACGTCAACGCCGCGGAGAGCATCTACACTGATCCCGATCAGGCCGTGGAATTCGCCCAGCGCTCCGGCTGCGACTCGCTTGCCATCGCCATCGGCACGAGCCACGGTGCGTACAAGTTCAAGGGAGAAGCCAAGCTCGACTTCGAACGTCTCGACAAGATTTCCTCCATGATGCCCGGCTATCCGCTGGTGCTGCACGGCGCTTCCAGCGTTCCGCAGGAATTCGTGGCCATGGCCAACGAGTACGGCGGCAAGCTCGGCAACGCCAAGGGCGTGCCCGAAGAGATGCTGCGCAAGGCCGCCAAGTCCGGCGTGTGCAAAATCAATATCGACTCCGACATCCGCCTTGCCATGACGGCCAACATCCGCAAGTACATGGCTGAAAATCCCGAAGCCTTCGACCCGCGAGCCTATCTCAAGCCCGCCCGCGAGGCCGTAAAGAACATGGTGCAGCGCAAGATCCGCAACGTGCTCGGCAGCTCCAACAAGATATGAGGCATGAGGCCGCCACGCCCGGAGAGCGTGACGGCCGCCATGCGTCCGACACCTTTTCCTCCACGGCAGGCCGCCTTCGGGCGGTCTGTTTTTTTGTCCTGGAAGGGAACATTCCTCCGACCAGCGCGACGGGGCTTCTGATACATCAGGCAGAAGCCCGGCTCGATGCTCCGGCACAGAGAGCCCCATAATGCTGCGGGCAAACGATGCAGGAGCAGAAACAAACGAGTATCCGGGCGCGCCGGACAACTCATCCCGGCCGCGTCGTATCGCCCTCAGCATAATCTCCACTGATAACCAGCCATTGAAAATTAATATTTTTCTTTTTCTCCCGCCTCTCCTATTTTCTGGAATAGAGATTCAGAAAGTGTACCCCCGTCACGCGACGCCTTCCGCGCGCGGCGCCGCTGAAAGTCACAATCCCGTATCGCCCAAGGAGAGCGTATGAAGCCCATCTACAAAGAAAAATATCCTCATCTGTTTGAACCGCTCTATGTTGGCAAAAACAACGTGCGCTTCAACAACCGCTTCAACGTCGCGCCCATCGGTTCCGGAGCTACCGGCGGTGGCGAAGACAGCGACGGCCGCATCAATACCTTCGGCATTGACTACTGGATGCGCTACATTCAGGGCGGATTCTCCCGTGTGACTCTTCCCATGGAAGTACCCATTGACGGCAGCCATGAACACATGTTCAACCTGAATCCCAAGACCTGCAACCAGATGAACTTCCAGCGCCTGCAGCGCGCCGTGCACGCCTTCAACGGCAAGACCTTTGCGGAATTCATCCACGGCGGTCCCTACATGCGCGCGGGCTTCAAGAAGATTTCCGCCGACGATGAGCCCCATCTCGGCGCCAAGGCCGCCACTGTGGCGGAAATGGAAGAAATCGCCGCTCTGTTCGGCGAGTACGCCCACTGGGCCCAGATTGCCAACTTCGATGGTCTGCTGCTGCACTACGGCCACGGCTGGCTGTTCAACTACTTCCTCTCTCCCCTCACCAACCATCGCACCGACGAGTACGGCGGCTCCATTGAAAACCGCTGCCGCTTCCCCCTCATGGTCATCAAGGAAATCCGCCGCGTGGTGGGCGACAGCCTGCTCATCGAACTGCGCCTCAACGGTACCGACGGCGTTGAAGGCGGCATTACCCCCGAAGAATGCGCCGAACAGGTCAAGATTTTCCAGGACTATGTGGACATGGTGCACATCACCTGCGGCCACCGCATCGACGCCTTCACCCGTCCCAAGATGCATCCCACCGGCTTCGATCCCATGGC
>NZ_CALUWV010000158.1 GCF_944324575.1 uncultured Mailhella sp. | reverse complement strand
GGGTCACTAGCTCAATTGGTAGAGCAGTTGACTCTTAATCAATTGGTTCGGAGTTCGAGTCTCCGGTGACCCACCATGTGATTTTATGAGGCTGTTTACACAGCCTCTTTTTTTTGTTTAAAAGAAACAGCCCCCGGCAAGACCGTACAGGGCGTCAATTCAGACACTGGATGTTGCCATGCCTACTGCCCGGACGTTTCCGTTCCGCTTTGTTCGCTCCTTCATCGTTTTTTTTCTTCTCTGCTTTACGGTTGCCTTTCTGATCATGTCGAAGCGCGAGTTCGACGAGGTGACCATCAATCAGGTACTGTTTCACATGCAGCTCATGCGTGACAATATCGTGACCATGCCGGGAGATTTCATTCATGTGTTTTTCTGGCATGTAAAGAACGCCGTGCTCTGCGCTGTGACGTTTGCCTTCCTTCGGGAATCCGCTCCGAAGCGGCAGGGCAGAGCGGGTGTGCCGTTTGCCGTGGGCTGTCTTGGGCTTGCTGCGCTCTGGTACATCGTTCCGGGCACGTTCATCGATGATCTGTTCGTCGTCGTGCGCTATGCCGTGGTTGCAGCGCTTTTTGTGGCTGCGGCCGGGGCGGCGGGACTCCCGTACCGGGTATACACGCTTGTTCCGCGTGCTCTTCACTGGCTTTCCGGCGGCTGGCGACTTGCCGTTCTGTGGCTGGGCATTCTCGCGTACGGGATGTATTATGTTAACTTTCTTACCTTTTTTCAGGAACAGGCCGTCATCGGCGATTTTTATACCGAAGGGGCCTATGTGGATCCCCGCAAGGTAACGGTATCAGGAACGGGCACGAAGAACCTTATCATCATTTACTGTGAAAGCATTGAGGAAACCTTCGGCAGAAGCGATGTCATGGGAGAAGACCTGCTTGCGCCTCTGCGTCCGTCCATTGAGGAACCCGATCTTCGCATAGAGCAGATGCCCGGCGCGGACTTTACCATAGGCGGCATTGTCGCTTCGCAGTGCGGCATTCCGCTCAAGTCCATTTCCATACTCAGCGGAAATCTTACCGGCTGGGCGCTCGAAAGATATCTCCCGGGTGCGGTATGTCTCGGTGACTATCTGAAGGCCGACGGATACCACAACGTCTATTACAACGGTTCCAGCGGCGTGTTCTCCGGCCTCAACAAGTTTTTCCTGAGTCACGGCTATCAGGAATTCATGGGAAAGGAAGACTGGATAGAGAAAAAGCACGTTGATCCCGCCACCATGAACACCTGGGCCATGTACGACAGCGACATGGTCGAGCGGAGCATTGCCCGTATCGACGAGCTCATGGCCGAGGGCAGAAAATTCAGTTTTGTGCTTTCCACCATGGATACGCATGAGCCCGGCTTTCTTTCCCCTCCCTGCGTGGACGAGGGGTATTCCGAAAACTGGGCAGGCTATGTGAAATGCTCCATGTCGCAGGTGGAACGCCTGCTTCGGCACATACGCGACAAGGGCTGGGAAAATCAGTTTGTCATTCTCGTCATGGGCGATCATCAGGCCCGGATGGCAAAGATGGATGACGTGGATCTCAAGCAGGTGAAGAATCGCTATGTTCTCTGTTCACTGCAGAGGGATGCAACGCTCAAGCCCGTGCGCTCGGTCATCAGCCATTTCGATCTGTTCCCGTCGCTTCTGGCGGCGCTCGGCTTTTCCGTGGAAGGAGAAAGACTCGGCTTCGGTTACAACGTGTTTTCGACCGAAGTGACGCCCGAGGAGAATTATCTTGCCCGCCTGAAGAAAAGGGTGCTCAGTCACAGCAAGGTGTATGAAAGCCTCTGGCTGCCGGAATATGCCGGCAGAGAAATGCAGTGACGAGCCTGCCTGAAAAGGCCTGTGTGATACACGAGGGGAACATGGAATTATTGCCGAAAATGTGCAGAAAACGCTTGCCATCCACGGTGATTGTTGCTATAAGCACAACACGTTGACACTGACTGCCATAAGGCGGTTTTCATATTTGCTGGTGTCCATAGAGAAGCGGGTACACCCGATCCCATTCCGAACTCGGAAGTTAAGCGCTTCATCGCCCATGATACTGCGCATCTTTACGTGGGAAAGTAGGCCGATGCCAGCAGTTTTTTTTCAGCCCCTGCGAAATACCGCGGGGGCTTTTTTTGATGTTTTTTTCATGAAGACGGATCTCACCACCGGAAGCCCTCTCAAAGGCATGGCGTTGTTCGCTTTGCCGGTCTTTCTCGGCAATGTGTTTCAGCAGTGCTACCAGATGGCCGATATGGCCGTGGTAAGCCATGTACTCGGCGACGCTGCGCTGGCGGCTCTGGGATGCACCGTTGCGGTATACATTGTGGTTCTCGGACTGTCTTCCGGTATGTCCAACGGTGTTTCTCTTGTCATTGCGCGCTGTTTCGGCAAAAAGGATGCCGACGAGCTCGGCAGAGCCGTGACTGCGGCGCTGTGGCTGTGGGCGGGAATGTCGGTGCTCGTCATGGTGGCTGGGCTTTGGGGGGCGGAAGCGCTGCTCAGAGCTCTGCGCACGCCTGACGAAGCTCTGGACATGGCGGCGGCCTATCTGAGAGTCATTTTCTGGGGTATGCCCGTGATTCTTGCCTACAACATGCTTGCCGGGCTGCTCAGAGGCGTGGGAAACAGCGTGATGCCGCTTTTGTTTCTGCTTGCTGCGGCTTCGGGCAACATTCTGCTTGATCTGCTTCTTGTGGCTGTGCTGAAGCTCGGCGTTTATGGAGCGGCCGTGGCCACGGTGATTGCCGAGGGCTGTTCCGTCATGCTCTGCCTCGGTTATGTGCGCAGAAAATGTCCGGAACTTCGTCCACGGAGCCGTACGGGGCGTGGCGGCACGTTTTGGCCGGGCTGCCTGACGCCGGATGCGGCCATGCTCGGCGAGATGCTGGGAACCGGTCTTTCCATGGGATTCATGATGTGCTTTGTGGACATACGCATCATGATACTGCAGTCGGCCATCAACGATCTGGGGACGAC
>NZ_CALUWV010000157.1 GCF_944324575.1 uncultured Mailhella sp. | reverse complement strand
CATGCTCGGCGAGATGCTGGGAACCGGTCTTTCCATGGGATTCATGATGTGCTTTGTAGACATAGGCATCATGATACTGCAGTCGGCCATCAACGATCTGGGGACGACCGTCGTGGCCGGTTATGCCGCAGCCAGACGTTTTCACAGTCTTTTTCTGCTGGCGCTCGGCACGCTCGGCGTGGCGGCGTCCACGTTCGCAAGCCAGAACATCGGTGCGGGGCAGTGGAGCAGGGCAAAAACCGGGGTTCGTCATGCCGTCTGCCTCGGCCTCGTGTGGGTGGCGGCCGTCAACGTGATCGTCCTGTTGTGGGCGGATGACCTAGTGCGTCTGGCAACGGGCAGCGGAAACGCCGGGGTTGTCGGGGCAGGCAGTCTGTACCTTCGGGTAGACGCTCCTTTTTATACCGGAATAGCCGTGCTCATCATTCTGCGCTGTGCGCTTCAAGGCATGGGAGGCAGGCTGTTCAGTCTTGGGGAAGGTGTGCTGGAGCTTGCCGGAAACGTGGTGTTCGCGCTTTTTGTGGTTCCCTCCATGGGCTATATGGGCGTATGCCTCTGCGAGCCGGTGACGTGTACGATCTGCGCCGTATATATCGGTGTCTGCTATGTTTTTGTCGTGCGGCGCAGGGAAAGAATGCCTTTCGAAGGAGAAGGGCAGGTGAAGCCCCGGCCTTCCGCAGGCATCCGCCCTGCAAATCTGAGGGACGATCGTGTGAACTGTCCGGCTGAGGCGGCATGGGGACAGAAGGCAACAGAAGGAGAAAAGCCATGGAAAAGGTGACCAAGGAAGTCATGGGGGCCGTGTTTTTTGAAAATGGCCGTATTCTTGTCATGCGCAGGGCTCCGTTCATGAGCTGCCCCGGAAGCTGGGAGTTCCCGGGGGGCAAGCTTGAGGCCGGGGAAACGCCCGAACAGTGTCTTGCCCGCGAACTTCGGGAAGAGCTGCGCATAGATGCGGAGATAGGAGAATATCTGACGGAGAACAGCCACGGCTATGATTTCGGCACCGTGCATCTTTGCGTGTATCGCGTAACGTCCTGGCGTGGAGAGATTGCCCTGACCGTGCATGACGATATGCGCTGGGTTCCTCTGAAGGAACTGGCGGACTTTCCCGGACTTCTGCCGGCGGACATTCCAGTCGCCCGGGCCCTGGAGACCAGGCTCGGCTGAGTTCCCGGAGCTGAGTGTTCAGGACGTGGAGCCTTCTGCACGTCGGCCTGGCCTCAGGGGCTTTTCGCCTTATGGAGCCTCGGTACAGGCCATGAAAAAGCGTGTTCCGTGTCCGTTCATGTTTCGGAGTGCAGTATTGTCCCTGTCCGCAGATTGCTGCATTGCTTTTCTGCGGAAGCGTTTCAAGTCAAGGGAAGAGAGCCGTATGGAGCAGAGAGAAACTGTTGCCATGTCGGCAGGATCCATGTTGTGCAGAGCTGAGTTTATCAAGTATTGCTTTAACTATAGTTTTGAAATAAGAGTTATGTAAACTTTTTTTTTTATAAAAAAACACTCAAAAAAACAAATCATACAACCTTGCCAACAGGTGCGTCGCAAAAACACATCCGTCATGACCACGCCGGGCGATAAGGTATGATGACAACAGATATTGTGACGAATTGACGTCGACGAAAGGAAGCGACAAAAAAGGCGGCCGGTTGAATGGTCGCCTTTTTTGTCGTCCGATGTCGGCTGTGCAGGAGGAAGATGATTTTATGGCTGTACGCCTGCTGCCTTTTCTGCACAGTCCATGCACAGATGCCTGCCGTTCACTTCGCGTATGCGTGTGGACATGACTCCCTCACCGCATTCGTCGCAGATGATGGTGGGAAGGCGTCTTGCCATATGGGGCATGTCGCAGAGAGGCTCTCCGACGGCAAACAGCTCTTCAAAGGGCAGGGAAAGAATCTGTTCGATGCGTCTCCTTTTCAGGTGTTCCGCCTCCGCTTCCAGCGAACTGCGTCTGTCACCGGAGAGATTTTCGGACTCAAGCTCCTTCCGTATCTCTTTTGCCCGGCGCGACAGATCGTCTTCGTGCATTTTCTGTACAAGACGCGCTTTTTTCCCGTCGCTGCGCCGGAAAAAGCTGAAGGCCACCTTGCCTCTGTCTCTGAATATGAGATTGCCCTTGCCGAAGGTGCAGCCCACAAGAGCCTGAATGGCGTCGACGGCGCACATGTCGGTTTCGGTGACGGCGACGACTTCCTCGTCGGCGGCGGTGCCCATGTTCTGCATGGCCCATGCCGCCACGCGTATGCCCGTGCTGAGGCCGGGGCACCAGTGTCCGTGGAAAGCCACGGCCTTGTCGATGAGTTCCTGAGTAATACCTGGAGCGTACATGGCTTCTCCTTGTCGTTTTTCGTGAATGAGGGAAGGGATTCAAAATCTGCGCGGGCAGACCATGTCCATGTTTTCAGCGGAAATACGCACGCACTCCGGGCCGTAGATGTGCTGAAGAATCTCTTCGGTGACGGCCGTATGTACCGGCCCTTCAGAATAAACGTGTCCCTGATGCAGCACGACCGCCGTGTCGCAGAACCAGAGTATGTGGTTGGGATCGTGGCAGCAGACGAGAATGGCCACGCCCTGCTGAGCTACTTCCCGCAGGACTTTCCATACCGCAAGCTGATTGCTGAAGTCCAGCGCGCTTGTGGGCTCGTCCAGCAGAATGAGCGGCGTCTGCTGCGCCATGGCCCTTGCTATGAGCACAAGCTGTCTTTGTCCTCCGGAAAGCTGATTGCAGGAGGCGTCGGCAAGCTGCGCTATGCCTATGCGTTCCATGGCCTGTTCGGCCGCGTCTCTGTCTCTGGTTTTGAGAGTAAACCAGCCGTCCATATGCGGTGATCGCCCCATGAGCACCATGTCGCGGACCGTAAAGGGAAAGGGCTGGCGGTGTTCCTGAGGAACGTAGGCCACGTGGCGTGCCAGTTCCGCCGGGCGCATATGTGCGATGTTGACACCTCGCACATGGACCTGGCCTTTTTCTGGGTGCAGAAAGCCCATGCAGCAGCGAAAAAGCGTGGACTTGCCGCTGCCGTTGGGCCC
>NZ_CALUWV010000156.1 GCF_944324575.1 uncultured Mailhella sp. | reverse complement strand
GAAATGCACGGGAGGTCAGCCATCGACATAGGATGTCATGACACAGCTCTCTCTGCCTGAACTTCTGGCTCCCGCCGGCGACATGTCCTGCTTTCTCGCAGGCATGGCCGCCGGTGCGGACGCCACGTATCTCGGCCTCAAAAACTTCTCCGCCCGGGCCGGAGCGGAAAACTTCAGCACCACCGAGCTTGCCCGCATGGTGGATCTGGCCAATCAGAACGGCCGCAAAATCTATGTGGCGTTCAACTCCCTCATCAAGGCAAGCGACATCCCCGCAGCCGGCCGACTCATCAAGCGTCTCCAGCGCGACGCGCAGCCGCACGGCCTCATCATCCAGGACATAGGCCTCATCGACGTGGCCCGTCAGGCCGGCTTCGAGGGCGAACTTCATCTCTCCACCCTTTCCAACATTTCCGTATCCCGCGACCTTCTTGCCGTGCAGAAGCTCGGCATACAGCGCGTGGTGCTCCCCCGCGAACTCTCCATCGACGAAATACGGCAGATGGACGAAGCCGCTCCCGAAGGCATGGACTTTGAGATGTTCGTGCACGGGGCATTGTGCTGGTGCGTTTCGGGCCGCTGCTACTGGTCCAGTTATCTCGGCGGCAAAAGCAGCCTGCGCGGGCGCTGCGTGCAGCCCTGCCGCAGAATCTACAAACAGAAGGGACGCGAAGGACGCTTCTTCTCCTGTCAGGATCTTTCCATCGACGTGCTGGTCAAGACTCTGGCTGAGATTCCCCACGTCCGCAGCCTGAAGATTGAAGGGCGCAAGAAGGGACCGCATTACGTCTATCATGTGGTGACGGCCTATCGCATGCTGCTCGATGCCCTGGGAACGCCCGACTGGCCCGGAGCGAAAAAAGATGCCGAGGCTCTGCTCGACATGGCTCTGGGGCGTCCCGTCACCCGCGCACGTTTTCTGCCGCAGAAGGACACGCACGTATCCACGCCCGACGAGCCGACAAGCTCCGGCCTGCTCGTGGGCAAGATTCAGTTTGAAAAGAAAAACGGCGTACCTTCCTGGCCTTTCATCAAGCCGAGAATAGAGCTGCTGCCCAAGGATCTTCTGCGCATAGGCTATGAAGATGAGCCCTGGCACGATACCGTTCCGGTCACAAGGCGCACGCCCAAGGCCGGCACCTGCACGTTGCGCCTTGCCAGGCACAAAATGCCGAAGGCCGGCGTGCCCGTCTTTCTCATCGACCGCCGGGAACCCGAGCTCATCCACATTCTTCACGACTGGGAAAAGAAGCTGGAAAAATGCCGCACGGTGGAGAGTCCCCTTGTGGAATGGACGCCGCATCTGCCAAAGCCCATACGTGCCCGTCGTCAGCAGGACTACCTTGTGCGCTCCAGCCTTCCTCAGGGACGCGAAACCCGCGGTTCCCGCTCCGTGATGACCGGTCTGTGGATGTCGGCCAATTCCGTCCGCGCAGTATCCCGCACGGTCATGCCCCGCATTTCCTGGTGGCTTCCTCCGGTCATATGGCCGGATGAGGAAGCTCTCTGGCAGAGACTGGTCATTGAAGCGCTGCGCGGCGGCTCCAGGCATTTCGTCTGCAACTCTCCATGGCAGGTCGGCCTCTTCCCCATGGATGATGAAAAGCGTCGGCCCCACCTTGTCGCCGGTCCGTTCTGCAACATCTCCAATCCCGCAGCCGTGGCGCTGCTTGCCAGGATGGGTTTTGAAGGCGCCTTCGTGAGCCCGGAGATGTCGGGAGAAGATTACCTTGCTCTGCCCCGTCAGTGCTGCCTGCCGCTCGGCATGGTGCTTTCGGGTTACTGGCCCGTGGGCATCTCTCGTCACGGCATGAATCAGGTCAAGGCCAACGAGGCATTTTTCAGCCCCAAGGGCGAAGCCTTCTGGGCGCGCAACTACGGCCACAACCTGTGGATGTACCCTGCATGGCCCCTGGATCTTTCCGCGCACAGACAGGAACTGGAAGCCGCAGGATATGCCTTCTTCGCCAGGCTGGATGAGAACCTTCCTCCGAACCTGCCTCCGACGCGCCGCACCAGTGACTTCAACTGGAACGGCTCGCTTCTTTAAGCCGCAACGTACGGGGAGTCCGCTCCCCGTACCTTTTTTCTGTGAACGGACAAGAATATGCTGGACACCATCACGGCAGGATTCGAGCCTTCATGCCCGACCTTGCTACTCGACAACGGCAGCCTGTCCACGGCAGCGGTTCTGGCCCTGCCGGGCACGGATTTTTCCCGCTGGCCCAAAACCGGGCTTTCTCCAGACTCGCCCGTGGAAGAGGCCCGGAACTTTTTAAAAAGCTCAGGACTCCCCGCTCCCGAACTTACGCTGATTTCCGGAATGCGGGCCGACAATCCAGAAAAAGACAGGACCGAAAGATGTTCCGCGCGCATCCGCCGCTGGAAAGATCTGCTTATCAAGACGGAAGGCCGGCCGGAATACTTTCTTCAGCAGAAAATGCCCGGATGGGAGATCGAGCCCCTGCTTGAACAGGCGGAAGCGACCTTCGGGCCCACACTCGGGACGGACAGCGGCATGGCCTCCGTTCTGGCTGCCCTGAGCATGGAACCTCTTCGCCAAAGATCCTGGAGTGAAGGCATCACCGTTATCTGGGCAGGTCACCGTCACGTGCAGGCATTCATGATCTATCAGGAAAGACTGCTGGGGCTCTATGAACAGCACAGCGACATCTCCCGAGAGGAACTTTTGAAGGATCTGGATGAAATGCGCCTCAACTGGCTCCCCGACGAACAGGTTCGGGCAAGAGGCGGACACGGCTGCATCTGCGGCGCTTTTCCCGCCGAAGCGGAAGGCTTCCGTCCCACGTGGATTCTAGGCCCATGCCGCGAAACGTTGAAGGGCTGCGGCAGACTCTCGTCCGTCTGCGGCGACGACCGTTTCGACCGATCCGTCGGCCTTCTTTACGGGCTCAGTCTCAGGAAAAGCTCATGAGCGTTTTTTTCACTGCGCTTTTTCTGCTTGCGCTCGGCGTCTGCGTTCTGCTCAATCTGGTCACTCTGCCCGGAAACTGGGCCATGGTAGCCCTGGTGACGGCATGGGCTCTGCTTGTGCCCGGCAACAGCGTG
>NZ_CALUWV010000155.1 GCF_944324575.1 uncultured Mailhella sp. | reverse complement strand
AGACCGGTCTGGGCTATGTCTAACCCTTTGAGTACACGGAAGGGAATGCCCGTCGAACGAACGGCGTGCAGCAGCAGATATCCCCAGATATGGGATGCGTTCCACAAAATGGCAATCATGTCTTCCCTCCGTGCCTATGCATACGCACAAGCCGCCCGTTCGGCAAGAGAAGGGACGGCGGAAGAGGCATGCCGGGCATGCCCCGGCTGTGGCTGCCGTCGCCTGCAAGGGCCGGCCGTACGCTGCATTTCCGTCGAAAAGGCGCATAGCTGCGCCGTCCCGTTGCGGGAGGGCGGACATTTTAACTCACTGGAGCCTTGAAATGCTGTCCAAAGCCTATGAACCGCAGGAAGTGGAAGCTCACTGGCGCAAGCACTGGGAAGAGACCAAGACCTTCACGCCCGACCTGTCCGCCCCCGGCGACCCCTATTCCATCGTCATTCCTCCGCCCAACGTCACGGGCATTCTGCACATCGGTCATGCCCTGAACCAGACTCTTCAGGACATACTCTGCCGTCATGCCCGTCAGAAGGGCAAGAACGTCTTGTGGATTCCCGGCACCGACCACGCGGGCATCGCTACGCAGAACGTGGTGGAGCGCGCCCTTGCCAAGGAAGGCAAGTCCCGTCATGACGTGGGACGCGAAGCCTTCATCGAACGCGTCTGGGATTGGAAGAAGCAGTACGGCGGCCAGATTCTGGAGCAGATAAAGGAACTCGGCTCCTCCGTGGACTGGACGCGCGAAGCCTTCACCATGGACGACAATCTCGCCCGCGCCGTGCGCAAGGTGTTCGTGCAGCTCTATAAGGAAGGGCTCATCTACAAGGGCAAGTACATCGTCAACTGGTGCCCGCGCTGCCACACCGCCCTGGCCGACGACGAAGTGGACCACATTGATTCCAAGGGCATGCTCTGGCATGTGCGCTATGATTTCGCCGACGGCTCCGGTTCCGTGACCATCGCCACCACCCGTCCCGAGACCATTCTCGGCGACTCCGCGGTGTGCGTGCACCCCGAAGACGAGCGTTACGCCGGCCTTGTGGGCAAGAAGCTCATCGTGCCCGTGGTCAACCGCGAGGTTCCGCTCATTGCCGACCGCTACGTTGATCGCGAGTTCGGCACCGGCTGCCTCAAGGTCACGCCCTGCCACGACCCCAACGACTGGAAGCTCGGCCACGCCCACAATCTGGAATTCATCCAGGTCATCGACGACAACGGCAACATGTGCATGAGCGACGTGTGCGGCCGCTACGCCGGCATGAGCCGCGAGGAATGCCGCAAGGCCATTGTGGAAGAGCTGCGTGAGAACGGGCATCTTGTGAAGGAAGAGCCGCTTTCCCACAGCGTGGGCTGCTGCTACCGCTGCAAGACCGTCATCGAGCCCTACGTGTCCGACCAGTGGTTCGTGGCCATAAGCAAGATGGCTCCCGCCGCCCGCGCCGCCGTGCCGGACAAAATCAAGATTTATCCCGAGAGCTGGACCAAGACCTACTACAACTGGCTGGACGACATCCGCGACTGGTGCATCAGCCGCCAGATCTGGTGGGGCCACCGCATTCCCGCGTGGACCTGTGCCGACTGCGGCGAGCTCATCGTTGCCGAGGAAGATCCCACGGTATGCCCCAAGTGCGGCGGCAAAAAGCTGGAACAGGATCCCGACGTGCTCGACACGTGGTTCTCTTCCGCGCTCTGGCCCTTCTCGACCATGGGCTGGCCCGAACATACCGAGACGCTCAAGAAGTACTATCCCACCAGCGTGCTCGTCACGGCCTTCGACATTCTGTTCTTCTGGGTGGCCCGCATGATCATGATGGGCCAGCACTTCATGGGTGAAGTGCCCTTCCGCGAGGTCTACATCCATGCTCTCGTGCGCGACGCTCAGGGCCGCAAGATGTCCAAGTCTCTCGGCAACGGCATCAACCCGCAGGACATGATTCGCAAGTACGGCGCGGACTCCCTGCGCTTCACGCTGGCGGCCTTTGCCGCCATGGGACGCGACATCAGAATGTCCGAGGAGCGCATCGAGGGCTACCGTCACTTCGTGAACAAGGTGTGGAACGCTTCGCGCTTTGCCCTTATGAACCTGCCCGAACAAGGCGAGCCCAAGGCCGTCGATCTCGGTGCCGTCAAGGGACTGCACAACAAGTGGATTCTCAACCGTCTCGAGGAAATCAAGGCGGAAGAGGATGCCGCGCTCGAAAGCTATCGCTTCAACGACGCGGCTCAGTGCGTGTACAAGTTCCTGTGGAACGAGTTCTGCGACTGGTATCTTGAACTCATCAAGGCCGACATGAAGGAAGAGGGAGAGGCGAAGGAAGAGGCCCAGTACGTGCTCTACACCGTGCTGCGCGAAATTCTCCTGCTGCTGCATCCCATGATTCCCTTTGTCACTGCCGAGGTATGGAACGCCCTGCCCGGTCATGAAGGCACGGACATCGCCACGCAGCTTTATCCTGAATTCCGTCCTCAGTGCGTGAAGAGCCGGGAGTCCGACGACATGGTCTTCCTGCAGGAGGCCATCAGCGCCATCCGCACCATCCGCGCGGAACTCAACATCAAGCCTTCCTACAGGCTCAGCGTGGTGCTGCATCCGGCCAGCGACGAGCAGTCCGCGCTTCTTGAGGCGAACCGCGGATTCTTCGATCTGGCGAGGCTCGAAAGCCTCACCATCGACAGGAATGCCCATGCTCCCAAGGCTTCGGCCAGCAACGTGGTGCGCGGCTGCGAAGTCATCGTGCTGCTCACCGGCGCGGTGGACTTCAAGGCCGAACTGGCTCGTCTCGACAAGGAAATCGGCAAGGTCGACAAGGATCTCGCGGCCCTTGACGCCAAGCTCTCCAACGAGAACTTCGTCAAGCGTGCTCCGGCCGATCTCGTGGAGTCCGAAAAGGCCCGTCATGCCGATCTCATCGACAAGAAGGCCAAGATGCAGGCCCTTCAGACGCGCTTCAAGGAAGCCATGGAAGAATAGTTTCGGGCGAAGCCTTTTCGTCTGAAATTCTCTCATGCGCCCCCCCTCCGGTTGCGGAGCGGGGGCGTTTTTTGGTTAAAAGAAAACCCCCAGCTAGGCTGGGGGTTCCCGAAAACTTATAGTTATGCGTAAGTTATAAACACT
>NZ_CALUWV010000154.1 GCF_944324575.1 uncultured Mailhella sp. | reverse complement strand
ATCCTCGAACGTGGCGTAGGACCAGTAGAACTCGCAGGTGGTGAACTCGGGGTTGTGGCGGGTGTCCATTCCCTCGTTGCGGAAGCAGCGGTTGATTTCAAACACGCGCTCCAGGCCGCCCACGATAAGGCGCTTGAGATAGAGCTCGGGTGCGATGCGCATATACAGGTCGATGTCGAGCGCGTTGTGATGCGTCACAAAGGGCTTGGCCGCCGCGCCGCCCGCAAGAGCGTGCAGCATGGGGGTTTCCACTTCCATGAAGCCTCGCTCTTCCATGAAGCGGCGGAACTCGCGCACGATGAGCGAACGCTTGCGGAATATCTCGCGCGTGCGGGGATTCATCACAAGGTCGACGTAGCGCTGACGATAGCGGGATTCCACGTCGGTGAGGCCGCTGTGCTTGTCGGGCAGCGCGCGGAACGACTTGCTGAGAAGCCGCACGCTCTCGCAGCGCAGCGTGAGTTCGCCGGTCTTCGTGCGGAAAAGGCGCCCCGTCACGCCCACAATGTCGCCCACATCGAGCTTCTTGAACGCGGAAAACGCCTCGTCGCCGAGCACGCTCTTTTCCGCATAGCACTGGATGCGGCCGCTGCGGTCCATGACGTGGAAGAAGATCACCTTGCCGAAGGAACGCGAAGACATCATGCGGCCGGCAACGGCAAATTCCTCGTCAAGCGCGGCAAGCTCCTCGTCGGTCATGGCGCCGTATTTCTCGCACACCTCGCCCGCGTTCTGCCTGCGCTTGAAATCGTTGGGATAGAGCGGAATGCCCGCGTCCAGAAGATCGCAGGCCTTGCCCACGCAGTTCTTCACAACTTCGTTCAGTTCGCCGTGATCGGCGAAATTCTCCAGCATGGGCATGAAATAGGCCGCATGTTCCGACTTCGTGGCAAGCTTGATGGGCTTGCGGGCTTTCTTCTGTGCTTCCAAAAGACACTCCGTTTATCTGGCAGGGGCTCTGCCCTCTTTCATGAATATGCTGCCGACAGCGCTCGCGCGCCTCAAAAAGGCCGCAACGAAAGACTCGCTTTTTGGCGTCGTAAAAATATGGGGGTAGGACAAATACGCCCGGTCGTCAAGAGCCGAAGCCCCCGCAGCCGCCGGGAAAAAGCACCCCGTTTCCGCCCTTTCTGCGCCGGGCCCCGCATCGGTCGGACGTTCTCCATGTTCCCGGGTAAAAACGCAGGGTTTTCCTTGCCCATCCTTGACGAGTGGCATACAACTGAGGACATGAACACTCTGCGCACCATAGCCCTCGCGCTGCTTCTGCTTGTGCTGCCGGCCTCGCTCTGTGCCGAAGCGCCCGAGCCTGAGCTCACCTTTCCGGGCGATCCCATCGCATGGACAAGTCCGGAAGACGGGCTGGACATGGCGCGCCTGTCCTACACCAGAGACCGGGGAGACGAGTTTTCCCGGCGTCTCGTGATCCGCGTGCTGCGCTTCGACACCGAGCATTTCGACTTTCACCTGTTCAGCTCCCGCTGGGAAGGCGGCAACGTGCCCACCATGCGCGAATGGGCCGCATCCAAAGACCTTACCGCCGCCATCAACGCCAGCATGTATCTTAAGGACGGACAGACCTCCACCGGCTACATGCGCAGCGGCGACCGTACCAACAACGGCCGCATCGTGAGCCGCTACGGCGCCTTCTTCGTGGCCGGCCCCAAAGACGATTCCCTCCCCCGCGCCGCCGTGCTCGACCGAAGCGTCGACGACTGGAAAAACCTCCTGCCCCGCTACGACATCGTGGTGCAGAACTTCCGCCTCATGGGCCCGGACGGCAGCCAGATATGGCCCGAAAAAGGCCCCGAACACGCCATTGCCGCCATAGCCGAAGACCTGAACGGCCGCATTCTCTTCTTCCATTGCGCCGACCCCGCCTCCGTCCACGACTTCGTCGAAGCCCTCAACGCCCACAAAGACCTCAACCTCAACAGCGCCATGTACGTCGAGGGCGGAAGCGAAGCTTCCCTCCTCCTCCGGCTCCCCGGCGAGTTCCACCTCTGGAACGGCATGTCCCCAGCTTCCTATATGTTCTCCTCCCGCGGCGACGCCATCCCCCTCCCCAATATCCTCGGCGCCGTGCGGAGAACGCAAAAGTAAAAGACAAAAAACGCAGGAAAGGCAGAAAAGGCAGCGGGGCTCCGCCCCGTACCCCGCCGGGGGAGTCCCCCCCCGGTCCCCCTTGAAAGGCAGTTTGCGGGGGAAATAATTTCCCCCGCGCCCCCTTGGTTCTTTCAGCTTTTTATCAAAGACTGGGGGGAACTCAGGAGTCGGCTCTGAAAAACGAAAATGGCAAGGGGAGGGACAAAAAGGCCGGAAGGCTCGGCGGACGCGTTTCGGGCTGCCCAGTCAGTGCAGGCGTGTGCCCTGCACCCGCCTGCGGTGGCCGACTGCTGTCCCGCTTCGCGGTACAACAGTGCTGCAAGGAAAAAAAGAAAGCCCGCCCCATCCCTCCTTAAACGCCCATCCGCTCCAGACACACTGTACGAACCCACCGATGCCCGGTACCGCAATCGCCCATCCGCTCTGGATGCGCGGTACGGATGCGCCAATTCCCAGGCGTACCGCAAAGGCACGTCTCAACCTGCACGCCGTTCAGACGCGAAACTTGCACGACGGTCATTTCATTTAACGGCGGAACTAAATTCCGGCTAAGTCTTCACGACGCCCGCTGCGCTTGACGGCAAGAGCGAATCCCGCCTGCTTGCGAACGTCGGGGCGACCGCCTGAAGGCAGATCGCGGGCCCCGAGCGTTGAGAGAAGGTCATCCGCTGCAAACGGAGGCCGACCGAACAGTGAACGACGAGTTTTCCCGCAAGTTTCTCTGAGCGTTGCGAGAAAGCTGAAAAGAAAAATTGAAAGCCCTTCCATATCGTTGAAAAGCGACCATCCCTTGTCAGCGACGGTTTCCCAGAGCGCTAAACCAGCGCTCTCCCCTTAAAAATCTGGAAATCCCTTCCAATCACACCGGTGCTTTCGCGAAGCGAAACACCGGTCGGCAGCCGCAGGCGGGCGCAGCCGCGCACGCCTGCACTGAGATTGCAGCCCGAACGCGCCTTGCCGAGACTTCCGGCCTTTGCGCCACACGCCTTTTGTCCCGCCCTTTCAAAGCCCGACTTCCGGCATCCGTACGAGCCCCGCCGCGCGGCGCAGCCGCAAGGCGAACCAGGGGGGCGCGGGGGGAATTATGACATTTTCCACCGACCGAGTAACGCAATGGCCCGTCTGCCCGGGACACACTGTACGAACGTGGAACTTGTACGACGCCTGCGGCGCTTGACGCCGGAAGTGAATTCCGGCTGCTTGCGGACGTCGGCGCGGGCTCCTCACCTCGCCCGCGTTCCCCCGAGCGCTGGCAGCAAGCTGAAAGAAACAG
>NZ_CALUWV010000153.1 GCF_944324575.1 uncultured Mailhella sp. | reverse complement strand
CTGGAATTCGTGCCGCTCAAACACGAGGGAATCGAACAACTCTCCAACCTGCTGCGCGACCGATTCGGACAGATGGCAGTCGGGTCTGCCATCTCGTCCGGATCCGGGGAAAAACTCCTCGTCTCCTTCCGCCCCGAATGGGAAAAACAGCTCCGCGAGCGCATCATGGAACAGACCATACGCACGCTTCGCGGCCGCATCGACGCCTTCGGCGTGGCGGAGCCCGACATCCGCCGCCAGGGCGACGATCAGATTCAGATTCAGCTTCCCGGCGTCACGGACACCGGGCGCGCCCTTCAGCTCATAGGCCGCACGGCCCAGCTCACCTTCCACCGCGTGCGCCGCGACGTTTCCGCCACGGGCGTTCTGCCGCCCGGCGCGGCGTGGTATCCGCTGGTGGAGGGCACGCGCGCGTGGACGAGCGCCTCCCGCACGGATCTTTCCGGCGGGCTCGTGCTCGACAGGGAACCGCTGCTTTCCGGTCAGGACATCGTCGACGCGCGTCCCGCCTTCGACGAACGCAATCAGCCCTGCGTGGCCATACAGTTCAGCGCGCGCGGCGCGGATCAGTTCGAGCGCGTGACGGAAGAACTCATACATCAGCAGTTCGCCATCGTGCTCGACGGCGTGGTGCAGAGCGCGCCCGTCATCCAGCAGAAGATAAGCGGCGGCAAGGCCACCATCACGGGTTCGTTCACCACGGAGGAGGCACAGGATCTGGCCGTGGTGCTGCGTTCCGGCTCGCTGCCTGCCAAGGTTTCCGTGCAGGAGGAACGCACCGTGGGCCCGTCGCTCGGCGCGGACTCCATACGCGCGGGTCTTGTGGCCGGCGCGGTGGGTTCTCTGGGCGTCATGGTCGTCATGCAGGTGTGCTACGGCATGGCCGGGCTTCTTGCCAACGCCATGCTGGTGTTCACCATAAGCCTGCTCTTTGCCGGACTCGGTCTGTTCGGCGCCACGCTCACCCTGCCGGGCATTGCGGGCGTGGTGCTCACCATAGGCATGTCCGTGGACGCCAACGTGCTCATCTTCGAGCGCATACGCGAAGAAATAGGCCGCGGGCTCACCATGGCCCGGGCCGTGGCCGCGGGCTTTTCCGAGGCGCAGAGCTCCATTCTCGATTCCAATCTCACCACGCTGCTCACCGCCGCCGTGCTCTATCAGTTCGGCACCGGGCCCATCCGCGGCTTTGCCGTCACGCTGGCGCTCGGCATTCTGGCTTCCATGTTCACGGCCATTTTCGTGTCCCGCCTTCTCTTTGAAATGTGGGTGCAGAAAAACGGCGCGACGAACTGCGGCCTTGCACCCCATGTCTCCGGGTCCGCACGCCGGCCCCGGCCCCCGCATCCTCAAGGTTGAAGGATGCGGCCCGCATCGGGCGATCCGGGCTTCTCTCCACCGGATCGCCCGCACGAAAAATCCGGACGCTCCCGGAAGCGTCCGTTTCCCTTTCCCCTGTCAACAATCCCGGAGGAACAACATCATGGATGATTATCTGAAACAGGCCATCGAACTCGTCAAGGCGCAGTCTTCCGTGCGCGTCATGCAGGAGGAAGAAATGGTGGCCATGATTCGAACCCTGGCCTCCAGCCTGAAGGATCTGGAATCGGGCGTTCACGCCGAGGAAGAGGAAGAAGCGCCCATGCCTTCCCCCGCAAAGTCCATCAGGGAAAAAAGCATCACCTGCCTGGAATGCGGCAAGTCCTTCAAGCTCATCACCAGAAAGCACCTTGCCAAGCACGGTCTCGACGCTGATTCCTACCGCAGAAAATGGGGCATCAAGAGCGACGCGCCCCTCGTGTGCAAGAGCATACAGCGCGTGCGCCGCAAGAAGATGAAGGACATGCGCCTCTGGGAAAAACGCCACGCCTCCGACAACTGAGGGTCCCGCCCCTCAGCCGCCTGGGAAAACGCCTGCCGGAAAAACCCGCTCGCTCCTCTGAGTCCAGCTTTCGCCCCGTCTCCTGGAATCGACGAAAACGGCCTCTTTGCGCGCCCGTCTCCGGCTGTCGCCACCAGAGCCGCACACACGTCTAACCGTTCCGCCCGAGCCGAAGACACACGTCTCAAGGCAGGCAGAACCTGCGTATCCTGCGTGACGTTTCCGAGGGAGCCGTATCCCGGTTCAGCGGAAGCCGCGCCGTTCTCCGCAGAAAAGGCATATGCCCGGCCTCCTGCGCGTGGCCTCCCATGGGCGCCGTGTGCTGCGTTCTGTGAACCGCCCGCCTGTGCCGCAGCAACGGACGGGAGCGCCCGGCGCGCGGTTTGCCGTCTTGCAGCCGGCCTTCTTGCGGATGAGAGACAATCTTCCGCCCATTGCCCGGCCATTGACGCAGGATTACGCCTTGCCGAAGACGTCTTTTGAAGCCGCCCGGCCCCTCCTTTTCGTTCCGGCCTCCCGAGCCGGACGAAAACCCGCGTCAACGCGCCGCCGCGCACGGCCATGAACGACAACGGTTCTCTGCATGGAGGGAACCCGTCCGCCTTGTCTGCGCGTCTTTTTCGCCGGTGCGGACCTTGTCAGACATTTCCACCGGCTCCGGCCGGACCTCCGTTTTTCCGGAAAACGCTTCCCCGGCCTCCAAAGCTCTGCATGCCCTTTCCGGCGCGCCGCAGTGCCTGCGGAAAACGGAAGCGATCAGGGCCGACCAGCCCGCGTTCCCGGCACTCCGCACGTTCCCGACAACGTGCGGAGCGCGAACGCCCCGGTCCCTCTGTCTTTGTGCCGCCGCCTCAGCCAGCCGGACAAGGCGGGAAGAACTCCTGGAGGCTGCCCCCTCTTCTTCCCCGCCGTCCGAATACGGCGCAAAGACACGTCCCCTGCCCCGGTCCGCCATGCGCGGATCGGGGTCTTTTTTCAACCGGTTTCAACGCTCACGCGCCTGCGCGCGGGGAAGTACGCGCCATCGCCCCTGCGCCATGCGCCCTCAACCGTCAGGCGGCTTCATGCACGGCTCTTCCCGGTCGGCGTCCGGGCCGACTACGGGCGACGTGCCACGGGAGTCGAAAAACAAAGGCCGTTTCGTTCGAGCCCTTGTTCCTCCGGGCCGTTCACGGTCGACGTGGCGACGCCGAAGACGACTTCGCCGGGGTTCCCCGCCGGCTGCGGAAAAACGGCCAAAAAGCGCGGGGCAAAAATGATGTCGCCCGCGTCCCCTCCGCCTCATCCGACACCTCCAACGCATCCGGGGCGGCGGCATCGTCCGGGGCGTTTCCCGGGCGGCCCGGCATCGGCACGCCATGCGCGGATCGGGGTCTTTTTCAACCGGTTTCAACGCTCACGCGCCTGCGCGCGGGGAAGTACGCGCCATCGCCCCTGCCGCCATGCGCCCTCAACCGTCAGGCGGCTTCATGCACGACTCTTCCCGTGCGGCGTCCGGGCCGACTACGGGCGACGTGCCA
>NZ_CALUWV010000152.1 GCF_944324575.1 uncultured Mailhella sp. | reverse complement strand
CCTGCTAGGGCGCGGCTGGTAAGAAAGCCTTATAGGCGCATAAGAGGAACCACCGGCTATGCCGGTGGGGCCCCATTAAGTACGGAACACGTGCAGGGCAGAGGGGGATATTTTCTGCTGAAACAGAGGCAGCCCCGAGAGTGTGTTCCGGCAGAGGGGCGGGCGATTTTTTTCCGTACGGGCGGGGCATGAGGTCTTGCTTTGCCGTCTCCTTCTGCACGAGGGCTGCCGGAACCCCATTGTTCCGGCAGCGTTCACGCCGGGGAAGATGGGTGAATCCTCGTTGAATTTGTCTCAGAGTTTTTTTGCTTGAAACAATTATGTTTTATCTGTCTGGACGGGCGTTCCATAATTCATTGAAATAAATAAAGACAGGTTTTGGCACGGCTTTTGCTTCATGAATGACAGCAGTAAAAGCAAAGGAGACGCATGTATGAAGATCAAGTCGTTGCTGTACAGTTTTTCTCTGGTCATGCTGATGACGGGAGCCGCCTTCGCTGCGGAACTTCCCAAAGTCACCATTCTGGCTACCGGAGGCACCATTGCAGGAGCCGCGCCTTCGAGTACCCAGCTTACGGACTACAAGGCGGGCGAGCTTACGGCCCAGCAGCTCATTGACGCCGTTCCCTCCATTTCTTCCATTGCCAAGGTGTCTGCCGAGCAGATCGCCAATACCGGAAGCGGCAATCTTACCTTTGAGGACTGGCTGAAGCTTGCCAAGAGGGCAAATGAGCTTCTTGCTTCCGATGCCTGCGACGGCATAGTGGTCACGCACGGCACGGATACGCTGGAGGAAACAGCCTACTTTCTTAATCTGGTCGTCAAAAGCGACAAGCCCGTGGTGATTGTGGGAGCCATGCGTCCCGCTACGGCCATCAGCGCCGACGGTCCTCTGAATCTGCTCAATGCCGTTGGCGTGGCCGGGGCCCGTGAATCCTGCGGCAAGGGCGTACTTGTCGTCATGAACGGTCAGATAAACGCCGCTCGTGAAGTGACGAAGACCAACACGCTTTCCGTGGAGACCTTCAAGACTCCCGACTTCGGAATGCTCGGCTATGTAATTGATTACAAGCCGGTGTTTTATCGCACTCCCGTGCGTAAGCATACCAAGGATACGGAATTCGATGTTTCCAAGCTGACGACGCTGCCTCGCGTGGACATTGCCTACCAGACGCTTGGCGGCGACGTGGACATGCACAAGGCATCCGTTTCTTCCGGCGCAGAGGGGCTTATTGAAGCCGGTTCCGGATGTGGAAGCCTTTCCAATGTTTCCCGCGCCGTTTTGACCGAAGCCTCCAAGAATGGACTCATCGTCGTGCGCAGCTCCCGCACCGGTTCCGGCATGGTGACGCCGAGCAGCAAGGATGCTGAGCCCGGTTTCCTCACTGCGGACAACCTGAATCCTCAGAAGGCGCGTGTGCTGCTCATGCTGGCCCTGACGGTCACCAGGGACAAGGCGGAGATTCAGCGCATGTTTGCCACTTACTGATGGCGGATGCGGGATTTGCTTCCCGCATTCTGAGGGGAAAATTTTCTCCCCATTCCCCTGTACGGAGAGGGTCCTGCCGGGCTCTCTCCCGCCAGTTTTAAGGGGGGGGCGAAAAAGCCCCCTCCGGCGTTTGTCCCGACTGGGAGAATGCCGTAAAGTATAATGCTGAAAAGCGCCGGAAACGTCCTTTCGGGCATGTTCCGGCGCTTTTCAGCAGAAGAATCCGCGGATTTCAGCGACCGATTTTTTTCTTCATGTCTTCAACGGAGAGCTGTTCCAGTTTGTGAATGCGCACAAGATAGAGCAGGGCGGCCACGCTGAGACCGAAAATGAGGGCTATCCAGAAGCCCAGCACGCCGAGGGGGGCTGGCGTTAACAGGTCTGTCATGCACAGAATCCAGCCCACAGGCAGGCTTACCACCCAGTAGGCGACGAAGGATATGCAGAAAATGGCCCTTGTGTCGTTCCAGCCTCGCAGAGAGCAGAGCGTATTGGTCTGCACGCCGTCGGGGAACTGATAGAAGACCTCGCAGATGAGCAGAAGACTTGCCATTTGAATGACGGCCTGATCCTGGGTGTAGAGCGCCGCCACGGGATAGCGCACGAGATAGATGAGCACGGCCAGAACGCAGGCCATGCCCAGAGTGATGGTGAGGGCCGTGAGCCTGGCTTTTTTTGCGCCTGCCATGTTGCCGGCGCCGAGCAGCGTTCCTACGCGTATGGTGGAGGCCGCGCCTATGGAAAAGGGGCACATCCATACAAACGCGCTCACGTTGATGGCAATTTGATGGCCCGATACGGTGGTAACACCGAGCGGGGAAACGATGAGCGCTATGAGGGCAAAGGCTGCGGTTTCATTGAGCATGGCAAAGGCGCTCGGCAGACCGATGCGAACCAGCCGTCTGAGAATGGAAGTCAGGGGTTTTTCCGCCGCAAGGGCGGCCTTGTCCGTATGACGGACGAAGAAGAGCATGGATGCGGCCATGAACCAGAAGAGAATGGCCGTGGCCACGCCGCAGCCGGCGGCGCCCATGGCGGGCAGGCCGAATTTGCCGAACACGAAGATGATGTTGAGCGGCACGTTGAGCGCCAGGCCGATGAAGCCGGACACCATGGCAGGCCGTGTTCTGCCGTGTCCTTCCAGAAAACAGCGCTGCACGACGAAGAACATGAGCGCAGGTACGCCCCAGAGCACGGCAAAAAGATACTCCGAGGTTTTCTGGGCGAGCAGTGGGTCCATGGTGCCCCAATGGGGAATGGTCCGGCTGATGACAAGGAAAATTGCCATGAGCAGCAGGGAAATGGCGACGGCAAGCCACAGCCCCTGACGCAGAAAATGTCTGCTCTGGGGGCGGTTGCCGGAGCCCGTGGCCTGAGCCACGAGCGGCGTTATGGCCATGAGCAGTCCCTGTCCGAACATGGTGCCGGGAATCCAGAACGATGTGGCCACGGCCACGGCGGCCATGTCGACGGTACTGGCGCGTCCGGCCACTACGGTGTCCACAAAGGACATGGCAATTTGCGCGATCTGGCCGAGAAAGACGGGAATGGCGAGAAAGACCAGATTGCGGGCTTCCTGCTTGCTGAAATGTCTGAACATAATGTCTCCTCCCGATGGGAGAGGAGGTCTTGCGGGGAAGAGAAGCCGGATCAGCAGAACGTGGCTTCCCTGTTTCGAACCTCATCCCTTTTGCAGGTCAACGGTTTGAAAGATTGCGCCGGCAGTCATGCCATGAAGAACAACTGGAAGCATTTCAGGCATGGGAGGCGCGGAAATGGGGGGACGTGAATCCCTGAAGCGTGTGTCCTGCCCATCCATTGGGGAGGACGAAGAGCGGTTTTTATGCGAACGGAAAACCGCCGGGTGTGGGGTTAGGTTCAGGACTCATTAAATATAAAAGATGACAATGGCAGCGAGACAAATGGCCGAAAAGAACGTGTGGGCACAAC
>NZ_CALUWV010000151.1 GCF_944324575.1 uncultured Mailhella sp. | reverse complement strand
CCCCCGCGCCCCTCGGTTCCGTCGTCGGGCTGCGCCTGCCGACAGACGGGAGTCTTGAGAGCGTTGCGCCCGGTCTCACGGTTCCGCCTTCCTTTTCAGGCGCGGCCCTTGACGCTGCGTGCTGAGGCGAGTACCGTCAAAATAGTGTAAATTCGACGATACTGCCTGCCCGTGACCGCTTTTTGCCCTGCAGAAAAGGGAGAAATCTGCGTTCTCGGGCAGCACGCAGAAGAACATTCAAGTGGTCCACAGTTCCCTGTTGCCATGGAACGTGCCGCCCGGAGGAAAACATGAAGCTGAACCTTATGTATGAGATGAACACCAGGCAGATTCAGGATGTCGTTCGGAAAACGGACATAGCCTTTCTTCCCGTGGGGCCCACGGAGGTTCATTCTCAGCATCTTCCCGTGGGCACCGACATTGAAAGCGCGCTCGACGTGTGTGAGCGTGCGGCCGCAAAGCTGGCGGACCTCGGCATTGAAACGCTCATCGCGCCGCCTGTGAACTATGCGCTCGCCGAGGCGGCGAACTGCTTTGTCGGAAACATGACCCTGCGCTATGAAACCGTGGTCGCCGTGGTGGAAGACGTGTGTGCCGGGCTCGGCAGATGGGGATTTCGGCGCATCTTCGTCATGTGCGGTCATGCGGAGCCGCGCAACGCGCAGGCACTCAGGGAAGCGGCGGAAAACGCCATGAGACGCGATCCGAGCCTTCAGGTCGTGGTGTCCGACTGGCTGCTCGGCTCGGGCATTCAGGAGCTTCTGCAGTGCGAATACCCGCAATGGGATCTTCATGCCGGCGAAAGCGAAACCGCGCTCATGCTCAATCGTCGCCCCGATCTTGTGGACACCGAGATTCTGAAAACGCTTGAGCCCAACTGGGAAGGGGAATTTCTGTTCGAGAGACTGGCCGGAGGCAACGACTTCATAGGCTGCCGCGCGCCTCTGGCCTATTTCGGCGATCCGCGCACAGCCACGGCCGAAATCGGGGAAAAGGTGTACGAGCGCTACGCCGATCACGTGGTGGAAGAAGTGCTGAACAGCCGGGATCGTCACGCCGTCCGGCAGTGACGGGCGAGGGCCCGTCCCCCGGGAAAAGCCGGAAAGCTCGCGGACGCGGCCGCCCGCCGGGCCTCCTGCCCCGGGCAGGGCGAGGCTCCGCGCGGCCGCAGCCCGGAAAACTGCGCATGATGACGGGAGAGCGGGGAGAAGTCCCCGCTCTTTTCCTGCATCCCGACACGGATCCTGCATGAATGACCCGGACTCGTCCGTAAAAAACGTTGAAGAGCGGCGTATAATCTGTTAGTCTCGTCAGAATGTGAAGAGTCTCTTGTCGGGGTGCAAGTGAAGCGTCTTTCACTTTCACCCCTTGCGCGTCCTTTTGCCACAGGCGGCGGGACTGCGTGTTGTTTTCCGCGCTTTTTTCGGAAAGCGCCAGCTCTCTGGGGGATGTATGGAACCTTATTATGCTGGGTGGATGTCGCTTTTGCCACCCGTTACGGCCATTGTGCTCGCGCTCATCACCAAGGAAGTGATTTCCTCTCTGCTCATAGGCATTCTGACCGGCACGTTTATCTATTCCGTGGGCACGGGTGCGGACTTTCTGGTCATGAACACCATTGAGTCGGCCTTTGCCATCATGGGCAAGCGCCTCAACTTCGACATCGTGATGTTCTGCTCGGCGCTCGGCGCGCTGGTGTACGTCATTTCCATGGCGGGCGGCTCCCGCGCCTACGGCCGCTGGGCCACCTCGCGCATCAAGAGCCGCCGCACGGCCATGCTGTCCACCTGCGGACTCGGCGGTCTCATCTTCATCGACGACTATTTCAACTGCCTCACCGTGGGCACCGTCATGAAGCCCGTCACCGACACCTACAAGATTTCCCGCGCCAAGCTCGCCTACATCATCGACGCCACGGCCGCGCCCGTGTGCATCATCGCGCCCATTTCCAGCTGGGCCGCCGCCGTGGGCAGCAACCTGAAGTCCACCGGCGCGTTCGACAGCGAAATTGCGGCCTTCATTGCGGCCATTCCCTACAACTTCTATTCCCTGCTTTCCCTTACCCTCGTGGTGCTGCTGTGCCTCTTCAAGTGGGACTTCGGCCCCATGCGCGCGGCGGAAAGGCGTGCGGAGCAGGGCGACCTCGGCGTCATGGCGCAGAAGTCGGAAATAGGTCTTGAAACCAAGAACGGCCACGTGTTCGACATGCTCATTCCCATAGGCAGCCTCATCGTCTTCGCCGTGCTTGCCATGATGTACAGCGGCGGCTACTGGGGTTCCGATCCGGCCTATCATGAGTTCCGTGCCGCGCTCGGCAACTGCAACGCTTCGCCCGCGCTGGTGTGGGCTTCCTTCGGCGGTCTTGTCGTGGCGCTGCTTCTCTACGTTCCCCGCCGTCTCATGAGCCTTACCGAGTTCATGCACGGCGCCGTGGAAGGCATGAAGGCCATGCTCACCGCCAACCTCATTCTCGTGCTCGCCTGGGGCATCAGCGGCGTGTGCCAGGACATGCTTCAGACCAACAAGTTCGTGGAATCGCTGGTGACGAGCGGCAACATGGTGGGCGGCATGCTGCCCTTCCTCATTTTCATCATTGCGGGCTTCCTCAGCTTCTCCACCGGCACGGCCTGGGGTTCCTTCGGCATCCTCATTCCGCTGGTGGTTCCCGTGGCGCAGGCCCTCTGTCCTGAGCTTCTCGTGGTGTCCCTTTCCGCCACGCTGGCGGGCAGCGTGTTCGGCGACCATTGTTCACCCATTTCCGACACCACCATTCTGTCCAGCGCCGGCGCGGGATGCAGTCACATAGAGCACGTGTCCACGCAGCTTCCCTACGCGCTTCTTGCCGCAGGCTGCAGCGCCGTGGGCTATCTCGTGGCGGGCTTCGTCAGCTCCAGCCCCTGGGTCTGCCTGCTCGTGAGCGGCGCGCTCCTCGTGGTGTTCCTGCTCATTCTGAACGCCCTGCACAACAGAAGGGATGCCGCGGCCGCCTGAGCGCGCTTTTGAAAAAGGCCCTTGAAAAAATCCTTCGGATGCCATGCGCCGTCAGACGTCCTTCGTCCGAAAAAGCATGAAGAAATCCCCGCCGGAGAGTTCCGCGCGGGGATTTTTTTCAGCCTTGAAGCGAATGCTGCCCCTTGCGGAACAGGGCATAAATGCGGGGAGAGTCTTCAGGAAAGATGCCTGCCGTCTGGCGGAAGAAAAAAGCCGGGAGAAGGTGCGGTCGAACGAGAGCGCAGGGCACGAATCCGTCGGCTGCGGACAGGGACTGGCGGCAAGGCGCGAGGGCAAGAGACGAGGGAACCGCGTGCCGTGAAGGGCTTGTCATGCGCTTTGCCTGGAGAGGACGGGAACTGCGGCGGCACGGGGGAAGCGTCTGCCGCCCATGAAAAAAGCCCTTCGATCGGAAGGGCTTTGCGGGCCCGCACCCGGTCTGTGTCTCC
>NZ_CALUWV010000150.1 GCF_944324575.1 uncultured Mailhella sp. | reverse complement strand
AAAAAGTGTTTTTCAACGCTCGAACAGATCTTCGTGTTCAAAGGACTGCCGCCTCTCAACGCTCTGGGGCCCCGGGCCGCTTTCGAGCGGCCCGGCCGACGTCCGCCAGTAGCCGCGATTCACTTCCGGCGTTAAACGCAGCGGGCGTCGTGCAAGTCAAGAGTCCGTACAGTGTGTCCGGAGCAGACGGGCGGTCGCGGTACTCGGGAAAAGGAAAATGTAAGGGTAAAAAGGCACAAAAAAAGCGGGAACTTCAAGAAAAGCTCCCGCAAATGGACACGAAGACCCTGCATGATGCAGGCAGAAAGGGATTACTTGTAAACCTTAGAGGCAAAAATACCGAGACAGACAACCACAGCCATAAGGCCGGCGCAGGTGGAAAGCACCAGACTTCCGAGTTCCATAACTCCTCCTTTCGTTTATGGAAAAAAATACGCTCACTGTTGCAGCAGATATCATGCATCACAGGCAATGCATTGTCATGAGCATGAATACCTTGCTTGTTTTTTTTAGAACATAGCAGGGGCGTGAGTTAAATACAATATATTTTAAAGGTTTTTTTCACTTGTAGAACAATTCGATGTGTTATTCAAAAACTTTTATTAAATGAAATTATAGAACAATGGAAATACTGTGCAGTAAATATATTATGTATAAAATTTATGTGCAGTATTGAACAGAAATAAAAAATATATTGAAAAATGACATATAATATAGAGTGAAATATTATATGTTATTTTTATATTGTGGAGAAATAAAACGGAGAATTATTTCTGTAGTCTGTCTTAAAAAAATATGGGAGAAAGAAATCATGTCTGGGATATCATAACATTGAATGGATCGGCGGGGCGCACAGGACACGCGCAAAGCGGAGGGCGGAAGGCGGGGGAGCCCGGAGCGGGGCCCTGCGAGAAAGCGCGCGGCGGACAGCCTTTGATAGGGAATTCGGTGCCGGGGAAGCGCTCGGGACGTTCGGCGCTGTCGGGAAAGCGGTTCTTGAGGGGAGAGGAGGAACGGGGCAGAGAAACGGAAGGCGGAAAAGAACGGCGCGCTCTTCCGGGGAGGGAAGGCGCGCCGTGAAGGATGTTTTCGGCAGGAATTACAGGGCGGCCATCTGGGCGTTTACGCTTTCTTCGCAGGCGCGCATGGCGTCGAGGGTCTGGGCGAAGAGCTCGTCGAGGGTCCAGCCGAGGCGTTCCGCGCCGGAGCGGATGACGTCGCGGGAGCAGCCGGCGGCGAATTTCTTGTCCTTGAACTTCTTTTTGAGGCTGGACACTTCCATGTCCATCACGCTGCCGGAGGGGCGCATTTTCACGGCGGCGCCGATGAGTCCGGTGAGTTCGTCCACGGCGAAGAGGATTTTTTCCATGTCGTGTTCGGGTTCCACGTCGCAGCACAGGCCGTAGCCGTGGCTGCACACGGCGTGAATCATGTCGTCGCCCACGCCTGCCTCGCGCAGCAGTTCAGGCGCCTTGCGGCAGTGTTCTTCGGGGAAGCGTTCAAAGTCGATGTCGTGCAGAAGGCCGCAAAGTCCCCAGAAGTCCTCTTCGTCGGCAAATCCGTGCGTGCGGGCGAAGTAGCGCATCACGCCTTCTACGGTGAGGGCGTGCAGAATGTGGAACGGTTCGGAGTTCCAGGATTTCAGAAGGCTGAGGGCCTGCTCTCTGGTTATGGCGCTGGTTTTCATGTCATGCTCTTTTTGCAGGCTCGTCCCCGGTGAGGGGGGCGGCGCAGGTTTTGACGGTGAGATGGTCGATGTATTCCTCGAGGGCCGTCATGCCCGAACCCGTGATGGCGCGGCGGCAGTCGGCGTAATCGAGTATCTTGCTCATGTTCTTGTTGATGAGTTCCGCGCTTTCGGGATGCACGCGGCGGGCCAGGTACTCCAGCGAGGAGCGGAAGGCCTGGGAAAATTTCTGAAGTCTGCGCCATTCTTCCATCTGTTCGGCCACGCTCACGCGGATTTTTTCGGGCATGAGGGCGGCCTTGAGCATGGCGTCGCACAGGCGCCAGTCGATGTACTGGCCGAATTCCACTTCAAATACCGTCAGGCTGTCGCGGTCGATCATGCGTCGCCACACTTCCGCGCCCTTGGCCATGAGGGGAATGACGTCCACGTTCGAGCCTTCGGGCAGATGCTGGGCCACGGTGTCGCGCACGTCCCTGACGATATCGTCAACGGATTCCTTTTCCACGTCGATGACGTCGGCCTTGTTGAGTATGACGAGCACCGGAACGCCCCCGCGCAGCGCAGCCACGCGGCCCATGTCGTGAAGCAGGGCTTCTTCATCGCGGGTGTGGAGCTGGGCCATGTCGAGCACGAGAAAAATGTGGGTGAGCGGCAGCTTTTCCAGGGCGAAATAGGTTTCGCCGCGGTGTTCGTCGTATTTGCTGGTGTTGGGGCCGGGCGTGTCGTAGAACACGATGGTGCGCTTTTTTTCCAGATGCGGCAGGCGCAGACGTATGTCGGCGGGCACGGTGCCGTTGTAGGATGCAAGACGCTCCAGCGTGAGCGGATGCCATTCGTCGCTTTCCGAAGGATTGCGGCACACGTTGTTTTCGCACCACGGGTCATGCACGATGCGGAATATCTGCGCCGTGGTGGCCCGGTTGCCCGCAGGGAACACGCCCCGACCGAGCAGCGCGTTGAGCACCGTGGACTTGCCCGAGCTCATGCAGCCCAGAATGAGAATGTGAAGCCCGGTATCGGGCACGCGAAACTCGCCCATGTCTGACTCCCGTACGCTTCCGGAAAAAGGAAGCGCTTCTTTGCTTGATATCGCCCGCCGGAGGGCTGAGGCGCAGGTTGCGGCACGGATTCGAGATTCCGAAAACGTGTCGAACCTTTCCGAAGATACCTTATTGTCCGCGCAAGGCAAGTCCCGGACGTGGGGACGGCAGGGCAGAGGATGAAACGAACATCCCGACAGGGCAGCAGTCCGGGGGAATCACTCGACCAGGTGACGACATTTTCCGATGTCCGCGTGGCGCCGACTCCGTCTGCCCCGGACACGCGGTACGGACTCTTGACCTGTACGACGTCCACTGCGCTTAACGCCGGAAGTGAATTCCGGCTGCCTGCGGCCGTCGGAGGGGCTCCTGACGTCGCCCGGGGCCCCAGAGCGTTGAAAGGCGGTTGTCCTTTGCAAACAAGGGTCCGCCGAATCGTTGAAAACGACAGTCCTTTGTCAGCGACGGCTTCCCGGAGCGTTGAGCCGACACTCTCCCTTAAAAATCTGGAAATCCTTCCAACAACACCGATGTTGCCGCAACGCGGGAACATCGGCGGCCAGCCGCAGGCGGGCGCAGGGCGCACGCCTGCACTGAGTTTGCAGCCCGAAACGTGCCCGCCGAGCCTTCCGGACTTTGCGCCACATGCCTTTTTCCCCGCCCTTTCAAAACCCGACTTCCGGCATCCGCACGAGCCCGCCGCGCGGCGAAGCCGCAAGGCGAA
>NZ_CALUWV010000149.1 GCF_944324575.1 uncultured Mailhella sp. | reverse complement strand
ATGCACGATGACGACCGTCACGAGCAACGCCGCTCCCAGAAAGAGCCAGAACTGCCAGCTCGTTTCCTCGCTGTTCAGAAAGCCGAAGGCCGCGCCGCGGTTGAGCACGTGGACGATGTTGAAGCATCCGTCAATGACGGAAAAACCCTGTCCCACGGCAAGGCCTGCCGTTATGGCCGCCTTGGTGAGCTGGTCCAGCACAAGCCAGACCAGCGCCACCGAAAAGACGACGACATGGCGGTTTACCGCCCCTTTCACTCTTTTTCTCCGGCCTCAAGTTCCTTCATGACCGCAGCGCAGCGCGGGCACAGCGTGGGATGCTCGGGATCGGCGCCGATCTTGTCCGAGTACATCCAGCAGCGTTCGCACTTTTCGCCGTCGGCCTTCTTCACGCGCACGGCAAGGCCGGGGCACTCGTCGAGCTGAGCGTTGGCCAGCGCATCCACGGGCGCGTCCTTGAAGGGCGCAACATCAAGCTGCGACACGATGCACACCGAGCGCATGTCGGCCCCGCTGTCGGCAATGGCGGCACGGAGCTTGTCGTCCACGTACAGGGTGATGTGGGTGTCGAGCGCATGGCCGATGACGCCTTCCTTGCGCAGAGGCTCAATGGCGCGGGTGACGCCCGCACGGATGTCCATGACCATTTCCCACGCGCCGCGCTCGTCGTCGGACAGACGGAACTTCGAGGCGTCCACGGAAGGCATGGCGAACACGGTGACCACGGGCCTGCCTTCGGCGTCCACGGGCTTCAGGGCCTCGGGAATGTAGCGGAACGCCTCTTCCGCCGTGAAGCTCATGATGGGCGCCATGTCGCGCAGCATGATGAGCAGCATCTGATACAGCGCGCTCTGGGCGGAACGACGCTCGGCGCTGTCGGGCAGCGAGGAGTACAGACGATCCTTGAGCACGTCGAGATAGAAGGCCGAAAGTTCCGTGGCGCACAGGCCGTGCAGTCCCTGGAACACCTTGTGGAACTCGTATTCCTGATACGCGGTTTCCGCGCTTTCATGGAAGGCGGCCACGAGGCTCAGCGCGTAGCGGTCGAGCGGCTTCATGGAGGCGAAGGGCACGAGCTTTTCGGGCGTGAGATCGTGAATGCTGCCGAGAATGTAGCGGCAGGTGTTGCGGATGCGGCGATAGGCGTCCACAAGGCGCTTCATGATCTCTTCGGAATAGCGGATGTCCTCGCGGTAATCCACGGAAGCGACCCACAGGCGCAGCAGTTCCGCGCCGTACTTGTCGATGACTTCCTGAGGCGCCACCACGTTGCCCACGGACTTGGACATCTTGCGGCCGTTGCCGTCCACCACGTAACCGTGCGTGAGCACGGCCTTGTAGGGCGGAATGTCGCGGGTGCCTTCGGCCACGAGCAGGGAGCTGTGGAACCAGCCGCGGTGCTGGTCGGAACCTTCAAGGTACAGATCGGCGGGAACGCGGCCTTCGGGACGCTTTTCCATGACCGCGGCAAAGCTGGTGCCGGAGTCGAACCACACGTCGAGAATGTCGTCTTCCTTCTCCCAGTGCTTTCCGCCGCAGTGCGGGCAGGTAAGCCCTTCGGGAGCGATTTCGGCAACGTCATGCTCATACCAGTAGTCGCAGCCCGTAGGATGCGTGGCAAAGCGCGAGGCGATTTCGCGCATCCAGGCCGGATCGTTCCACACTTCGCCGCAGTCCTTGCAGATGAGGGCGAGAATGGGCACGCCCCACATTCTCTGGCGGGAAATGCACCAGTCGGGACGCGATTCCACCATGTTGTAGATGCGGCCCTGACCCCAGGCAGGAATCCACTTCACCTGGTTCTTGATGGCGTCGAGCGCCTTGGCGCGCAGATTGCCCGGTTCCATGCCGATGAACCACTGCGTGGTGGCGCGGAAAATGACGGGATTCTTGCAGCGCCAGCAGCAGGGATAGGAATGGGTGATGTCCTGACGGGCCAGAAGATGGCCGAGCTCTTCCACCTTGGCGATGACGGCGGGGTTGGCGTCGAAGACCTGCATTCCGGCGAAGAATTCCACGGAAGGCAGGAAGCGGCCCTCGTCGTCGAGGGGAGAATACACGTCAAGGCCGTACTTCATGCCCACTTCATAGTCCTCGCGGCCGTGACCGGGAGCGGTGTGCACGCAGCCCGTGCCGGCGTCGAGGGTGACGTGCTCGCCGTTGATGATGAGCGAAGGACGGTCGATGAAGGGATGACGGGCCTCAAGACGCTCCAGCCTGTCGCCGGTGGTCTCGCCGATGACGGTGTAGTCGGTCCAGCCGAAGGTCTTTGCGCAGCCCTCCACGAGCTCGGCAGCCAGAATGTACTGGCTTCCGCCGGTCTCCACGAGAGCATAGCGGAATTCGGGATGCACGCACACGGCAAGGTTGCTCGGCAGCGTCCAGGGCGTGGTGGTCCAGATGACGATGTAGGCGCGCGAGACGTCGGCGTTCGGGAACACGTCCGTGAGTTTCGGATCGGACAGCGGGAAGCGCACGTAGATGGAAGGCGAGGAAAGATCGCGGTATTCCACTTCGGCTTCGGCAAGGGCGGTCTTGCAGTGGCAGCACCAGTAGATGGGCTTCTTGCTGCGCACCACGCCGCCCCGTTCCACAAAGGTGGCCAGTTCCGAGGCGGTCACGGCCTCATATGCCGGGTCCATGGACATGTAGGGATGCTCCCAGTCGCCGAGAACGCCGAGGCGCTTGAATTCCTTGCGCTGAATGTCAAGGAACTTCTGCGCGTACTGACGGCAGCGCTTGCGGATGACGTGCGCGGGCAGATCCTTCTTCTTGTCGCCGAGCTCAAGTTCCACGTTGTGCTCGATGGGCAGACCGTGGCAGTCCCAGCCGGGAATGTAGCCGGTCTTCCAGCCCATGAGGTTGCGGGACTTTATGATCATGTCCTTGAGAATCTTGTTCAGCGCCGTGCCGAGATGAATGTGTCCGTTGGCGTAGGGCGGGCCGTCGTGCAGCACGAATTCGCCCCGGGAGCCGGAAGCGTCCTGCATGAGCTGGAACACATTGTTCTCTTCCCAGAACTTCAGCATTTCCGGTTCCTTCTGAACCAGATTCGCCTTCATGGGAAAACCGGTGACAGGCAAATTCAGCGTTTTCTTATATTCAGCCATGAGGCTTTCCTCCGGGCGCGGGAACGCGCCATGGTATTCCTTGCGGGGCACGCGGTCAGAGACCGCTCTCCGAAAGCAGTCGAAAAAGGTATGTTTTCCCGCGTCGGGAGGAAATGTCAAGCGCAATTTCCCATGAAAAGGCCCTCGGCCCGGCACGCTCCTTCCCCGCCGCTGCGCACGGAAAATATCATCCCGCTTTTCGCCTCCCTGTGGTATCCCGCCGAAAGACCATGAAAAAAGGAAGCGCCCTCATGATCCTTGAAAACAAAGGACGGCTCTCTCTTCGCGTGCTGCACGTCGCTGCCGCAGCCTCGTGGCTCGGCAGCGTGCTGTGCGTGCTCACGCTCGTGCACGAAGCGCCGCTTGCCGG
>NZ_CALUWV010000148.1 GCF_944324575.1 uncultured Mailhella sp. | reverse complement strand
GGCTTCGGCGCTTGTGCCGAGGGTGGCCTTGAGATGGGCCTCAACCTCGTCGATATGCTTCTTCACGTGCGCCATGACCTCGGGCTTGTCATGACTGAGCTCGGAAAGAATTTCCTCGTCATTTTCCAGAAGCTTCAGCGCCAGCCAGCGGGTGGGATAGGGAGCGCAGCCCACGCCCTCCTCGTCGAGAGCTTCGGTCAGATGCTTGAGCACGGGGTCAAGGTCCGGTCCGTAGGATATGCACAGAGGATGCCAGGGCTGGCCTTCGAACTTCCGGCTGAATGTCAGCGTCTTGTGCAGGTATTCCTGCAGCCCTTCACCGGTTCGGGCCACGGTTTCAACTACCGGCACACCGAGGCGCGCGGAGAGCTCGGCCACATCTATGCTCATGCCCATGGCACGGACTTCGTCCATCATGTTCAGACCTATGGACACGGGAACGCCCATTTCCATGAGCTGAACGGCCAGATACAAATTGCGCTCAAGCGCGCCGGCGTTGAGCAGTGCCATGACGGCCAGAGGCTTTTCCGTACCTATGACGCGACGGGCCACCCGCTCTTCCTGCGTGTAGGCCGTAAGGGAATACGCACCGGGCAGGTCGATGATGCGTATGGACTCACCGTCGTAGTGGGCTATGCCTTCCTTCTGCTCCACGGTGATGCCGGGATAGTTGCCCACGTGCTGACGGGCGCCCGTCAGGGCATTGAACGACGTTGTTTTCCCTGAGTTCGGATTTCCGGCGAGCGCAAGCGTAGGCAGGCTGCTGCTCGGCAGCCCGTCACCGGAATGATGAAAATAAGACATCAGTCTACCTTCTCTACCAGAATGAAATCGGCTTCATTGTTGCGCAGGCTCAGGGTGAAGCCCGGCAGGCGGAGGGCTACGGGATCGCGCAGCGGCGCGCGGCCTATCACTTCAACTTCGGCCCCGGGCACCAGTCCCATGTCGCGGATGCGACGCCCCAGTTCCCCGTCGGCGCGTACAGAAGCTATGCGTACCTTGGTACCTACAGGAAGAGAACGAAGAGGTATGCTCATAAAAACATCCTTGAAATGCTGAGGGTTGTTCTCCTCGCATCGGAAGCTTCAGAGCGCAGGCCCGGCACAGGAAACGTTCCGCCTGACTTCTCGGGCATGCTGTCGTGAAACGACTTCGCCCTGAATATCCCGATACGAAATGCGGTTTCAACAAGCTAAACTCACGCCGCCGGCTTGTCAAATCATAGCAGGCCTCTCTTGCCCCTGTTTTCAAGCTGTGTCATAGTCGATTGGTACCTTTGCCCGTGTTTCCCAGAGCAATGGGGCTTTTTTTCACCTTTCTCCCCGGCCCGAATCATGTCTGTTCTGCTTGACGTTCAGCATCTCACCGTTTCCTTCGGCTCCACTCCTGTCGTACGCGATGTCAGCTTTCAGCTTTTTCCTGGACGCACGCTCTGTCTCGTGGGCGAATCCGGCTCAGGCAAGAGCATGACTGCCTTCTCCATCATGCGTCTGCTCCCCTCTCCGGGACGCGTGGCTTCCGGCTCGCTGCTCTTTGATGGCGAGGATCTGCTGAAGCTTGATGAAAAAGCCATGCGTTCGCGACGGGGACGCGACATTTCCATGATCTTCCAGGAGCCCATGACCTCCCTGAACCCGGTGCTCCGCCTCGGAAAACAGATTGCGGAACCTCTGGAAATTCATGAAGGCCTGCACGGACAAGCCGTCGAAGAGAGAACCGTGAACCTCCTGGAGCTTGTGGGCATACCCGACGCTCGCCGCAGGCTGAACGACTACCCGCATCAGTTTTCCGGCGGCATGCGCCAGCGGGTCATGATTGCCATGGCGCTTGCCTGCTCTCCCAGGCTTCTTCTGGCCGACGAGCCCACCACGGCCCTCGACATCACCATTCAGGGACAGATACTGCGTCTGCTCGGCAGACTGGCCAGAGAACGCGACATGGGCGTTCTGCTCATCACTCACGACCTCGGCGTGGTGGCGGAAGCTGCGGACGACGTAGCCGTCATGTATGCCGGAGAGCTCATGGAGCAGGCTCCCGTCGCCTCATTCTTTGAACGCCCTCTTCACCCCTACTCGCAGGGACTCATGGCCTGCGCTCCTCTTCTCGGCAATCACAACAGCGAAAGGCTCCCCTCCATTCCGGGCATGGTACCGCTTCCCTCCGAGCTGCCCGAAGGCTGCTCCTTCCGCCCCCGCTGTCCCCTGGCCTCGGAGCAATGTTTTCAGACCCCGCCGCTCATCCCCGTCGGAGAAGCCCGTCTGGTCCGGTGCTGGAAGGCCTCCGCATAAAATTTTTCCCGGAAAGAAAAAAATGCTTGCCAAAGGTCGGCAAATTTACTAAGAACATTCCTGCGCCGAAGTGGTGAAATTGGTAGACACGCTAGGTTCAGGGTCTAGTTCCCGTTCGGGAGTAAGAGTTCGAGTCTCTTCTTCGGCACCAGAATGAATGCAAGGGTTACGGTTTATGGCCGTAACCCTTTTTTGTTGCAGACGAAGTTTTCTCCGCACAGTGCTGCAACGAGAAAATCTCTTGGACGCTCCAGGCTGTATGACAGCGCTCACCATGAGCGCGTCCCTGCCGTTCTTTCATGCTCCCGACAGAACTTTCTTCTTTCCTCCGGTCGCCGCACATCAAAAAGCGCGCAGAGGCGCAGGACTTCTGCCTTCCCGGCCGCCCTAAGCAGCCGAAGCGTCACGAACCATGTCGAACTCTTTGGAAGACGCCGCGCCTTCCCAGAGCGAGCCTTCCCGCTTCCGCCGCTTCGGGACGTGCGCTTTCTGCGCTAGCCCTCTTTTCCTCCGTCCGTGCAGCATATCCCGCCCCTGTTTTCGCACGATGTGCGTCCCTTCATTTTCTTGTAGAGCGTCGTTCGATTGATGCCGAGCAGCGCCGCCGCCCCCTTCGGACCGGAAATGCGTCCGCTCGTAATCTTCAGCACTTCCTGAATGTACCGGTTCTCAAGCTCCTCAAGGCTCGGCAGGCGCTCCAGCACGGACAGGACATCCCTCTCCCCTCCTGCTCCGGCAGTTTCCTTCTCCTGCAGCGTCTCTCCGCTTCCTGACAGCTTCCGTTCCTTTGCCGAAGCGACCGCCGGCTCTTCCTCCGGCGGCGTCATGGCTTCTGCATCCTCCAGCGCCAGATACAGATGATCGCTGTCGGACAGCGCCGCTGCCTGCGCCATGACGTTGCGCAGCTCGCGGATGTTGCCGGGCCAGGCATAACTGCAGAGCCTTTGACTGTCCGCAGCGCTCAAGTCCGGAACTTCGCGATGATATCGTCCTGAAAAATGACGCAGGTAATGGCGGGCAATGGCAAGGATGTCCTCTTTTCTCTCGCGCAGGGGAGGAATGGAAAGCATGACCACGCATATCCGATAGTACAGGTCTGCCCTGAAACGCCCCTTTCGGACTTCTTCTTTAAGGTTTCGATTGGTCGCGGCAATGAGCCTGAAATCGGACTAGATGGACTAAGTGCCGACAAGACGCACGAAGTTGCGCTGCTGCAGAATTCGCAGCAGCCTTACCTGGCAGCGGGGGCTGATGTCGGGAAGCTCGTCCAGAAAAAGCGTTCCGCCGTCAACGAGTTCCAAAATCCCCTTCTTCTG
>NZ_CALUWV010000147.1 GCF_944324575.1 uncultured Mailhella sp. | reverse complement strand
CCACGGTCAGGGCGCGGATTCCGGCGCCCAGTGCACGGCGCATGAAGCCCTGCGTCCTCTGGGCATCCATGTGGACGACATCCATCTCGTGCTCAACGACACCAGCAGGACCCCGAACTCCGGCCCCGCCGGCGGTTCCCGCTCTCAGGTGATGACCGGCAACGCCATTCGCGTGGCCTGCGAACAGCTCATCGAAGCCATGCGCAAGCCCGAAGGCGGCTTCTACACCTATGAGGAAATGAAGGCCGAAGGCCGCGACGTGCATCAGGACGGCAAGTGGACCGCTCCTGTGCAGGGCTGCGGCGAAAACTGCCAGGGCGATCCCTTCGCCTGCTACATGTACGGTCTGTTCATGGCCGAAGTCGCCGTGGACCTCGCCACCGGCAAGACCACGGTGGAAAAGATGACCATGGTGGCCGACATCGGCACGGTGGTGAACAAGCTTGTCACCGACGGTCAGATCTGGGGTGGTCTCGCCCAGGGCATCGGTCTCGCCCTCTCCGAAGACTATGAGGACATCAAGAAGCACAGCACCATGATCGGCGCCGGCATCCCCTACCCCAAGGACATCCCGGACAACATGCAGATCATCTATGTTGAGAGCAAGCGTCCCGACGGTCCCTTCGGTGCCTCCGGCACGGGCGAAATCCCGCTGTGCGGCCCGCACCCGGCCATCATCAACGCCATCTACAACGCCTGCGGCGTGCGCATCACGCACCTGCCGGCCTACCCTGAAAAGGTGCTCGCCGGTCTGAAGGAAAAGGCCGCCAAGTAACCTGAACCAGACTTCCGGGGTCGGAGAAGCGCGCCTTTTCCGGCCCCGCCCTTTTCTGTCCGGACATTGTCCGACAGTCTTTTCTTTTTTGAGGTACCACCGTGCTGGAACAAAGCCAACTGCATGCCATTGAGGCCCGCTGCACCCAGGAAGCCGCGCCCCGCTGCCGCACCGCCTGTCCGCTCGACATGGACGTGCGTGCCTTTCTTGAATGTCTGGCCGCGGGCAAGGATCGCGACGCCCGCAAGCTTCTGGAACGTCATCTTCCTCTGCCGGGCATCATGACCGCCCTGTGTGATCACCCCTGTGAAAACGCCTGTCTCAGGCGCGATTTCGGCGGCGGTCTTGCCGTGTCCTCTCTGGAAAAGTTCTGCATGAAAACGGTTTCCCCTCAGACAAAACCCCTCATCCGTCCCCCGAAGGCGCAAAAACTGGCTGTTCTCGGAGCGGGCCTTGCCGGTCTTGTCGCGGCCTTCGACATTTCCCGCAAGGGCTTTGCCGTCACCGTCTTTCACGAGGGACAGGCCGGGGACGCGCTGCTCTCGGCCTTTCCCGCCCTTGAGGACTCCGTCCTTGAAGAAGAACTGCGTTCCCTTGAAAAATTTCATGTAAGCTTCCGGCCCGCCTCACTCGACAAGACGCTTCTTGCCCGCTGCACGGAAGAGTTCGCAGCCGTTTTCGTGGACGCCCCAAGCTGCGCCTTTGCTCCCGCGCGCGACGACCTCGACGCTTCGACGCTGCTCTGGAAGGACAACGTCTGCTGCGGCGGATGGACAAGCGTCACGCCCACGGGTGCGCGCTATGCCTCGGCGTCGTCCCAGGCCGGAGAAGGACGTCGTGCCGGAATCACGCTTCAGCGCATTCTGACGGGTGTGTCCCTTGTTGCGGCTCGAGAGAGTGAAAACCGCGAGAACCGACTGCACACCCCGCTCGACGGCATGGAATCGCTGCCCCGCATCGTGCCCACAGGCGAATCCTACACGGAAGAAGAGGCGCGCCGTGAAGCGGACCGCTGCATACGCTGCTCCTGCATGCAGTGCGTGAAGGAATGTCCCTTCCTGCAGAAATACAGGGAATTTCCCCGTGTCTATGCGCGCAAGCTCTACAACAACGCCTCCGTAGTACGCGGCACGCGCACGGCCAACGTCATCATGAACGGCTGCGCCCTTTGCGGCCAGTGCGAGGTCATCTGCCCCGAACACTTCTCCATGGCGGATCTGTGCCTTGAATCCCGGCGCGACGCCGTAGAGCGCGACGTCATGCCTGCCTCGGCCCACGAGTTTGCCCTTGAGGACATGGCGCAGGCAAGCGGCCCGGAAAGCGCGTTTCTTCTGGAAGACCCGGCGCTTTCCGCCGCAGGCAAACACGCCGCGGCCATGTTCTTCCCCGGCTGTCAGCTTGCCGCCTCGCGCCCCGGCCAGGTGCTTGCCATGTACCGGTATCTTCGGGAAAAGCTGCCGGGAGGCGCCTCCCTCTACAGTTGCTGCTGCGGCATTCCTGCGTACTGGGCCGGTCGTGAAGCACTCTTCCAGGAACACGCCCAAAAGCTGCGCAGCGACTGGGAGTCATGCGGCAGGCCGGAAATTCTCGCGGCCTGTTCCTCGTGCATGACGGCCCTGAAAAAGGCCCTGCCCGACGCCGTGATCACGTCTCTGTGGTGCAGGCTTGATGCGCTCATGCCAGAGCCCTTCCCAAGCGCCGCACCCGAAGGCATGTGCGTGCAGGATCCCTGCGGAGCACGCTTCGACGCCGAATGGCAGAAGGCCGTGCGCTCTCTTGCCGCCAAGGCGGGCATCCGCGTGGAAGAACCGAAGCGTACCGGCGCGGAAAGCGCCTGCTGCGGCTACGGCGGACTGGTATGGAACGCGCAGCCCGACGTGGCGGACGCCATGGCGAAAAAGCGCGCCGGAGAATTCCCCCTTCCCGCGCTCACGTCCTGCATCATGTGTCACGACCGCTTTGCCGCGGAAACGGAAAGCTGGCATCTTTTCGACATTCTTCCACAGACGGCGCAGGAACATCATGCCGAAACCACGGCCCCCGGTCTTTCCGCCCGCCGCGCCGGCCGCGCGGCCCTGAAGGAAGCAGCCCTTGAGGAATTTCTCGGCGAAACGCCCGCTCTCCGGCACGACGAGGAGCCCATCGTTCTGCGCATTCCCGAAGACGTGCGTCAGGCCATGGAGCGCCGCTACATCCTTCGCCAGGACGTGGTGGCGGCCATTGCGGGCATAGAAAATACCGGCGCCAAGTTCCTCAACCGGGAAAACGGTCACATTCTCGGCTCATGGAGGCCGCGCAACGTGACCTTCTGGGTGGAATACACCGTTGATGACGACGGCATCTTCACGCTGGTGAAGGCATGGTGTCACCGCATGGTGGTGGCCGGCGCCATTCAGCCCGCAGAAAAAGTCATTCTGGAAGACAAGGTTCACGCGTAGGCGCGCCTTTTCCACAGCAATACGAGGTATGAACAGATGGCTCTGGAACCGAATTTCACGACGGACGACGGCGACTGGGTATGCGCGAAGTGCCATATACCGCTTGAGCAGATCAAGGTACAGGCGCTCTACATGCACAGTGCCTTCGACGTCATTCTTCCCCGCTGCCCCTCCTGCGGGCTGACGCTCATTCCCCAGTCTCTGGCGGAAGGCAAGATGGCGGAAGTGGAAGCCCTGCTGGAAGACAAATAGATGACCCGAACGAGCGTTCCCCTGTACGCCTCAAAAGCGTTTCAGCGCATTGCGGGCGACGTCTGGCGGCCCGGAGGCACGAATCTTACGCGCCATGCCCTCGATTTGTGCGCCTTTGCTCCGGGCGCGGACATTCTGGACGTCGGCTGCGGAAAGGGAGCAAGCCTTGTGCTTTTGCGCTCCCTCGGCCTGAA
>NZ_CALUWV010000146.1 GCF_944324575.1 uncultured Mailhella sp. | reverse complement strand
CAGGCCGACATGGAAGGAAAGAACTTTCAGGTCTCCTGGAACATTGAGCAGAGCCTTGTCATGGGCGACCCCTTCCACATGACCCGCATTTTCAACAACCTGCTCTCCAATGCGCTGAAGTTCACGAATAAGGGCGATTCCATCTCCGTGGACATCTCGCAGGTGAATCAGAACGACTACACGCAGTACAAGTTTGTCGTTACCGATACCGGCATCGGCATGTCTCCGGAATTTCTAACTAAAATTTTCGAGCCTTATTCGCGGGATCCGCGCGTGTCTTCCCGGCCCGTCACCGGCACGGGGCTCGGCATGCCCATCATGAAAAGCATGGTGGAACTTTTGAACGGCAGCGTCGTGGTTTCCAGCACGCCGGGCAAGGGAACCGTGTTTACCGTCATTCTGCCTTTCCGCATGGTGCACGAGGGCGAAAGCCTCGAGCCTGTCCGACAGGCGGGTTCCCCGCGGCAGGGCGATTTTCTCAGAGGCCGCTGCATTCTCATTGCAGAAGACAATGAAATCAATATGGAGGTGGCCGAAGAGCTGCTTTCTGCCCGGGGCGTGAGCGTGGAAAAGGCCTGGAGCGGCCGCGAAGCCCTCGATATGTTCCGAAACTCGGCCCCGTTCCACTTTGACGCCGTGCTCATGGACATGCAGATGCCGGAGATGAACGGCTGTCAGGCCTGTGAAGGCATACGGGCCCTGTCGCGCCCCGATGCCGGTCTCGTGCCCATTGTTGCCGTTACCGCCAACGCCTTTGCCGAGGATATTGCGGAAACCGTCCGCGCAGGCATGAGCGCCCACGTCTCAAAACCCATCGACTTCGTAAAGCTCGATGCAATCCTCGAAAAGCTCATCACCGACTACCGCGCCGCCGTCGAACAAGAACACGCGAAAGACGCAGAAAGGGCAGAGCAGGGGGAATGACGGCACGGCTGTCGTCATCCTAAGGCCTGACCGTTGTTCAGCGCCCGGGAGCACGGCGCGTTTCCGGCGTTGTTCCGGCGTGTTTCTGACGCTTTTTCGACGCCGTGTCGTCCCTTGTCGCGCCGTCCCTGCGGTTGCCTTCGGTACTTCGCGCTGCCGTTTGCCGGTCGACGTTCCATGCGAAGGGCAGGCACGGCGGACGCCATGCTCCGCCTCTGAGCCCGTCCCTGCCTGCGTCCGTCCCTGATCCGCCTCGCCTCGCGTGCACGGCGCAGAAGGGGAGGCAAAAGAAAAGCCGCTCTCTGCGGACGGCATCCGGAGCCGGAACCGACGAATCATTCCCCCGGCGTTGTCTGTTTGTCCCTCGTTCCCCTCGGCACGCCTTTCCCTTCCGTCAGTCTCAAGCCCTTCCATTGGCCTCGTGGGGCAGCATCAGGGCCGCCCCGGAGGAAAACGGCCCCGGCGCAGCGTTTGCGGGGCGCGTGGCTTTACCGCGTGCGGCAGGCGTGTTTTCTGCTCCGGCGCGCTGTTTTGGCTCACGGCCTGACCGTTGCCGAGCGCCCGGGAGCTCGGCGTTGTTCCGGCGTGTTTCTGACGCTTTTTCGACGCCGTGTCGTCCCTTGTCGCGCCGTCCCCGCGGTTGCCTTCGGTACTTCGCGCCGCCGCTTGCCGGTCGACGTTCCATGCGAAGGGCAGGCACGGCGGACGCCATGCTCTGCCCCTGAGCCCGTCCCTGCCTGCGTCCGTCCCTGATCCGCCTCGCCTCGCGTGCACGGCGCAGAAGGGGAGGCAAAAGAAAAGCCGCTCTCTGCGGACGGCATCCGGAGCCGGAACCGACGAATCATTCCCCCGGCGCTGTCTGTTTGTCCCGGGCCCTCCTCGGGAACGCCTTCCCCGTCCATCGGCCTCGAGCTCTTTCCATCGACCTCGCGGGGCAGCATCAGGGCCGCCCCGGAGGAAAAAGGCCCCGGCGCAGCCTTTGCGGGGCGCGTGGATTTACCGCGTGCGGCAGACGCTTTCTTTTTCCATAAAAAAAGGCGGCCCCTTCAAAAAGGGCCGCCTTTTTCATGAGTGTTGGCAGAAGAGATTACTTCTTGTTGAGTTCGGCTTCCTGCGGGAACATGGGAGTGTAGCGGTATGCCAGGGACAGAACCATGGCCGCGTAGGCGAACACGAGGAAGCAGCTGGCCCATTCCGCCCAGTTGGGGGCGTAGGTGTACCAGGAGTCAAAGGGCATGACGGGCTGAGCGAGGCCCTGCACGGTGAGCACGTAGCGGTTGATGGTGATGCTCGTGCAGGTGAGGAAGAGCATCAGGTAGAACAGCCAGGGCTTTTCACGCAGAGGCTTGATGAGCAGCACGACCATGGGAATGATGAGGAAGGCGTGCTCGAGCCAGAAGAGCCACTTGCCGTAGATCCAGCCGTGGAACATCTGGTCGAAGGTGAGGCCCTGACCGGCGAGCAGGTCGGTGGCCCAGTACCAGCTGTCGAGGCACTTGAACACGGTGTAGACGATGAGCATGGTGCCGCCCACCTTGCCCATGAGCTGCTTGACTTCCCAGCTTACGAGCTTGCGGCCGGACATCTTTTCCATGAGCGTGCACACGAGCACGGTGAACATGGGGCCGGAGGCCACGGCGGAGAGCACGAACAGGAAGAAGGTCCAGGGCCAGATGAAGAAGCCTTCGCGGAAGAGGTACGGACGGCCGAAGAGCACGCCGTACATGCCGCCGAGGGAGCCCTGATGGAAGGTGGAAAGGAACGCGCCTATGCCCGCGAAAATGGGCATGTACACATGGAAGTTGTGAGCGAGAGCATGAATGAAGGGGCGCTTCATGAGCTGACGGTTCTCCAGCACCAGCGGCACGAACTCGAGGATGAGCACGATGCAGTAGCAGGTGATGCAGAAAATAACTTCCGTGAGCATGGAATGCACGTTGGGATACCAGTAGCCGAACCAGCAGCGGATGGGCTGGCCGATGTCGAGCACGAGGATCATCATGGCGCCGGTGTAGCACAGAAAGCCTATGACGGCGGCGAGGTTCACGATGTTCTTGAGCTCGTCGATGTTGAGAATGTACCGCAGCGCGCCGGTGAAGAACGCGCCGGCGCCGAGGGCGATGACGGCGAGGTCGAAGGTGATCCAGAGACCGAAGCCGAAATAGTCGTCCATGCCGGTTTCACCGAGGCCGAAGCCGAGGACGCGCACGGCGGCGTACAGTCCCCAGAGGAAGATGACGCCGAGAATGGTCATCCATCCCATGAATTTGGTCAGAGAGCAGCGCTCGCACCCTTCCGGGAAGAGCTCCGCATCAACAGGTTTGCTGTAATCCATAACCTACCCCTGCTTTGTGGCTTCGCCGGTCTTTTCGTGTTCGAGATAGTTGTCGCCTTCGCGGCGCACCCATTCACGTTTGCTCAGGTAGTACACCTGCGGATCGGTGCCGAGGCGCTCCAGCAGACGGAAGGCATATGGGCTCTTGATGAGCTCGTGCACCTTGTGGGCCGGGTTGTTCAGGTCGCCGAAGGTGATGGCCCCGTTGGGGCAGGCTTCGGTGCAGGCGGTGATGTACGCGCCGTCGGGCAGGTTCATCGGGTCCTGGCCCTTGGCCACGGCGGCTTCCTGAGCCTTCATGAAGCGGTGATGGCAGAAGGAGCACTTCTCCACCACGCCGCGCATGCGGGTGGAAACGTCGGGGGAGAGGGCCTGAGCCAGATCGCCGGGCCACTTCGGGTCGTACCAGTTGAAGTAGCGGGCATGGTAAGGACACGAGGCCATGCAGTACCGGCAGCCGATGCAGCGGGGCGGAATCTGGCTGACAATGCCGCC
>NZ_CALUWV010000145.1 GCF_944324575.1 uncultured Mailhella sp. | reverse complement strand
CGCAGAGAGAATGTCGCCGTTTCTGGATATGGTCACCACCTCGCAGGGCACGTCGCGGCCCGAGCGGACCACGGCCTCGCGAACGGCGTGTTCCATGCCTCCGCAGCAGGGCACGTCCATGCGCACCACGGTCACGCTGCGCACGGCATTGCCGCGCAGAATCTCGCCGAGCTTTTCGGCGTAGTTCACGGCGTCGAGCTTGGGGCAGCCTGTGAGCGCCACGCGGCCGCGCATGAAGCGGCGGTGAAAGTCGGCAAAGGCGTATGCCGTGCAGTCGGCCGCCACGAGCAGGTCGGCGTTCTGAAAATACGGCGCGTTCACGGGCGCAAGTTTTATCTGCACCGGCCAGAAGCGAAGCTCGCTCTTCGGCCCGTCCGCAGCTTCGACGGGCGGAAGCGTGCGGCCTGACGCTTCCAGATGCGCCTTCACGGCTTCTTCGTCATATGCGGCGGCTTCGCGGAAGTCGAAGGAAATGGCCCCGGCCGGACAGGCGGGAAGGCAGTCGCCGAGCCCGTCGCAGTAGTCGTCGCGCACGAGGCGGGCCTTGCCGTCCTGCATGACGATGGCTCCTTCGTGACAGGCCCCGGCGCACAGGCCGCAGCCGGTGCACGCTTCTTCATTGATATGAATGATTCGTCTGAGCATGAATTTTCTCCTGATGCGGCTTTTTCCGCATAATGATTCGTGGTTCGGCGCGACGCGCTCCCGAACGCCGGGTCCGCAGCGCCCGCCCTCTTCTCTTTCGGAAGCGGCACGTCGGACCGCCTCGATGCGGACGCGCGTGGCCGCCTGCATCCGCCCTCTGCGCGAACGCTGCCCGGCCCGCACCGGCTCCGGCGCAGAACGTCGGCATGGCAGAACGCGGGCCCTCCGGGAGTCCGCGTGCAGAAGTTAAGCCCTAACCTGTCATGCGCAAGGCTGATTTTCCGTGATTTCGGTCATTGACGGACGAGAGTTCCGGTCGTACACGAAGGCTCATGCGCGCGGCCTGTCCGGTTTCGCCTGTGCGGAACTTTTCCGCGACCTGCGGGAAAACGCGGTGCGCCCGCAGCCTTTTTCACGAGCCTCCCCGACGTTTCTGCCGCCTCACAGGAAACGACAGACGCCCTGCCCGCGACCGGTCGCCCTGTGCGTCCCTTCCGCTTCGCCCGGGAGCGCCCATCCCTCAACCGCAGGAGAAACGTCATGAGCATCACGGACCGCCTCTTTCTTGCCACGGTGGACTTCTTTGCCGGCGACCCCCGGCGCATCCAGCACTTTACCAAGGTGCACGCCTTTGCCCGTCTCATGGGACGGGAAGAAGGTCTCGACGAACGCACGCAGCTCATTCTTGAATGTGCGGCCATCGTGCACGACACGGGCATACGCCCGGCCGAGGAAAAATACGGCAGAAACAACGGCGCGCTTCAGGAACAGGAAGGCCCGGCCTGCGCCCGTCGTCTGCTCGAGCCGCTCGGCGTCGAGCCCGACATTGTGGAGCGCGTATGCTACCTTGTGGGCCATCACCACACCTACGCGAACATGGACGGCCCGGACTACCGCATACTTGTGGAAGCCGACTTTCTCGTGAATCTTTATGAGGATCACGAAAGCGAAAAGGCCGTGCGCGCCGCCCTTGAGCGCATATTCCGCACGAAAAGCGGCTGCCGCCTGTGCCGCGCCATGTTCGGCCTGCGCGACTGACGGCCCGTGCCGGACACCGACCTTCCGGAGAAAAGAACGTCCAAATCCCTCCCCGCGCGAAAGGACGACGCCGTCCCCATGATTCCGACGACGGCCTTCTGCCGAGGTCCGGCCCAGACGCGCCCGTCCGCAAGGCTCCCGCTTCCGGGGCCGGAAAAAGCCGCCCGTCCGCTTCTCTCCCGCCTTTTTGCCTGCGTTTCCCGCCATCTTTCGGCAGCACGGCCCAACGTCTTCACGCGGCGCTTTCTTCCGCTTCGCTCCAAGGCAAAAAAAGCGCGCACAATATGCCAAAATTGTTCAAGGCGCTCCCGATTTCGCAGGCAATGGCGTGAATTTTTTTGAACTGCATAAAAAATACCTTATGTTTTCAATGTATTGCATTTTGTATCATTATTGACAAAATCAGCCATAAGACATAAGGTGCACACAGCCGACTTTCCGTTGTGCCACAACGACGGAAAAGCCTTTTCCATCACCCCGCAAGTTTCAGAGGTGCGTTCCCTTGAAAAAGTCTCTTGCCGTTCTCATGTCTCTGGCCATGCTTCTCACCGGCGCCGCTGCCGCCGAAGCCAAAATCACCCTCAAGGTGGCCAACTCTGGCCCCGACACTCCGGAAAACCGCACCGTGTGCGCGGCCGACGTCTACACCGACATGGTGCGCAAGGCCACGAACGGTGAAGTCGAACTCGTGTTCTATCATGCCAGCAAGCTCGGCGGCGAAGCCGAAGCGCTGGAAGGCATCCAGATGGGCACCATCGACATGGGCACGCTCACGAGCGGCCCCGCCGCGAACTTCGTGCCGCAGACCATGGCCTTCGACATTCCCTATCTCGTCCAGAGCAGCCCGGCGGGCTGGGAATTTCTGAAGTCCGACTTCGTGAAGAAGCTCTCCGACGAATTTCTCAAGAGAACGGGCGTCCGCATTCTCGCCGTGGCCGAACACGGCTTCCGTCACTTCACGGCCAAGGGCGTGGAACTGAAGAGCCCCGCCGACATGAAGGGCCTCAAGATCCGCGTCATGGAAAACCCGGCCCACATGGCCATGACCCGCGGTCTCGGCGCCTCTCCCACGCCCATTTCCTACAGCGAGCTCTACATGGCTCTGCAGCAGGGCGTTGTGGACGGCATGGAATGCCCCATTGCCAACATTTACGATTCCAAGTTCTATGAAGTGCAGGACAGCCTCGTGCTCGACGGCCATCTGTACGGCCCGCTCGTCATCTTCATCAACGAAGACAAGTTCCAGAGCCTGACCCCCGCCCAGCAGGAAGCCCTCTACAAGGGCGCCGAAGCCTTCTGCATCGTGCACGCCGGCATCACCGCCGCCAGCGACGCCGCGGCCCTCAAGGACATGGCCGACAAGGGCATGAAGATTCATCAGCCCACGCCCGAAGAACAGAAGATGTTCCGCGACGCCGCCCAGCCCGCCGCCCTCAAGATCATTGCCGACCGCATCGGCCAGGAATGGGTGGACGGCGCCGTCAAGGCTGCTCAGGAAGCCGAAGCCAAGGTGGCCGGCAACGAAAAGCAGCTCGTTGACGAATGCATCCGCGAAGCTCAGGAAATGGTGAAGATAGCCCGCGGCAAATAACGCGCCCACGGCCTTCAAGTGTTCCCGGGAAAGGCTTTTTCTGCGGAATGAGCCTTTCCCGGTTGTTTTGTCCCGTAACATCCGCACGGTCTTTTGACGGTGGCATCGTCCCCGACTTTTTCCTGTGCGGGCCTTAGCAGAAGCGCAGGGTACGCGCTTCTCCTTTATTTGAGGTTTACCCTAATGAAAAATGTCATGACGTTGATTTCCCTTCAGGTCAACAGGCTGACGAACGTTCTCATGAAGATCAGCCTGTGGCTGGGCATCGCCCTCTGCATTGTCATGGTCGTGGCCACGCTGGGTCAGGTTTTCTGCCGCTTCACCCATCTGTTCACCTTTGAAACCAGCGAAGAAATCGCGCGCTTCAGCATGTGCTGGATGGCCATGCTCGGCAGCGCCGCCGCGCTCAGACAGGGCCGGCATCTCGGCGTGCGCATTCTGGTGGAGCATCTGCCCTCCGGCGTGTACGACAAGTATCTCGCTCCCGTCATTCAGCTTGTCATGCTGGCCTTCTTCCTGCTCGTCACGGTGAAGGGCTGGGCCTTTGCCATGCGCGGCGCCATG
>NZ_CALUWV010000144.1 GCF_944324575.1 uncultured Mailhella sp. | reverse complement strand
GGACACCGTATGGAAGCAGGTGAGCGAGGGAAGCGCGCAGATAGGCATTGTGGGCGGCCAGCTGACGGAAATAAAGAACAACTGCGAAATGGTGTGCCTCGGTCAGATGCGCTACTGCCTCGTGGCTTCGCGGAAATCGCCTCTCGGTCAGATGAAGAGCGTGAAGCTGGAGGATCTTGCGCAGTACCGGCAGATCGTGTTCAACCGCACCCGGGCCGAGCGGTATCTGCTCAGCTCCCAGTACTGGGAGGTGAACGACGTGGTGGCCGCCATGTACTGGGCCTCGCTCGGCATAGGCTGGGCCGTGGTGCCGCTGGGGCTGGCCAAGCGCATAGCGCGCGACGAGTCCATGAAGAACCTCGTCATTCTCGACATGGACAACATGGCGCTCATGGCGCACAACATCTACCTTATCTGGAACAACGCCTTCAGCCGCAGGGACATTCTCGAAGATCTCTGCCGGGATCTGAAAACGTATTATCAGCAGGCCTTTGAACAGGGTGATACGCTGTTCTAGGGGGACTTCCATCGGGCGACGCACGAAGGATGCGACACCGGAGAGGGCGTCGTCCGGACACGCGGCGTGATTTCTGAAGCGGGAGCTTCGAAGTCACGCTTTTTTTTGCGCCGAAGCTCATGCAGGGCATGTATCGGGCAGAGGAACAGTATTTAAAGGAAGAGGCGAAGGCAGGGCTCGCTTCGACAGGCGTCAGTCAGAGCGGGGAAGCGGCAGAACCGGAAGCCTTGCGGCCGCAGAAACACCGGCGTCTGCCGGCGTGAAGGGATGACGCGCGCCGTGAAGACGGATGCACGTTTCAGCACGTTCTTTCCGCACGTGTCATGAAGGGGGAGCAGCGCAGGGGAATGGGCGTCATCCGACGGGGCGGCCGGGACAGAAAAGAGCTTTCTGCCTTGTCGTTAGGGCGGCTGTGCTGTCTGCACGTCCCGTGACGGAGGGCGGCCAGGCCACAGAGACTCCGACGGTAAGACGACAGATGTCCTGAATGCGTTCTGTGCCCTGCGCAGACCATCGGACAACGCCGCCGATGTGCGGAAAACGTCGTTGTCCGTCCCCGGAAACGGACAGGGGAGGGCCCGTGACGGACGTCTTTTTTCAAACATGGATTTTTAAAGAGTAAAAAGTAAGTATATCAATGCAATAAAATATTTTATTTTTATAATTTACAATATGTTTTGAAGGATATATAAGTTTTTTGATATTTCATCAAAAATCATCTCAAAAGAGGGAAGAAGCGTGAACGCTCGGACACGTTGTCTGGAAGGAACGCTGTTTTGTTTCGAAAAGCGGGCGGAAAGCACCGTTTTCGGAGATCGTCGACTGCCGGCCCCGGGGATCGACGTCTTTTCGGAGCCGGAACGCACGGCGGGTAACGGATTCTCCGCGTCTTGTACCCGGAAGAACGGACTGACGCGTTTCAGGTCGGACGCTTCAGGCGGCAGACAGTCGCTGCATCGGGCCGTATCTGGCGCGCAGGGGAAGAACGCGGGGTGTCCGGGCATCAGCCATTCCGCCGGTAGGGGCGTATCTGCGGGGGCGGAAGTTTTCCGGTCATGGGAGAACCTGAACGGGCGCGGGGCGGAGCCGGACGACGCGTCGACAGACGGACGCAATGCGGAACACGCTGTCCGGCAGAGCGCGGGCCTGTTTTCCGGCAGGTCAGCGGCGCGTCACGCGTCGGGCCGTAACGTAATAGCGCTTCCAGTAGTTGACGGACAGGGATTCGATGCGCACGCGGGATCTCGGCTTGGGGCTGTGAATGAAGTTGTTCTGGCCGATGTAGATGCCGGTGTGGTAGCCCGAGCGCGGGATTTTGAATACCACGATGTCGCCGGGACGGAGGCTGCCGCGCGGAATGCGCTGCCCGACGCTGGCCTGATCGCGGCTGATTCTGGGAACGGAAATGCCGTTGCTGGCGCAGGCCCAGTACACGAGGCCGGAGCAGTCGAAGCCACGGGAAGGCGTGGAGCCTCCGGAAACATAGGGGCGTCCGAGCTGACTTTTGGCCGTGGCTGCAATGGCTGCGCCGCTGCCGGAGGCCACGCTGCTCTGCTGCGTGTAGGTGGGGCGATAGGTCTGCTTGCCGCAGCCGGTCATCATGAGAAGGGCCGCGAACAGAATCAGCAGCGGAAGGCAGCGATGCAGAGTATGAGCGCGAGGTGTCGTCATGGAGATCCTGCCGTAGTTTAAAGCGTGCAATGTTTTCTTTGTATGCCATAAGGAAAAAACTTTCAAGGGGATCAGCGCTGACGCATTATTTGAAATGCTGCATGAAAAGAAAGCATTTCATGACGCAATTTCATGCATTGCGGTTCATAAATTCGTACGTTTTATCTATAAAATGACAGGGTATTATTTTTATTGCATTTTTATTGACGTAAACTATCAAAAGTGAAATACACTGTTATCAGTGTTATGTAATGTTTTCTCATGAAGGCGACAGGATTATTTTGGCGGAAAAGTCGTTTTCGAGAAAATTGAGGAGGTACCATGGTATCAGAACTTTCAACTCTCATTCACAATCTTGTCCTGGACAACCCCGTGCCTGCCAAAGATCTGGCAAAGGCCATCGGAAAGCCGTATTCTACGCTTCTGAGAGAAGTGAATCCGTACGACACGGGAGCCAAGCTCGGCGCGGAAACGCTGCTTCAGATCATGATGCAGACCGGCGACACCAAGCCGCTGGAGTACATGGCCGGAAAGCTCGGCTACTCTCTGGTCGCCGCCAGAAACGACGCTCCGCACGTGACTCCCGGCGCCTTTCGCGGTCCCTCTGCGGGAATGTCCGTTTCCGGCCCTGCCATGGACGAGCGTCAGGCGGGAGAGAAGGAACGCAGAGCCTGATCTGACCATAATCCTGTATGAACATGATGCCGCAACAGGGGGAGGCGGCAGCAGGGGAAGCGTTTCCCGGTTTTGCTGTATGTCTTCTGCGGAAATGCAGGATGACGGTTTTCATGAAACGACGTGGCGGAAAGGTGCTGCGGCCTGAACCGCCTGAACGGCGTTTTCCCCGGAGTGACGGACAACGAGGTGCTTACTGACATGTCCGCACGGTCGTGGAAGAAGGCGGGAGAGCACTCTTCCGCCTTTTTTGTGGAGTCGATTAAAAGCAAAAGGGCGCAACTTTCGTTGCGCCCTTTTGGGAACCGGACACCCGGCAACAACCGTTACCGTTGCTTCCTTTCGGACCTGGCGGGGTTGGCGGCGTGACCGCCGTCCGGTTCCCTGAACATATAAGGTGAAGAGTACTATAGCCGGAGCGGCGCGCGCTGTCAACCTGCCAGCCGTCCGTGATGGCGCGAGCGTACCCGCGCGTACCGGGGATGAAGGCCGGGGAACGCGAGATGTGGCAGTTTCCGAAGCCGAAAAATGCGCTGAGAGTGCATCATTGTTTTCTGGCGCATCGCTCTGCGGAAACGTGTCTGTACCGGTTGAGCATTGCGCAGAGGCATACCTGAGGACCGACTGTTCGGGCAGGGGGGCGAAAGCGTCGTCTGCCGCGACAGCCCCGAAGCCGAAAAGTTGCCGACAACGGCGGAGGATTTGAGCGGTCTGCGTTTTGCCTGTCGCTTTCCTCGGTCACGGCGGATGCGGGCACAGAGCTGACGGCAGCATTCGGCAAGGGCCGTGCCGGGCGGAAAGAAGAGAACCGGAGGCTGACGTCGGGTCTCTGAACGTAAAATTTTGCCGGAATGAAAAAAAACACTTGCCAAGCACGGCGCTTTGCTATACAAGACTGGCTGTGCCCAGGTGGTGGAATTGGTAGACACACTATCTTGAGGTGGTAGCGCCGAATGGCGTGGGAGTTCGAGTCTCCCCCTGGGCACCAGTAAGAGAACAAAAGCCGTAATCCGAACAGGGTTACGGCTTTTTGGTTAAAAGAAAACCCCCAGCTAGGCTGGGGGTTCCCGAAAACTTATAGTTATGCGTAAGTTATAAACACT
>NZ_CALUWV010000143.1 GCF_944324575.1 uncultured Mailhella sp. | reverse complement strand
GGCCACGCCCTGACCGCAGAAGCCCACCTTCTTGCAGAACTTCTGACCGGTGAAGATGGTGGTCAGAATGGCCCAGACGACCGCCGGGTCTTCTTCATCGTAGATGTGTGCAAGCTCCGCGTTGTCGCGGTCGGTGGCAAGGACCATCTGCGTCATGTCGTTGGAACCGATGGAGAATCCGTCGAACTCGCTGATGAACTGACGCGCCAGAATGGCGTTGGAAGGCAGCTCCGACATGAGCAGGATCTTGAGTCCGTCCTCGCCGCTCTTCAGGCCGTGCACGTCGGCCAGATAGGAACGCATGGAGCGCGCCTGTTCCAGCGTGCGCACAAAAGGCAGCATGAGCATGAGGTTCGTACCGCCGTAGAGCGTACGGGCGCGCTTGAAGGCTTCGATTTCCCAGTCGTGGATATCGCGGGAAACGCCACGATAGCCCAGCATGGGGTTGTCTTCCGTGTGCTCGAACAGGCAGCCGCCGAGCAGGTTGCGGTATTCGTTGCTCTTGAAGTCCGTGGTGCGGTACACGATGTCCTTGCCGTAGAAAGCCATGGCAAAGAGCGCCAGGTTGCGGCCGAGCGTGCGGATGTAGTGATCACGGCCGCTCACATGGCCGTTGCTCACGATGAGCTGCTCAATCTTTTCAGGAATGCTGCGCACCTCCTCGATTTCCTTTCCGAGGTGGGTACGGGCGGCCACGCTGCGGCGTATGGCACCTATGCGCATGAGCACTTCCTGCACGAGAGGCTTCTTGGAAGCCGCGGACATGGCGGCCTTCACTTCTTCCTCGGTGACGGTGGATCCGGGTTCATCGGCACCCATGACCACACGGATGTGCGTGCGCAGGTCGCCGGAAGTCTGCAGCGTTTCCTGATTCATCTCGGCGCGCTGCATGTACTCGGCCATGAGGGCTTCGGCGCGGGGCACACTGGAGGTGTTGGCGTAGAGCGACGCCATGTCCATGAGCTGCACCACGTAGGGCTTGAGCTGCACCTCGGCAAAGGGCGCGAGGACCTGTCCCACGGCGATCTGTTCGGAAACACGACGGCTCACCTGATCCTCAAGTTCCGCGAGGCGGCGTTCCACAAAGCCTTCCAGGGTACCGTTGTCGTAGGCTTCAAGCGCCGCGGGATGCGCGCCGATGTTGCCCAGCATGAATTCCGCACGCAGCAGGCCCACTTCAAAGTCAGGCACGTTGCGCAGACGGGAAAGGAACAGCGCCTGGTTCACGTCGGCCAGCACGATGCCCACGTGAGTGCGCGTGGCGGGCAGCTTGGTGATATCCAGTTCGCCGCCCACTTCGCACAGGGGCAGCAGACCGCGGTATACAAGGCCGCGCGTGCCGTCCACGGTAACGGGCATGCCGTCCATGGCGCGCATGGCAAGAGGATTCTGCACGCCGATGACTGCCGCGATGCCGAGCTCGCGGGAGCTGATGGCCGCATGGCTGGTGTCGCCTCCCACGTTGGCGATGATGGCGGAAGCCACGCGCATGCCGGGAACCATGTCGGGATCGGTACGCTCGGCGGCAAGAATGTCGCCGGGATGGATACGGTTCAGCTCAAGGGCGGAACGCAAAAAGCGCACCGTGCCCTGACCGGCGCCGCGGGACGCGCCGTTGCCGGAAAGAAGCACCTCGCCTTTGGCTGCGGCTTCGGGCAAAACTTCCTTGCGGCGCATGAAAATGGTGTAGGGATGTTCGTCGAGCTCGGCATTCCAGCGGGTTTCAGGACGGGCCTGCACAAACCAGAGGCGCTGCTTGTCGTCGATGCAGAATTCCGTGTCCATGATGATGCCGCCGTAGGCCTTGCTGATGGCGCGCACGCCGCGGGCAACTTCTATGGGCTGATTTTCGCCGAGAGCCCACTGGTTCACCTCATCCGCAGGCACGGGCTCGATGTGCGTGCCGTCGTCGCCTTCGTTGTATACCATGCGCACGGTCTTGTGCCCCATGAAGCGAAGCACCACGTCGGTGCCGTCATCACGCTGGAAGACATAAAACTTGTCGGGAGTCACCATGCCGCCCACAATGGATTCGCCGAGGCCGTAGCTCGAATCAATGCTCACAAGATCATTGCGGGTGGTACCGCGGCAGCCTGTGGCGGTGTCGGCGGAAAAGGCGGTGCCGGCCACCACGGGACGGATCATACGCATGATGCACACGGAAAGCGCCGTGTTCTCAATGGCCCATTCCCTGCGGGCATTTTCCGCGATGGAAGGATCGCCTTCCTGCTCGGCATGAGCCAGGGCATCGAGAATGGCCTCGCGGCGGTAGGTCATGGAACGAAGGTTGTACGCGGAAGCGCAGTCCCACAGATAGGCTTCGGCCACGGCGTCCTCGCCGGTAATGTTCAGGAAGGTGTCCTGAAGGCCGGCAAAGGCTTTCTTGCGGGAGTCCTCACCGGCAGCAGAGGAACGCACGGCCACGGGAAATTCCCCTTCTCCTGCCTCGTCGCACATGTCGCGGTAGGCGCGGCGTACGGCCTCGTCCACCTCGGCAGGCAGACTGATGGAAAGAATGGCGGCCTGCACCAGCATGGAACGACGGCGGAGCTGGTCGATGTTCTCCTGAGATTCGGCAAAACCGTGCACCACCTGATTGATGAAATCGCGCAGGCAGGTGCTGGCGCTCTTTCCGACGCCGCGTTCACGGATTTCGGCGGCCGCACGGCGCACGAAACTGCCGAAGAAACCATGATCGGAAGCGACGGCGGGGGAAGCCCAGTCCACGCCGGCCATGGCTTTGTCCACCACGTCGTATACCAGAGAGGCGTTCACGCGGCTCTCGTCGAGAACCACGTGGAAGGCCGTAGCCGGAATGGCGCGGAACTGAGGCGTGCGTATGCCTTCCACGCGGCTGATGAGCGCGGTGTTGTAGTTCTTGCCGCCCACCAGCATTTCCGCGGATTCGCCGATGCGGACGATGTCCGCGCCGGTCATGATAAAACGGGAACCAGTTTCGTTCATGGTATCCATGCTCATAAAGGCCTCATAATCACGTTTGCGGGGGAAACGCCCCCTCATATTCTCGAAAAATCGCCGCTGCCGCTACGCTTCCAGATGGGAAGCCACAAGGCGGATCAGACGGCCGAGCTGATGGGTGAAGCCGGATTCGTTGTCATACCAGACCACGATCTTGAGCATGGTCTTGTTCATGACCGTGGTGAATGAGGCGTCGATGGTGCCGCCGTGGGTGTCACCCACGTAGTCTATGGAAACCAGAGGTTCGTCGCAGTAACCGAGCGCTTCATACAGCCAGGTTTCGGAGGCGTACTTGAGCGCGGCGTTGACTTCCTGCGCAGTGACTTCCGTCTTGAGCTCGCAGGTGAAGTCCACAAGAGAAACGTCGGGCGTAGGAACGCGCAGAGCGCCGCCGTTGAGAAGCCCCTTGAGTTCGGGAATGACCAGTCCCACGGCCGCCGCGGCTCCCGTGGTGGTGGGGATGATGGAGAGCCCCGCCGCACGGCCGCGACGCAGATCCTTCTGCGTGCCGTCCAGAAGACGCTGACTCATGGTGTAGGAATGAATGGTGGTCATGAGGCCGTGCAGGATGCCGAATTCGTTGTGCAGCACCTTGACGGCGGGAGCAAGACAGTTGGTGGTGCAGGAAGCGGCGGAAATGACGTCGTGTCTGGCCGGATCGTAGATGTCCTGATTCACGCCCATGACTATGGTGGCGTCGGCGTCGTTGCAGGGCGCGGAAATGATGACCTTCTTTGCGCCGCAGTTCATGTGCAGGGCCAGAAGATCGCGCTTTCTGAGGGTGCCCGAGGTGTCCACCACGATATCGACGCCGTAGTCGCCCCACTTCCATTCACCCTTGTCGCAACGGGTGATGGCGATTTCACGGCCGTCGAGGCGCAGACCGTTTTCCGTGGATTCCACCTTGCCGGGGAAGCGGCCATGAACGGAATCATACTTGAGCAGGTACGCCATTTCCTCGTTGCTCGCGCGGTGACCGTTGATGACGGCCACTTCACACTGAGGGAACAGGTGCATGACACGAAGCAGATATCTGCCGATG
>NZ_CALUWV010000142.1 GCF_944324575.1 uncultured Mailhella sp. | reverse complement strand
GACGTGGGCACCATAGGAGCCTCATGCATCGTGCTCGGCATGACGAGCGCGGCCTACCAGTCCCAGATATTCCGCGGGGCCATCATGTCCCTTCCGGCAGGTCAGCTCAAGGCGGGCCGGGCGCTCGGCATGACCGACTTTCAGACCATACGGCACGTCATTCTTCCTCAGGCTCTAAGGCTGTCCATTCCCGGATGGTCCAATGAATATTCCATTCTGCTCAAGGACTCGGCCATGTGCTTCGCCCTCGGCACGCCCGAGATCATGGCGCGCACCCATTTCGTGGCCTCGCGCACCTACGAGCACCTGCCCCTCTACATCACCGCCGGACTCATCTATTTCGCCATCACCATGGCGGGCGTGACCCTGCTCCGCCGCCTCGAACGAAAAGCCCGCATTCCCGGCTACAGCAACGCCGGCATGTGATGCCGGGAGAAACCATGAACGCTCATACGAACGACACCCCCATTCTTCGCGCGGAACACTTCACCAAATATCTCACCGGCCGCAAAATTCTCGACGACTGCTCCATCAGCATGCATCCGGGCGATGTCAAGGTGCTCATCGGCCCGTCCGGCGCGGGCAAGAGCACCTTTCTGCAGTGCATCAACTGCCTGCTTGAACCCGATCAGGGAGAAATCTGGCTCGGCGAACGCAAGGTTGACTTCAAGAATACGAAGGAACTGTACGACCTGCGTCAGCATGTCGGCATGATCTTTCAGGATTTCAACCTGTTCGACCATCTTTCCGCCGAGCGGAACGTAGCGCTTGCCCTGTGCAAGGTGCGCGGCATGAGCCGTGCCGACGCGCTGGAGCGCGCCCATCAGGAACTCGCCCGCGTGGGCCTTGAGGACAAGGCTAAACTTTACCCCGCCCAGCTTTCCGGCGGACAGAAACAGCGCGTGGCCATTGCGCGCGCCCTGGCCATGGATCCCACCATTCTGCTGCTCGACGAGCCCACCTCCGCCCTCGATCCCGAACTCGTGGGCGAAGTGCTCACCGTCATACGCGATCTTGCCGCCCACGGCATGCCCATGATCATGGTCACCCATCAGATGGAATTTGCCCGTGCCGTGGCCACGGAAATCCTGTTCATGGAAGCCGGACGCGTCATCGAACAGGGTGCGCCCGAAGTGCTTCTCGCCCCGGGCGCGCAGACCCGCACGCAGGACTTCTGCACGCGCCTTCTGGAACTGTGCGGCGAAGCCGCTCCCGCGCAGGAGGCGCAGAACTGACCATGCTCGACTTCATCGACATGAACTTCCTCACCGGGCGCGTCATGCCCTATCTGGACAGAGGCCTCATGATGAGCCTTCAGCTCATCATTCCCGCCTCGCTCATCGGCGGCTTCATCGGCGTGGTCATGGGCGTCATGCGCGTGTTCGGCACGCCCTGGATGCGCCGCGGCACCGACGCGGTGGTGGCCGTCATACGCGGCGTGCCGCTCACCGTGCAGCTCATGATACTCTATTTCGGCCTGCCCAGCCTGCCCGGCGTGAAAATCTATCTCTCGCCCTACGCGGCCGCGCTCATAGGATTCATCGTGTGCACGGCCTCCTACCAGTCGGAATACGTGCGCGGCGCCCTGCTTTCCATAAGGCAGGGACAAATCAAGGCTGCGCAGGCTCTCGGCATGACAAGGTGGCAGACCATCTGGTCCGTCATCGTGCCTCAGGCCGTGCGTCGTGCTCTGCCCGGCTGCGGCAACGAAATCATCTATCTCATCAAGTATTCCTCACTGGCATACATCGTCACGTGCATCGAGCTCACCGGCGAAGCCAAGGTGCTGGTTTCGCGCACGTTCCGTCCCACGGAAGTCTATCTCGTGGCGGCGTGCTACTACCTTGTCATGGTCAGTGCGGCCACCTGGCTTCTGGCAAAGCTGGAAAAAAAGCTGGCCATTCCGGGCTTCGGCACGCAAAAATAAGGCGGGCGACAACACGCCGCATGCCGTTCCGTTCAACCCCGGCTGCTTGAACATGACCGCCCCGCGCGTTACCATGTCGCCATCGCGGTGAAAGACGCCGTCAACTTCTACCCCAGAGACGCATGACCTCACTCGACAAAATCCGCAATTTCTGCATCATTGCCCATATCGACCACGGCAAGTCCACCCTTGCCGACCGCATTCTGGAATACACCGGCGTGGTGAGCGCCCGGGAAGCCCGCGAACAGTACCTCGACAAAATGGATCTGGAACGCGAGCGCGGCATCACCATCAAGGCGCAGACCGTGCGCATTCCCTATACCGACAAGGACGGCACAAAGTACGTGCTGAACCTCCTCGACACCCCCGCACACGTGGACTTCGGCTATGAGGTGTCGCGTTCGCTTGCGGCCTGCGAAGGCGCGCTGCTGGTGGTGGACGCCACCCAGGGCGTGGAGGCGCAGACTCTTGCCAACGTCTACATGGCGCTCGATCACAACCACGAAATCGTTCCCGTGCTCAACAAGATCGACCTGCCGAGCGCCGAGCCGGACCGCGTGCGCCAGGAAATCGAGGACACCATCGGTCTCGACTGCACCGACTCCGTGGACGTGTCCGCCAAGACCGGCCTCAACATCGACAAGGTGCTCGATGCCATCGTGCACCGCCTGCCCGCTCCCGGCGGCGACCGCAACGCGCCGCTCAAGGCCCTCATCTTCGATTCCTGGTACGACAGCTATCAGGGCGTCGTGGTGCTCTTCCGCATCATGGAAGGCACCTTGAAGCTCGGCGACGTCATCCATCTCATGGCCGGCAATCGCGACTACGAAGTGGTACGCCTCGGCGTGTTCTCGCCGAACGCCGTGGACGTGAGCGAACTCGCCGCGGGCGAAGTGGGCTTTCTGTGCGCAAACATCAAGGAACTCGGCCACGCCCGCGTGGGCGACACCATCACCCTGCGCGACAATCCCGCCGACGCCCCCGTGCCCGGCTTCAAGGAAGTCAAGCCCATGGTGTTCTGCGGTCTCTATCCCACCGACGCCGCCGACTACGAAAACCTCAAGACCGCCCTCGAAAAGCTCCAGCTCAACGACGCGGCCTTCTCCTTCGAGCCCGAAACCTCCTCGGCCCTCGGCTTCGGTTTCCGCTGCGGCTTCCTCGGCCTGCTGCATATGGAGATCATTCAGGAACGCCTCGAACGTGAATTTCAGGTGGAACTCATCGCCACGGCCCCGTCCGTCATCTACAAGGTGGACACCACCGACGGCAAGACCTTCGACATCGACAACCCCGCCAAGTTCCCCGACGGTTCCAAGATCAAGGCCCTCTACGAGCCCTACGTACGCATGGACATCCACGTTCCCACCGAATTCGTGGGCAACGTGCTCAAGCTCTGCGAGGAAAAGCGCGGCATTCAGAAGAATCTGGGATTCATCACCACCAACCGCGCCGTCATCACCTACGAAATGCCCTTCGCGGAAATCGTGTTCGACTTCTTCGACAAGCTCAAGTCCGGCACGCGCGGCTACGCATCCATGGACTACACGCCCATCGACTACCGGGAATCCTCGCTCGTCAAGCTGGACATCCTGCTGAACGGCGCCCCCGTGGACGCCCTCGCCGTCATCGTGCACAAAGACAACGCCTACCCCTACGGCCGTGCCCTCGCCCTCAAGCTCAAGCGCACCATCCCGCGCCAGATGTTCGAGGTCGCCATCCAGGCCGCCATAGGCAACAAGGTCATCGCCCGCGAAACCGTGTCCGCCTACCGCAAGGACGTGCTCGCCAAATGCTACGGCGGCGACATCACCCGTAAGCGCAAGCTCCTCGAAAAACAGAAGGAAGGCAAAAAGCGCATGAAACGCATGGGCAACGTGGAACTTCCCCAGGAAGCCTTCCTCGCCGCCCTCAAGGTCGGTGACGACGGCGGCAAGTAGAAAGAATAGAAAGACAGGATGAGATCGGGCGGGGGAAGGAGGAAACCCTTTTGAAAAAGGGCTTTCCTCCTTCCCCCGCACCCCCATCCTCCTTCCGAAAACTTTTAATAAAGGGAGCGGCGGCCGTGTCGTTGCGCCGACCGGGAAGGGGAGAGGACAGGCACGGCGCGTGA
>NZ_CALUWV010000141.1 GCF_944324575.1 uncultured Mailhella sp. | reverse complement strand
CGATGCCTCCTGCGAAAAGGATCAGATCATCGCTCAGGCCAACGCTCCCGTGGATGAAACCGGCCGCTTCATTGAAGAGAACATGACCGTGCGTTCCACCGGCGGCGACGTGCTCATGGCGAGCCGCGACGAAGTCACCCTGCAGGATATTTCGCCCAGCCAGATGGTGTCCATTTCCGCCGCGCTCATTCCCTTCCTGGAACATGACGACGCCAACCGCGCCCTCATGGGTTCCAACATGCAGCGCCAGGCCGTTCCGCTTCTGCGTTCCGAACGTCCCCTGGTGGGCACGGGCATGGAATACGACGTGGCCCGCGACTCCGGCGCCTGCCTTCTGGCCGAAGGCGACGGCGTGGTCCGCTATGCCGACGCCGAGCGCGTCATCGTGGCCTACGACGATCTGTACATGGAAGACCGCGGCGGCGTGCGCAGCTACGACCTTCTGAAGTACCACAAGTCGAACCAGAACTCCTGCTTCGGCCAGAAGCCCACCTGCTACCCCGGTCAGCGCGTGAAGAAGAACGACGTGCTCGCCGACGGTCCCGGCATCGAAAACGGCGAACTGGCTCTCGGCAAGAACCTGGTCGTGGCCTTCATGCCCTGGTGCGGTTACAACTACGAAGACGCCGTGCTCATTTCCGAGCGCGCGGTAAAGGACGACATTTATACGTCCATCCACATCGAAGAATTCGAAGTGGCCGCCCGCGACACCAAGCTCGGACCGGAAGAAATCACCCGCGACATTCCCAACGTGGGCGACGACATGCTGCACAACCTTGACGCCAGCGGCGTCATCCGCATCGGTGCGTCCGTGAAGCCCGACGACATTCTCGTGGGCAAGATCACGCCCAAGGGCGAAACGCAGCTCACTCCTGAAGAAAAGCTGCTGCGCGCCATATTCGGCGACAAGGCCCGTGACGTGAAGAATACCTCCCTCAAGGTTCCCCCGGGAATCGAGGGTACCGTCATCGACGTGAAGGTGTTCAACCGCCGTTCCGGCGAGAAGGACGACCGCACCCGCGAGATCGAGGCCTACGAGATCGCCAAGCTCGACCGCAAGGAAGCGGATCATGTCCGCGCTCTTACCGAGCGTACCCGCGAGCGCATGCGTCCTCTCATGGAAGGTCAGGTTCTGGCCGTGGACATCGCCGGCAAGCGCAAGGGCGAAGTGCTGGCCGCCGCAGGCAGCGAGCTTACCTGGGACGTCATGCTTGAGCTTCCCATCAAGCGTCTGGCCGACATCCTGCGCAACAAGGACGTCAACGACCAGATCGTGCATATGCTGGAAGCCTACGACCGCCAGCTCGAAGTGGTGAAGAAGCTCTACGACTCCAAGCGCGAGAAGGCCACCGAAGGCGACGATCTGCCTCCGGGCGTCATCAAGATGGTCAAGGTGCACATCGCCATCAAGCGTAAGCTTTCCGTGGGCGACAAAATGGCCGGCCGTCACGGCAACAAGGGTGTCGTGTCCATGATTCTTCCCGAAGAAGACATGCCCTTCTTCAAGGACGGTCGTCCCGTTGACGTCGTGCTGAACCCCCTGGGCGTGCCTTCCCGAATGAACATCGGTCAGATCATGGAAACCCATCTGGGCTGGGCCGCCAAGGAACTCGGCCGCCAGCTCGCCGAAATGGTGGACAACGGCGTGGCCATGGAAGAGCTGCGCCGTGAGGTGAAGGACATCTTCGCCGCCGATCTGCCCGCAGCCCGCGCCGACGGCATGACCATCGACGAGCTTGTGGACAGCATGAGCGATGAAGAGCTCCGGAAGGCCGTGCTCGGCCTGCGCAAGGGCATCATCACCAAGACCCCCGTGTTCGACGGCGCGCAGGAAGACCAGATCTGGTCGTGGCTGGAAAGAGCCGGTCTGCCCAACGACGGCAAGACCGTGCTGTACGACGGCCGCACCGGCGAACCCTTCGCCAACCGCGTGACCACGGGCGTGATGTACTACCTCAAGCTCCATCACCTCGTCGACGAAAAGATTCACGCCCGTTCCACCGGCCCCTACAGCCTGGTGACGCAGCAGCCTCTCGGCGGTAAGGCCCAGTTCGGCGGCCAGCGTCTCGGTGAAATGGAAGTGTGGGCTCTTGAAGGCTACGGCGCGTCGTACCTGCTGCAGGAATTCCTGACCGTCAAGTCCGACGACGTGGCCGGCCGCGTGAAGATGTATGAAAAGATCGTCAAGGGAGACAACTTCCTTGAAGCCGGTCTGCCCGAATCCTTCAACGTTCTGGTCAAGGAACTCATGTCCCTCGGCCTCAACGTGAATCTTGAACAGGAAGAGCCCAAGAAGCCGGCCAAGCCCCGCTTCTTCGTGAACACCCCTGTCATTGAAGAATAAGACGGGGCGCTGCCCCGGAATCCGCCCGGGCTGCCCCGGGAGCCGCATCGGTCCTCTTTCGGGACCGGTGCGGCGCGGACGTTTTCCGCAGGAGACCGGTTGCTCCGTTTTCCTGCTCAGGCAAAGATGAATCCAACCCTCTTGCCAGGGAGATATAGATGAGTCTGGACGATCTGTTTACTGTCCGTGACACGGCGGCTACCTCCAGCGTGTCGAACATCCGCAATCTGAATTCCATTCAGATCACGCTCGCGTCGCCGGAAAACATACGGGAATGGTCGTACGGCGAAGTCAAGAAGCCGGAAACCATCAACTACCGTACGTTCAAGCCTGAACGTGACGGTCTTTTCTGCGCCAAGATCTTTGGTCCAGTCAAAGACTACGAGTGCAACTGCGGCAAGTACAAGCGCATGAAGCACCGCGGCATCGTCTGCGAAAAGTGCGGCGTTGAAGTCATTGCCTCCAAGGTGCGCCGCGAGCGCATGGGCCACATCGAACTGGCCGCGCCCGTCGCCCACATCTGGTTCCTGAAAACCCTGCCTTCCAAGATCGGCACCCTGCTCGACATGACCATGGCCGACCTGGAAAAGGTGCTGTATTTCGACTCCTACGTGGTTCTCGATCCCGGTTCCACGAACCTGAGCCGCATGCAGGTCATCTCCGAGGACCAGTACCTTCAGATTCTGGAACGTTTCGGTGACGAGGCCCTCAAGGTAGGCATGGGCGCCGAAGCCATCCGCGGCCTTCTGGAAGAGCTTGATCTGCCCGCCCTCAAGGTGAAGCTGCGCGAAGAGTCGCAGGAAACCAAGAGCCAGACCAAGAAGAAGAAGCTCACCAAGCGCCTGAAGATCGTGGAAGCCTTCCTCGAATCCAACAACAGGCCGGAATGGATGATTCTGGAAGTCATTCCCGTCATTCCGCCGGATCTTCGTCCTCTGGTTCCGCTGGACGGCGGCCGTTTTGCCACCTCCGACCTCAACGATCTGTACCGCCGCGTCATCAACCGCAACAACCGTCTGAAGCGCCTCAAGGAACTGGGCGCGCCGGACATCATCATCCGCAACGAAAAGCGCATGCTTCAGGAAGCGGTGGATGCTCTGTTCGACAACGGTCGTCGCGGCCGCGCCATTACCGGTACCAACGGTCGCCCGCTGAAGTCCCTGTCCGACATGATCAAGGGCAAGCAGGGCCGTTTCCGTCAGAACCTGCTCGGTAAGCGCGTGGACTACTCCGGCCGTTCCGTTATCTGCGTCGGTCCTTCGCTCAAGCTCCATCAGTGCGGTCTTCCCAAGAAGATGGCTCTGGAACTCTTCAAGCCCTTCATCTACTCCGAACTTGAGAAGAGAGGCTACGCCTCCACCATCAAGAGCGCCAAGAAGATGGTGGAACGCGAAGAGCTGGTGGTCTGGGACATTCTCGCCGAAGTGGTGCGCGAGTATCCCGTGCTCCTGAACCGCGCGCCTACGCTGCACCGTCTGGGCATTCAGGCCTTCGAACCCCTGCTCGTGGAAGGCAAGGCCATTCGTCTGCATCCGCTCGTGTGTACGGCCTACAACGCCGACTTCGACGGCGACCAGATGGCCGTGCACATTCCGCTTTCCGTGGAAGCGCAGATTGAATGCCGCGTGCTGCTCATGAGCACCAACAACATTCTTTCCCCCGCAAACGGCAGCCCCGTCATCATTCCTTCGCAGGACATGGTTCTCGGTCTGTATTACATGACCGTGGATCGTTCCTTCTGCAAGGGCGAGGGCATGGTCTTCTGCGGTCCCTGGGAAGTGGAAGCCGCCTACGACGCCAAGCAGCTCGACCTGCACGCCCGTATCCGCGTGCGCATGGAAGACGGCAAGATTGCCGACACCACCTGCGGCCGAGTGCTCGTGTGGGAACGTCTGCCTCACGTGCTGCCCTTCGAGGAAGTCAATAAGGTGCTCACCAAGAAGGCCATCGGCAAGCTCGTGGGCATCGCCTACAAGGCCGCCGGCATCAAGAACACCGTCAT
>NZ_CALUWV010000140.1 GCF_944324575.1 uncultured Mailhella sp. | reverse complement strand
CCGTACAGCGTGTCCGGGGCAGACGGGCATTCGCGTCACTCGGGCGGCGGAAAAAGACAGGGATTTCCAGATGTTTTTGGGGGAGAGCGTCTGCTCGAAGCTCTGGGGCCCGCGGACGACGTCAGGAGTCCGCGCCGGTGGTCATGAATAGGCGGGATTCACTCCCGCCGTTAAATGAAATGACCACCGTACAGGCCCCGCGTCCGTACAGCGTGTCCGGGGCAGACGGGCATTCGCGTCACTCGGGCGGCGGAAAAAGACAGGGATTTCCAGATGTTTTTGGGGGAGAGCGTCTGCTCGAAGCTCTGGGGCCCGCGGACGACGTCAGGAGTCCGCGCCGGTGGTCATGAATAGGCGGGATTCACTCCCGCCGTTAAATGAAATGACCACCGTACAGGCCCCGCGTCCGTACAGCGTGTCCGGGGCAGACGGGCATTCGCGTCACTCGGGCGGCGGAAAAAAGCAGAGATTTCCAGATGTTTTTTGGGGAGAGCGTCTGCTCGAAGCTCCGGGAAACCTTCGTTGGCCTGAACAGCCGCTTTTCAACGCTCGGGCGGGCCTTCGTTGGCAAAGGACGGCCGTCTCCCGAAGCTCTGGGGCCCGCGGACGACGTCAGGAGTCCGCGCCGGTGGTCATGAATAGGCGGGATTCACTTCCGCCGTTACATGAAATGACCACCGTACAAGCCCCGCGTCCGTACAGCGTGTCCGGGGCAGACGGGCGTGGGTGTTACTCGGGAATAGGAAAATGTTACTCGGGAGTAGTTTCTTTTGGCGCGCACAGGGCGGCCTCGGAAAGCTGCTGAACGCGCTTGGCCAGCGCTCGTCCCCACGGGCGGGAAATGCAGTGATTGCAGAATTTAAGACAGAGTCCGTTCCAGGCCTTTTCCGCCTCTTCCACGGTGGTTCCCTGCGGGCCGCTCATGCCGCAGACGCGGCAGCCTACGGAATAGGACTTGCCCAGAACGTCGATGATGCCGAGATCCTCCGAGGAGCAGTAGGGGCAGGCGTGTCTTGTCATGGCTTCTCCCTGAGAGTTTTAGGTATCCGCCAAGGATAACAGGAATTCGGCGTTTTGGCGAGTGTAAAAAAAATCACGAGAACGACGCCGGAACACAGGGGAAAACGCCCGGAAGCGTGGATTGCGCGTTCGGAAAACGTCAATGCGTGACGAGCTGCCGCAGAAACGGCGCGTGCCGGAAACGCCGTGCCTTTCCCCCGACGGAAGGCCGCTTCGTGTCGGCTTCATGCCGCGTGAAGCGGCTTTTTTTGCGCCCTCGGCCTGGGGGCATCCGGGATTTTTTGCGTGCGGCCTTGAAAGGCGGCGGAGTTTTGCCTAAGGTGCGGCAGGGCGCTCCGTTCGCGGTTTCGGGACGTAACGCGGCCTGCCGCGCAGCGCTGCCGTCTTCGGGGAGAGAGCGTTTTCCGGTTTTCGGCCGGGCGCGGGGGAAACGTTCGCAAGGGGGAAGATTCATGACGTTCAGGGAGATGCTTTCGGGCTGGAAAAGCGTGGAGGTTGACGATGAGCAGACGCGGCAGACGCTGTATTTTCGTCGGAAACGCACGATGTTCTTCTACGCCGCGCTTTACCTCGCGCTGCTTGCGCTGATGCGGCATTTTCTTGCCGATCTGCCATTGCTGTTCCTGCTTGCGTGCATGATGTTCTTTTTCGCTCTTCATGTTCTTTTTCTTTTTTACTGCGCGGTCATAGGGCAGACGCGCAACTTGCTCACCTACCGTTCCGGCGGCTGGATAGCCTGGTTCTTGTCCCGGCGCTTGATGCTTTTTCTGGTGAACGTCGTGGTGGCCATGTTGCTGTCGTTTTTGTGCGTGGTCAGGCTTGCGGCCATGTCGCCGGTCGATTTCGGCATTCTTGGGCTCACGCTTCTTTTCTTGGCGGCCATGTATGGGCCGATGGCGCGCAGGACGCCGGCGGAGTCTGTTCCGTGGCTCATCTACAGACGCGTCATGGGCTGGAGTCTTTGGGGCGTGGTGATCTTCTCGTTTCTGCTTCAGATGGGAGCCGCCTTCCTGGGCTGCTACGACGCTCCGGCATATGCCAGCATTCAGGAAGCCCTTGATTCCCGCACCATCGCGATCATGACCGGCAGCAACATCATCAATTGGGTGCTGGACGCTTCGTCGTATCTTCAGACCTGTGAAATGTACTTCCTCTCGCAGCTTGTTCAGGGCGGCGTGGTAGCCGGCTTGCTCTCGGCGGTTATTTCCGTCTTTTCCTTCGGCAGCGTTCTTGCGGCTTTTATGCCGGTCATGATTCCGCCCTCGGAGCGGAGAAGGATTTTCATTGCCCGCGCCATCCCGTCCACGGAGGTTCCTCCCTGCGACAGGAAAAGCGTGTTCTGGTTTTCCGTGGTCGGCACGCTGATGTTCTTGGGGGCGGCCTTCCTGTTTGCGGGACTGGATTCAAGCGCAGGAAGCGCTTCTGCGGAAGAGAAGGTGGAAGCGTTGAAAAAGACCTCGACAGAGTTCGTCGTGCAGGTGGACGGCGTACTGTATCGCAGCGGATTCTATGATGAAGTGAAGAGCTTGACGCGTGACTACTCTGAGCGCATCGCAAAGGCGAAACAGGAGGTGCTGCTGTCGCATGCCCGTATGTGCGGCGCCATGGAAGCCAACGTGGACCGTTTTCTCGACTGGTATTACAGCCTCGGCGCGGAATACATGCGCATAGCGAAGACGCTTGTGGGGGACGGAAAGCAGTACATGCAGGAGAAGCTTGAGGAGAACCTCAAGTACGGCATTGACACGGCGGCGTTTGAAAGGCTGCTTCGCAATCTCGGGCAGCTTGAGGATGAGTACGACTACCTGGTCGCTGAAGCCGGACAGAAATTCCGTCTGACGGAGGCGCCGGGAGCCGGAGTGACGGTCATTGCGCTGGATAGCAGCTTTCTTGACCTTTTGGACAGAAATGCCACCATTGATTTTAAAAGTCGCATGGGGGTGAGTTCGACGCTCGGTCTGGCCGCCGGCGCGGTGGCGGCCAAGGCGCTGAGCAAGCCTGCCATGAAAGTTGCCGCCACCACCATTGCCAAGCTGGTGGCCGGAAAGCTCGTCACCGGAGCCGCAGCAGGCGGCAGCGTGGCTGCCGGGGTTTACCTGGGTGGGGCCATAGGTTCCGCCGTGCCTGGTATAGGCACCGCCGTGGGAGCCAGCGTGGGCGGCGCGATCACAGTCATAGGCGCGTGGATAGCCGGCGATGCCATCATGGTTTCGCTTGAGGAATACGTCAGCAGAGACGACATGCGCCGGGAAATTCTTGAAGCCATCCACGAGCAATGCGGGAACGTCTGATCGTCTGGCGTTCCTTACGCTGTCGGCTCCGGTCGTGCGTCAGGCACAAAGGCGCCTCGTAGTCCCTGCGGACGACGGGGCGCTTTTGTGCCGGGCAGAACGGGCAATGCCGTGCCGCCATGGTTGCGGATGGCCGGAAAGCACGTCATGCGGCATGGCGGTCTTGCTGCCGGGGCGCCGGGCGCGCGACACTCTGCCCTTGCCTCGGCTTCTTTGGGGTGAGGGGTCGCCCCGTACTTCCCTGCATGGTCGGCAGAGGCCGCGCAATCTCCCGGCCGGGGCCGCCTGTCCTGCCCGTTTTTCTGTCCGCCTTGCTTGTGCTGTTTTGAACATTGCCAAAGTTCCCGAACTCTGCCAGAATGCACGCTCCCTTGCGGGAAATCATGCCGCGGGGAAGGAACGTGTCGTTGCTTCTGCCGCGAAAGGGCAGGGGAGCGACCCGGCCTTTCGGATGATTCGGCCCGCTTTCGCGCCTTCGGCGGCGCGCCTGCCTCACCTCAACGACCGACGGGGGAAACTCATGGCGGACAGAACCTTTGCAGCAACGCTCGATGCCGTGGCCGACGCCATGCGCGCCAAGGCAGAGCTGCCCGTTGACCGCGCCTTCATGCTTGCCGTGCTCGGCGGCGCCTACATAGCCCTTGCCGCCTTCGGCTCCACCGTGATCGCCTGCGATTTTTCCGCCTCGCCGGAAACGTACGGCCTCGGCCGCTGCCTTTCCGGGCTGCTCTTTCCCGTGGGACTCATGCTCGTGATTTTGGGCGGCGCGGAACTCTTCACCGGCAACTGCCTCATGACCGAAGCCGTGCGCCGCAAAACCCTTTCTCTGCCCGCCATGCTCAGAAGCTGGGCCCTCGTCTATCTGGGAAACCTCGCCGGAGCCGTGGCCGTCGCCTGCCTGCTCCATGCTTCCGGCCTCTTTTCCTCCGCAGGCGGCAAGGTGGCCGCCGCCGTTCTGCGTACCGCCGCCGCCAAGGCCTCCCTCGGCCCCTCCGAAGCCTTCGTGCTCGGCATCTTCTGCAACTGGCTCGTCTGCCTCGCCGTGTGGCTCTCCTCCCGTACCGATGCTCTTGCCCATAAGGCGCTGCTCATCTTCTTCCCCATCTGGCTCTTCGTCGCTTCCGGCTACGAACACTCCGTGGCCAATATGTACTACCTCGCCGCAGGCCTCTTCGCCTCCTCTTCCCCCGAAGCCCTCGCCGCCGCCCCCGGTGCCCTCACCATGCCCGGCATCCTTGCAAACCTCCTCTTCGTCTCCCTCGGCAACATCGTCGGCGGCTC
>NZ_CALUWV010000139.1 GCF_944324575.1 uncultured Mailhella sp. | reverse complement strand
GGGAATGGAAAAATGTCGGAACGTGGCGGGCAAAAGCACGTTTTCCATGGCGGTAAGCTGAGGAAAAAGCTGAAAATCCTGAAATATCATGCCGACATAGCGTCCCCGCCAGGCGTCTCTTGCGCCTTCCGGCATGGCAAGAAGGTCATCCTCGCCCCAGCGAAGCTCGCTCCCCTGACACGCGTCGGGCAGCATGAGGCCGCAGAGCAGGTTGAGCAGCGAGGTCTTGCCGGAGCCGGAATCGCCGTAAATGCCCGCCAGCGTGCCGCCGGGAAGAAACAGGTCGGGAATGTCCAGCACGCGGCGCACCCCTCCGCCGTCCTGAACGCTGTAGCGTATGTTCCGCAGATGAAGGTCGTTTTCCATGATGCCTCACAGCGTATGGAAGGTGGCGTTGCGCAGGCGCATCTGACTCACGAAGCCGGTCTCCTCGTCCGTCCAGGAACCGACTTCCAGATCGCCTTCCACCTCTATGACGGTGTTGTTCTGCACGAAGCGCTCTTTCTCCGAGAGGTACACCACCAGAATGTTGTCCGGCCAGTCGGAGTCGGACTGACAGAACGGGCAGAGAGCCACGGGCTCCCGGGTGAGCACGAAAAAGTCCGAATCCGCCTTCAGCGGCGGCGCCATGAAGCCGCGTATGACGATGCGGCTGCCCTCAAAGGACAGCACCTTGTCGGAAAAACGCAGCCCCAGCGCGCCTCCCCCGCTGTAAAGCTCGTCGAAGCTGAGGCGGTTTTCCGTTTCCGCATGCGCGGCCGTAACGCCGAGCAAAACACAGAGCAGCACGGCCAGCCAGATTTTCATATTCGCTTCCGTTGGAAAAAGGTTCGGGAACCACCGGGGAACCATGAAGGCTCAGCCTTCCGGCCTTTGTCCGCACAGGGCGCGTCCCCCGTATTCTGCAAAAGGCGCCCCGAACATTCAGGGCGCCTGGCGAGCATGGAAAGGAAGCCCACGCCCCCTTTCCGCATCCGTCATCACTTGCCGAGGGCCATGGCCTCGGCCATGATGCGGAAGATTTCCGTGCTGTTCATGAAACCGTGAATCTGATCGGCGTTCGGGCCTCTCGCGCCCACCACGAGGTCGTCGATGGCGTGCACGCCCGTGGATTCGGTGCGGGGCAGATTGCCGGGCACGAACTGGGCTCCGGGAACGTCCTTGTAGGCCGCGTTGGCGATGTAATGACCGTTTTCATCCTTCACGGCAGGCACGAAGGGGCCGTCGAGCTTGGGACGGAAGGTCTCGTAGTGGTCGGGATAGTTGCCGATGAAGGCCGCGAGGCGCTTCGACACGTTCACGCTGTCGGGGTAGCCGTCGCCATTCTCGTCCTTGTAGTTGGGATAGCCCGCGGCCGCGTAGATGCCCACCTTGTCGCGCATGAGCTCGCCGGGAAGATTGTCGTCCACGGTGCCTATGATGCTGAGCGCATGGGTGTGGTCGCCGGTGACGATGAGAAGCGTGTCGGGGTTGGCGTCACAGAAGGCCTGCGCCTGAGCCACCACCTTGTCGAACATGATGGTGTCGTAAATGGCGCGCTCCCAGTCCAGAGGATGCGTGTACTTGTCCACCAGACCGGCTTCCAGCATGAGGAAGAAGCCGTTGGGATTCCTGGACAGCACCTTGAGCGCGGCGTTCATGGAGTCGGTAAGGTCAGGCTGATCCGGGAACTTGGACACCGTGCCCTTCTTGAGCTGCTTGCGGTCGAGCGCACCGTCGAGGTTGCCGGTGTGGAACAGACCGAGCAGACGATCAGGCGTCTTTTCCATGACGTTCAGAAGCTCGGTGCGCGTGGTGGCCAGCGTGTAGCCCGCCTTGCGGAAGTCTTCCACATAGTCCTTCTCATCCTTGCGCTTGGAGCCGGGAACCGTGCGGGGCAGGAAATACGCGGAGCCGCCGCCGATGAGCACTTCGGGACGGATGTCGGCAAACATGCCCACGATGGCCGCCTTTTCCGAACGCTTGCGGGTGTGGGACACCACCGAGGCGGGCGTGGCGTCTTCGATTTCCGCGTCGGACACGATGCCTATGGACTTGTTCGTTTTGCGGCGCAGAAGCTCGGCGATGTTCTCCTGACGCGGATCGTCAAAGGGATCCTTGGTGCGGTCGGCATACACGCCGATGGCGTTCACGCTGGATTTGTGACCGGTCATGTAGGCGGAAGCGGTGTTGGCGGAGTCGGCGGCAATGGAATCCACGCTGCAGGTGCCGAGCATGCCGGTGTAGGGCAGCGTGTCCATGGAAAGATAACCGTTATACATGCCGTTGGTCACGCCCTTGGAAAGCAGACGCGCGCCCGTGCGGTGCCCCATGCTGAGACCGTCGGCAATGAGCAGAATGACGTTTTTGGCCTTTGCCACCTCCGGCGTGCCGTACACGTCCCACTTGGCGGAGGCTTCTTCCCTGCCGTCCTTCGCCGTTACCGCATACTTGCCCGGGGCAAGCGACACGTTGCGCAGAATGATGGCCGAGCCCTTGCCTTCCTCGTTCTTGATGAACTCCGGCTTCGCGCCGAACACGTCGGCCACGCTCTTGCCGTTGATGCGGACGTCGACGTCGGACTGACTGAGCTCCCGGTCGAATTCCACCTTGAAGTCAAACTTCGACGTGCCCAGAAAACGCGCCGTGTCCACAGGATAAATGGCGGGCGCGGCCTGGGCCGTGGCCGTCAGAAGCGCCATGCCGAGACACAGCGGCATCATCACGGTAGCTTTCATACTATCCTCCAGTGTTGTTTCAAGCTGCCGCCACTATGGACAAGGCCTGTGACCTGCCTGTGAAGCGCTTATAAATTCTTCATGAAGAAAAACTACGCGAACATGACGGAACACGAGAGGAAGGGGGGGACAGGGAAAAGAGATGCGGGGGAAGGAGGGAAAGTTTTGAAAAACTTTCCCTCCTTCCCCCGCGCCCCCATCCTCCTTTCAAAACTTTTCATCAGGGGAAGCAGAAGATCGGAAAACAGAAAGCGGCGTGCCGCAGCCAAGGAGGCGGAAGCGCGGAGGCCTCAACAGAAAAGGCCCGGCGCAAGGCAGGAACGCAGAGGAAAAAGCGATGAATGCGCCCGGCGGGAATGACAAGGCCTCCGTCCGACAGACAACGTTCACAGGGGGCGGATGGTGGTCTCGAGCCGGCGGAAATGACAAGGCTCCCATCCGACATTCAATGTTCAAGGAAAAGGCCGCCGCCTTCCGGCAGGCACGACCATGCGGGAAAGCGGCGGCACGGCGGCCCCCCTGCGCTGAACAACGTCGCCGGGGCGCAAATCCGCGGGCTGTCACCGAAGGCGCATGGCAGGGCTGCGGGAAAAAACACGGGCCCTTGTTCGGGCCCGGCGCGGAACGGAGAGGGAAAACAAGGCGGCCCGTGCCGGAACAGTGGAAACACGCCTGTCGAGGGCAGGCATCACACGCCTGAAGACGAACGGCACGGGGCGGAAAGTCCGACCCGGGAGAACGTCTTTCCCGTGCCGTTCTGCTGTGGCGTGTCGGGACAAGATCCGTCCCAGGGGGGACACACGGGCAGGACGGCCCCGCAGAAGAACAGAAAAAAGGCGCAAAAAAAGCGGACACAACGCGCGTGCGCCGTCATGTCCGCTCATGCACCGGTATGGTTGCGGCTATCCGTTCTTCCCGTCGTCGGCAGACGACGCGGGCATGATCGGCCCGAAACGCTCCTCATATTCCTGCAACGTGCGGATGAGCGTTGCGGCAAGACGGCGGGCGCTCTGCGGCGTCATGGCCATGCGGTCCTGCATGTCCACGACCAGCGTTCCTGCCGACGTGTCGTCGGCAGCGGGTTCCATGCGGCTCACGCCGAACGTCAGAAACACCTCACCTTCCGCATAACGGCTCTGAAAGGCGTTGACGTAGGTGGTGCGGATGCTGGCGGCCTCCACATGCAGGCCGATGTTCTGCGTTTCTGCCATGATGCGTCTCCTTATGATTACATTGTCTGCCCGCCTGCTTCTCCGGCTTTCCGCGGGCAGGACAGATACCGCGGAAAGCGTGATGCATGCTGAGTTTTCCTGTCTTTGCGGGAAGCCCTGCGCCGGGCAGAGTATGCTCCGGCGGTTCGCCCCTCACAGACAGGCATTGCGTCCGGCTCCGCAAGACGTCCATCGTCCGCTCACTGTCGGGCATGACGCGCAAAGTCCCCGCAAGGCTACTATGCTCCGTTCTCCGGCGCAAGCGCACATCCTGCACCGGAAGCCCGCATCATTGCGTCGGGAAAAGCCGAGTCCGAAGGAAGCCGTGCTCGCCGCATCGTGTTTTCTGTACCGACAAGGCCACGCCCTCCCCTGCCTTCGACGCCCCGCGAAGAATGCGGCCCGACGCCTTCTGCACGCCGAGCGTTGCGCTGTGACCTGCACACGCCGTCCCTGCTGCTGCCGGATCTCTCAACAGCGCGCTGCTCAAAACGTCTTGTCCGGAGTGCGCCTTTGATGCCCCATGTCGGCCGGAAGACTCCCTCTGCTTTTCAGCAGGAGCATGCGTGCACCTCGGGCCTTTACCTCTTGCCGACGGACGGCATCGCCTGAAAGCGGCGTGTCCGCCTTGCCCGACGCAAGTTCCCCCGCCGTCCAAGCCAAAACGGCCCAAACTCCGCGCCGAACGCCGAAGCTCCCGCAAAAAAACGACGAGGGGCGATCATTCCCGCCTTTTTCCGGCACATCGCACGAAAACCTTTTTCCCTTTCCCCGAA
>NZ_CALUWV010000138.1 GCF_944324575.1 uncultured Mailhella sp. | reverse complement strand
CTTCCGGCCTTTGCGGAACTTTCCTGAATATTTGCGCGGAGCTTTGAGCCTTGCGTTCCCTCCGTGTTTGATAAGAAGCTGAAAGAAACAGGGGGGTGCGGGGGGAATTATTTCCCCCGCATGCCTTTTTGGGGGCCCGGGGGAGATTATCTCCCCGGCGGGGTCAGGGGCGGCGCCCCGCATTGCCTTTCGGGGAACCGGAAGACGCCCCGCCGGGGTTCAGGGGCGGCGTTCCTGTGCCTTCCCGGGGGCCGGGCCGACGCCCCGCGTCCCCCTCCCTTTCCTGCCTTTCCTGTGTTTCCTGCGTTTTCTGACGAAAAAGCCCCGCGCTCCTGAGGGAGGGAGGCGGGGCTTTGGTTCAGCAGGACAGCAGGCCTAGAGGTAGGCGGGGATATGGAACTTTTCGCCCTTGTCGGGGGCGAGTTCGGCGTAGCTTTCGGAGGTGCCGGCCACGATGGGCAGGCGTTCGGACTTGAGCTTGTGGTATTCGGCGGAGAGCTCGCGCATTCTGGTGAAGTCGGGCATGTTGACGGCGCCGTGTTCAAGGGCGGTGCCCACGCAGGAAACGAGCAGCAGGCCGGTGGAGCCGCTCTTCACTTCGAGGCGGATGCCGGAAATGACGTTGGCGCCCATTTCGATGGCCTGAAGCTTGGCCACGTTGATGGCACGGCGTTCGGCCATGCGGATCTTGTTGAGGTAGTCTTCGGACTCGCCGCCGAAGAAGTCGGTGAGCACGTTGGCAAGGCCGGTGAAGGCGCCCACGCCGATGACGGCATAGCCGGAAACCACGCCCTTGACGCCGCTGGTCCAGGTTTCGGGATGCGGAGTGGTAAAGACTTCGATTTCCTGAAGCACCTTGTCCTGATATTCCTTGAGCTCTGCCTTGAGGTCGCCGAGGCGTTCTTCACGCACGAGGGAAAGTTCCTTCACCTTGTCCATGGCACAGGACATGCACATGTCCTCGGCGTCGATGTCGAAACGCGCAAAGTCTGCGATGGTTTCCTTGCACAGATGCCGGATGCCTCCGCGCTTGCTGAATTTTCTGCCACAAATACGACAATCCAAGGACTGCTGCATGCAAGTACCCGCCTTTTGCGTTTGTTTCGGAGACGAGGGACGTTCCCCGGAACGTTGATGAAAAAGGAAGACGGAACACCGCTTCGGCAAAAAGTATAAAAAGGGAAGGCGTCTATGGCAAGTCCCGGGGGATTTCCCCGCTCCGGCGCGGGAACCGGAGGATTCATGGACACTTTAATAAATGAAAAAAATAACATACCTTTTTTTGCAGCGCACAATCAAGAAAAAAAACGGGCGGCCATTCAGGGAAAGAAACGGAAAGATCCTGAAATTTTCCACAGTTAGGGCGGGAATTTCGGCGCATGAGGCCCTTTGGTCTCTTTTGCGCCCGCGCATGAAGGCGAACGAAAGACGTTTTCACCGTTGCAAGCCGCCTCTTTTTGAACTAATATATCAAAGTTCACTGGAACCGTCGCCGTAAAGGCATGGAATTTCAGGCGGTTCCGACATGCCTCCCTTCCGGCCCGGCCGGAAGATGCGCACTGTCTTTTTTATCACCTCAACCAGCACGAGGCATCGGGATGGAGGAGAGGAACAACACAACCACACCGGCGACCGCGGCAAAGAAATGCAGCTGTGGCTGGGGCGCGTTTGTCGTGGGGCTGGTAGTGGCCCTTATTCTGGGATGGTGGGTTCTGCCCAACCTTATGAAGGAAACCAAGAAGCAGCCCATCGCCTTCAGCCATGTCGAGCACGTACAGAATCAGGGCATGACCTGTGAGCAGTGCCACTTCGTACGCGCCGACGGCTCATTCAGCGGGACGCCCACCACCGCACAGTGCGCGGAATGCCATTTCACGGTTCTGGGCTCCAACCCCGAAGAAGCGCGTTTCGTCCGTGAATACGTTCAGACCGGTCGCGAGATCAAGTCGGAATGGCTTGTCTATCAGAAGCAGCCCGACAACGTGTTCTTCAGTCATGCCCTGCACTTCGGTCCTCTGGCCGAACTCAAGGGTCCCAAGGAAACGGCCGAATTCTGCTCGAGGTGTCACCTCAACGTGGCGGAAACGGACGTGCCTCCCGTCTATCGGGAAAACAGGCTTTCGGGCTACTCCGAAAACACCATGCTGATGTGGGGCTGCGAACGTTGCCATGCCGAACACATGGCCATGGGCAACACCAACGCCAGCAACGCCTGCTTCACCTGCCACAAGTAAGGCAAAAGCGAGGAAATCATGGATAGACGAGGATTTCTTAAATTTGCCGCCGGCGGGACCGTGGGCCTCGTGGCGTCTCCCATCATCTGGAACACCCTGTACGACGCCGTGTACTGGACGCAGAACTGGGGCTGGATTCCGCGCCTGAAAAAGGGCGAAAGCCAGTACATTCCCACCGTGAGCAAGCTGTGTCCTTCCGGCACGGGATTTCTTGTGCGCACCGTGGGCGGCGTGCCCGTGCGCACCATCGGCGACAAGAACAACCCCGTGACCCACGGGGCCATGACCGCCCTTGCCGCCGCCGAAGCCGAACTTCGCGTGAGTCCGGCGCGTCTTAAAACGCCGCTGCGCCGCTCCCCCGACGGCGCGTACGTGGCCATAAGCTGGGCCGAAGCCGAAAAGCTCCTCAAGGAAAAGACGCAGCAGGCAGGCTCTTCCGTGGCCGCCGTGTCCGGCGATCCCACGTCGAGCATCAACGAAGTCATGTCCGCCATGCTGAATCAGCTGGGCTCTTCCGACTTCTACTTCATGCCCGACGACGAAAAGCCCGCCGCCGCAGCCTGGGAAGCCATGGGCGGTCAGGGACGGCTCGGCTACGACATGGAAGGCAGCGACTGCATTCTTGCCGTGGGCGCTCCCGTGCTTGAAAGCTGGGGCGTGGTGGCCGCCAACCGCAGCCTGTTCAACCGCACCCATCCCATGGACGGCGAAGCCACGCAGAAGTTCATCTACGCCGGCGCCGTGCAGAACAATACCGCCGCAGGTTCCGATCTGTGGCTGCCCATGAAGAGCGGCACCGACATGGCGCTGCTTCTGGGCATCGCCCATCTTGTCATCAAGGCCGGCAGAACCGGCTTTGCCGCAGGCCTCGGCAACTTCGCCGACTTTGCGGCCGCCTACACCCCCGAAAAGGTGTCCGGCATCACCGGCGTTCCCGTTGAACGCCTCGAAGCCGCGGCCAAGGCCCTCGTCAGCGCCAAAAAGCCTCTCGTCATCGCGGGCAGCGCCCTCGGTGCCGGCGGCAGCGCCGGGCCCGTCATGGTGGCCATTGCCATCAACATGCTGCTCGGCAGCGTGAACCGCGAAGGCGGCCTTCTCGACCTGCCCTTCCCCGTTTCCGTGGTGGCCAACGCCACCGAATACCGCGAAACCATGCGCAAGAGCTTCGTGGACTACACGCAGTCCGTGGCCGCAGGCAAGGCCAAGGCTCCCGCGCTTCTTCTCGTGTACGCGGCCAACCCGGTCTATTCCCTGCCCGCCGATTCCGGCGTGAAGGAAACCATCAGGAAGTCCGGCTTCAGCGTGGCCGTGGCCAGCTTCATGAGCGAGACCTGTGAAGAGTGCGATCTCGTGCTTCCCGCCGCCCTCGGCATGGAAGCCTTCGACGACGTGCAGACGCCCTACGGCTCCGGTCGCGTGACCTACGCGCTGGCCCGTCCCGTGGCCAGACCCTTTGCCGATGCGCGCAGCGCGGGCGAACTGTTCATCGCCCTCGCCCAGGAACTCAAGATCGAGCTCGGCGTGAAGGACATGCCCGACCTTCTTTACAAGCACGCCTACGCCCTCGGCGCGCCCTTCCGCGCCATGATGGACGAAGGCGCCGTGTACACGGCCAAAGTCGCCCTGCCCGCCTCCCCGCTGTTCTACAACTGGGAAGCCATGCGCGCCGCCGCTTCCGCCAGAGGCGCGGAAGGAGATCTTCAGGTGGCTCCCGTGGTGGTGCTTGCCATGGGCACGCCGCAGACGGCCATTCCGCCCTTCGCCACCAAGGTGGTCACCGACTACCAGCTCAAGGGCAAGTACAGCGTGGCGCAGATGAACGGCGCCACCGCCGCCAAACTCAAGGTAAAAGCCGGGGACCTCGTCAGGCTGGTTGCCGGCAACAATGTGGAAATCACCGTGGTTGCCGCCATATTTGAAGGCATCCTGCCCGACACCGTTTCGCTGGTCGCCGGTCTCGGCCATACGGCCTTCGACGAATTCAGCAGAGGCAAGGGCTCGAATGTTCTGGCGCTGACCAGCGTTTGCAGAGAGCCCGGAACCGGACTGCCGGTCTGGGGCCTTGCCGGCGTGAAGGCCGCAAGAGCATAGGGGGGTCGTGATGTCTTCTGAAGTCAAACAGTTCAAGATAAAATGGGGCATGGTCATCGACATCGACAAGTGCACGGGCTGCGGCGCGTGCATGGTGGCCTGCCAGGCGGAAAACAACGTGGCCCCGGCCGTGGACGGCAGCAACAAGCTGCGTTCGCTCAACTGGCTCACCGTGTTCCGTCTTTCCAATCACAAGAGCTTCCCTGATCACGAAGTGGCCTATCTGCCCCGGCCCTGCATGCAGTGCGGCAAGCCTTCCTGCGTGTCGGTATGCCCCGTCATCGCCACCGACAAGCGCGAAGAAGGCGGCATTGTCAGCCAGATTCCGCCCCGCTGCATCGGCTGCCGGTACTGCATGGCCTCGTGTCCTTACCATGCCCG
>NZ_CALUWV010000137.1 GCF_944324575.1 uncultured Mailhella sp. | reverse complement strand
CGCCCGCAGCGACGATCTCCCCGGGGAGGAACAGACCGAACTGCGCGACCGCCGCGTGGAAATCGAGCGCGATCTCGTGCTCTTCCTCTCCCAGCTCTGATTCAGCCCGGCCCCCGCACCCTGCGGGGGCCCCTCTTGTCAGCGCTTCGCTCTCGCGCTATTTTTACGGTTTCCGCGCCTGTGCGCGACCCATGTCTTCCGCCTCCCCTCCGCTCCACGGCCCGGGGAGGTCTTCGCGCTTCTTCTGCGCGGCCAACCTCTTCCCGGAACTTTTCCGGCGGCGCGCCCCCGCGCCTTACTCAGGAACCCTTCATGCGAATCATTGCCGGAGCCTGTCGCGGACGCACGCTCCAGACCGTTACCGGACCGGGCTACCGTCCCGCCATGGGCAAAGTGCGCGAATCCCTCTTTTCCATGCTTGAGGCGCGCGGCGTCGTGTGGGGCGCCATGCGCGTGCTCGACGTGTTCGCGGGCAGCGGAAGCCTCGGCTTCGAGGCCCTGAGCCGCGGCGCGCTCTTTGCCGACTTCATCGAAAAGGATCACAAGGCCGCAGAATGCCTGCGCAAGAACGCCGCCAATCTCGGCCTTGCCGACCGCTGCGCCATTCATGAGGAAGACGCCCTTCGCGTCACCGCACGCCGTCCCGCCGAACCCTGTCAGCTCATCTGCATAGACCCGCCTTACGGCGCCGACCTCTTCAAGCCCACGCTCAGAAACATCATGCGGCAGGGCTGGCTCGCCGACGACGGCTTTCTGGTGGCGGAAGTGGAAAAGGGGCTCACGCTCCGCGCCGACGCCCAGTACGATCTGCGCCTTGAAGCAGAACGACTCTATGGAAACACGAGGATTCTGGTATGGGTGAAGAACGCATAGCCATTTACCCCGGCACCTTCGACCCGCTCACCAACGGCCACGAATGCATCATCCGCCGCGGCCTTGAACTGTTCGATACCGTCATCGTCGCCGTGGCCAGAGACTGCGGCAAGCATCCGCTCTTCACCCTTGAGGAGCGCGTGGACATCGTGCGCGAAGTCTTTGAGGGCATTCCCGGCGTGAAGGTCATGCCCTTTGCCGGTCTGCTCGTGGACTTCGCCGCCAGCGTGGGAGCCAAGGCCATTCTCCGCGGCCTGCGCGCCGTCTCCGACTTCGACTACGAGTTTCAGATGGCCCTCATGAACCGCAAGCTCCAGCACGACGTGCAGACCATATTCCTCATGTCCGACCTGCGCTGGATGTACATAAGCTCCACCAACATCCGCAACGTGGCGTCCCTCGGCGGCGACGTGCGCTGCCTCGTGCCACCCACCGTCATTCCCCGCCTGCGCCGCGCCTACCATCTGCCCGACTCCTGGCCCGGCTCCTCAAACTGCGGTCGCGACGACATGAGCGACGACGATGCTCCCGAATGCTCCGGCGAGGAGCTCCGTTCATGAGCACGACCCCCGGCATTCTCTGCCTCGTCGGTCCCACGGGCTCCGGCAAGACCGCCGCATCCCTGCACCTCGCCGCCATGCTGGAAAAGGCCGGACGACCCGTCGCCGTCATCAACGCCGACTCCAGACAGGTCTACCGCGACTTTCCCGTCATCACCGCCCAGCCCTCGGCCGAAGAGCGCAGCGTCTGCCCCCACAGGCTCTACGGCTGGCTCGAAACCACAGGGAAAATCTCCGCAGGCCAGTGGGCCGACATGGCCTGCGCCGCCATTCGCGAAACCCTCGCGGAAGGCCGCATTCCCATGCTCGTGGGCGGCACGGGCTTCTATCTGCGCGCCCTTCTGGACGGCATAGCCGCCATTCCCCCCGTGGATCCCGCCATTACCGCAAGACTCTCCAGAGAATGCGAAAAGCTGGGCGCCCCCGCCCTGCACGCGCGCCTTGCCGCCATCGACCCGGACTACGCCGCCAAAATCCACCCAAACGACAGCCAGCGCAACGTCCGCGCCCTCGAAGTGTGGGAAGCGACAGGAAAAACCTTCTCGTGGTGGCACAGCCAGACCACGCCCCCGGCGCCCTGGCCCGTCCTTCGCCTCGGCATAGGCCTCCCCCTCCCGGAACTCTCCCCCTTCCTCAGAAAACGCATCGACATCATGCTCGAACAGGGCGCCCTCACCGAGGCCAGACGCGCCCTCGCCGCCTGCCCCGATACCTCCGCTCCCGGCTGGTCCGGCATAGGCTGCGCCGAAACCGCCGCATTCCTCCAGGGAAACATGTCCCTCCCCGAATGCCTCGAGCTCTGGATGAAAAATACCCGCGCCTACGCCAAACGACAGTGGACCTGGTTCCGCGCCGACAAGCGCATCCTCTGGTTCCGCCCCGGCGAACACCGGAACCTCGAAGCCCCGGTAAAGGAATTCCTCGGGATTTAAAGGAAAAGGACAGGAAAGGCACGCGGGGCGCCGCCCCGCACCCCGCCGGGGAAAATAATTCCCCCCGGGCCCCCCTGGTTCGCCTTGCGGCTTCGCCGCGCGGCGGGTGCCGTGCGCATGCCGGAAGGCGGGCTTCTTACAGGCGGAAAAAAGACGTGTGACGCCAAGGCCGGAAGGCTCGGCAAACGCGTTACGGGCTGCGCAGTCAGTGCAGGCGTGCGCGGCTGCGCCCGCCTGCGGCTGCCGACCGATGTTTCCGCGTTGCGGCAACATCGGTGTGGTTTGCAGGGATTTCCAGATGCTTGAGGGAGAACATCCGCTCAACGCTCTGGGAATCTTTCGTTGACAGAGGACAGTCGTTTTCAACAACCTGGCGGGCCGTTGTTTTTCCCTCCTGCGTTTTCCCAACGCTCAAATAGGCCTTTGCTCGCAGACAACAGCCGTCTTTCAACGTTCTGCCCGGCCTTCTCTTTTTTCTTTCAGATTGTTATCAGCGCTCCGGGGCCCGCGACCTGCCTTCAGGCGGTCGCGCCGACGATCATAGCAGCCGGAATTCACTTCCGGCGTAAAATGCCGCGGACGTCGTGCAGGCCCCGTGTCCGCACAGCGTGTCCGGCGCTGACGGGCAGCGAGTCATTATTAAAAGTTTTAGGCAGAGGGAGAGGGCGTGGGGGGAGGGAGACCACCTTTTGAAAAGGGGATCTCCCTCCCCCGCAAACACCTTCCCGCTTATCCTTTCCGATTGCTTGACAGAATAAGCGAGGGGCGTACATGATGGGCGGAATGCCAAGGAGGCGTGCGATGACCACGGTACTGTACCAGAAGGGCGATCTGGAGTTCTGCTTCAGCGACAAATTTGAGGGCAAATTTCTCGTGTCGCTGCTGGAGAACATGAAGGAAAAACTGTTGAACGAAGAGTGGGACGACTACGACGAGTTCCATCACTGCTGCAAGATCATTCATGACTTCGGGCAGACCCCCGGTCTGGTCATGGACTTTCATACGCTGCGGAGAGCAGACGAGCAGCTCGGCATGGTGCTCATCACGCACGGGGCCATTGATCGGAACATCTATGCGTGTTCCGGGCTGTCCATTTCCGACCCTCTGGATCAGGTGGCCCTGCTCAGCTACTTTCACATTGCCCCTTCAGGACGCGGCAACGGCACCTTCTGGCTGCGCGATCTCATCATGCCCTTCTATGCCGATCAGGGATACACGGCCGTGTATCTCAAGACCAGTCATCCCCGGGCGTTTCATCTCTACGACAGGCTCGGCGCGGTGATCGGCAACTACACCTTCCCCAGCGACAACGACGAACACCTGCGCGTGGGACGCATCTACCGGCTTCCGCTTGTGGAAAAGCCTCTTCCCGAGGCCTGATCATGCCCGTCATAGTCTTCGACATGGACGGAGTTCTCGTGGACTCCGAACGTCTTGTTCTGCGCTCCTGGGAATGTGTGGGGCGCGATCTCGGTCTGCGCGGTCTGCACGAGCTTTTTTTCCGCTGCATCGGCACAACCCACGCGAGCACGAGCAGAGTCTTTGCCGAAGCCTACGGCGACTCGTTCGACTATAAGGCCTTCCGCGACCGCACGCGCGTATACTACATGCAGTTCACCAGAGAAGGCGTGCCGCTCAAGCCCGGCGTCATGGAGCTTCTGTGCTGGCTGAAGGAGCACGGCTGGCGCACCGGTCTTGCCAGCTCCTCGCGCGAAGTCAACGTACGGCGCAACATGGACGTCACGGGCATGGGGCCCTACTTCGACACGCTGGTCTGCGGCGACATGCTCACGGCAAGCAAGCCCGCGCCGGACATCTATCTGCGCGCCTGCGCCGAACTCCACGCGGAGCCTGCAGCCGCCTACGCCGTGGAAGACTCGCGCAACGGCATTCTCTCCGCCAGCGCGGCGGGTATGAAGGCCCTGCTCGTGCCCGACATGGTGGAGCCCGACGAGGTCATGAAAAGCCGCGCCGCAGCCGTGCTTCCCGACCTTCTCGCCGTCAGGGACTATCTCAAGCAACAGGAGCACGCATGATTCAGGACATCGCGCCCCTGCGCCTGTGCAACGAGTTTCAACATGTTCGCCCTGCCGACGACGATCTCGTGTTCGACCTCCATGAAGGCGCCCGTCTGCTTGCGCCATGCAGGAGACGCCCGCCCCTCGTGCGGGAATGGCGCGAGGCGGGAGAAGCGGCAATGCTCGTCTACGCCTTCCGTCTCGCCGGAGTCGCCGGACTCCCCGGCGAAAGTCCCGCGCCCTGTGACGACCTTTCCCCCGCCCGGGACCTCCGCTGCTTTCTGGCCCTCCGCGGAGCCGGAGAGCCTGCCCCTCCGCCCGAAGGCTCGCAGCGAATCGCCCC
>NZ_CALUWV010000136.1 GCF_944324575.1 uncultured Mailhella sp. | reverse complement strand
GGTGCGCATCGTGCGCCATCCTCACCGCATCTGCCTGCGCGACATTCTCGAAAACGTGTACGACAACTACACCGAAATAGGCGGGCAGGGCGAACATACCAACGATCCCGCCATGGTCATCGCCCGCGCCTACATCACCCGCAAGCGGCACGGCAAGGTCTATCATCAGCCCGTGCTCGTCATGGGTCACGAAAAGGGCCACGGCGAGGAATTCCGCAACGGCGGCTCCGCCAAGCCCTGGGGCAACGCCAAGGCCAAGCACTACATGGGCGTGGCCGAAACCGAAGGCATTCCGATTCACGCCTACGTGTTCACCCCCGGCGGCTACCCCCTCGAGGATTACCCCGGCGCGGCCCAGCAGATCGCCCGCAACATCTATGAAATGGCCGGGCTCACCGTGCCGTTCATCGCCGTGTTCTCCGAAGGCGGTTCCGGCGGCGCCGAAGCCATTTCTCTCGCCGACAAGCGCCTCATGCTCTCCCACGGCTACTACTCCGTGATCTCCCCCGAAGGCGCGGCCGCCATTGAAGGCCATCTTCGCGGCGGGGCCCGCGCTTCCGCCGACCTCGTGGAGCGCTGCGCCCGCGATCTGCACCTCACCGCCGAAGACAACCTCAAGTTCGGCTACATAGACAAGATCATTCAGGAACCCGTGCTCGGTGCGCGTCCGTACCACTACGAGTTCTTCCGCACCATCCGTCAGGAAGTCATCCGCGCCACCGACGAAGTCGTGCTTTCCGCCCGCGGCCTCGCTCCCCTGCGCGCCGCCACCCTGCGCCGCTTCCGCGACAGAGAACTCAATCTCGACGAGTTCTCCGTGCGCTGGGATCTTTCCCGCAAGGCGCGTCAGCGTCTCGTGGAAATGCGTCAGAACAAGTTCATCAAGGCCTCGCACCGCGAGTGTCAGAATCGCCGTTCCATCATGGGTCGCCTCGGCGATGCATGGTCCGAACAGTGGTGGGAAATCTACAACCGCCTCATTTACGACTTCTATCACCGCAACCGCCGCACCTTCTCCAACCTGCTTGAGGAACTCGGCTCGGAATGGGAAATGCTCAAGCTGCGCGCCATGAAGCCGTGGAACAGGCTGCACGGCAGAACCGAAGAGCCCGCGGGCAACACCGAGGAGCTCACCACCCTTTCCGAATGGGAAGAAGACAACCACACGGGCTGGGCCTGGGTGTCCCCCAAGGCCAAAGAAGACCGCGCCGTCTCCTGCCCCTATTCCGCGCAGCGCGGCTGCATGGACATGTGGGCCCCCGATCTCTACAACGAGTTCGCCGGCGTGTGCTCCACCTGCGGGCATCACTTCCCCATGGAATACCAGTGGCTCATGAACAACTGCTTCGACGAGAACTCCCTCTATGAGTTCAACACCGAAGTGGAAGCCGGAAACCCCCTGCATTTCCCCGGATTCGACGAAAAGATCGCCGAAGCCAAGAGAAAGACCGGCCTCAAGAGCGGCTGCATCACCTTTGAAGCCCGTCTCGACGGCGTGCAGGTGGTGGTGGCCATACTCGTCGGCTCCTTCCGCGGCGGCTCCGTGGGCGTGGCCGAAGGCTCCAAGTTCGTGGCCGCTGCCGACCGCGCGCGCCGCAAGCGCTATCCGTTCATCGTGTACTGCCACGGAACCGCGGGCATACGCATTCAGGAAGGTACCCACGGCGTCATCCAGATGCCGCGCTGCACCGTGGCCGTGCGTCGCTACATCGAGTCCGGCGGCCTCTATCTCGTGCTCTATGACACCAAGTCCTACGGCGGCCCTGTGGCCAGCTTCCTCGGCTGCGCCTTCTATCAGTTCGCCATACGCTCCTCGGACATCGGCTTTGCCGGTCCCGGCGTCATCAAGAACACCACCGGTCTCGACATTCCGCCGGATCATCACAACTGCTACAAGGCCCTTTCCCGCGGGCACATTCAGGGCGTGTGGGACCGCCGCGACGTGCGCGCCAACCTTCGTCAGGCCCTCGAAACCATGGGCGGCCGCAACCTTTACTATCGCTAGGGTGAACGCATGAGAGACATTGCCGAAGTCATGGAAGAACTCAAGGCCGCGCCCTACACCGAAAGGGAGGTCTGCGCTCCTCACACCGGCGTCATCCGCTTCGCCGACGTGAACGAGGGCGACCGCGTGAGCGGCTTTACCGGTACCTGGAAGGAAGTTCCCGGTACCCACATCGCCACCATTACCCGCGAGAAGAACCCCCGCAAGGTGCTCGCCACCGAACGCGGCGTGCTCCAGAAGCTCTATCGCGACCTTGACGGCTCCTTCGTGGAGGCCGGAACGCCCCTCGGCGTCATCCGCCACTACCTCACCCGTCAGGAAGTCGTGAGCAAGCTCCTCAAGGAGAGCCTCTACGCCTTCTGCGCCCCGGAACGCGCCAAGTACTACTTCGTGCCCGACGTGGACAAAAAGGTAAAAATCCTCGGATGCCGTACCGTGTCCATCCACGACGGCATGGAACTGTTCATAGTCTCCCGCATGAAGCGAGAAGTGCCCCTGTGCTACTCCGGCCCCGCAGGCATCATCTACGACGTCTACTTCGATCAGACAAAGAACGTCGACGCCGGCAGCCCCCTCATCGTCGTCTGCCCGCCCGAACAGCAGTCCGCCGTTGAAGACGTCGTCGCCCGCGTCCAGAGCGAATGGAACGAGGGCGAATAACCCCCCGTTGACGCAATGAATGACGCCGCCGATGCCCCGTGCCTCGGCGGCGTTTCTGTAAAAAGAAAAGGCAGGAAAGGCAGGAGAGAGGAAAGGGACAGGCCGGAGCAGCCGGGGCGCCGCCCCGGACCCCGGAAAGGCAGGAAAGGCAATGCGGGGGAAATAATTCCCCCCGCGCCCCCTCGTTTCTGCCTCCCGGCTTCGCCGGTTCGGCAGGACACAGGGGGACGGGCAGACGTATGCCGTGCGTTTTATGAGCGCTCTGGGAAACGTTCGTTTGCAACGGAATGACGGATTTTCAACGCTCGGGGGCCCCGGGCGACGTCAGGAGCCCGGCCGGTGGTCATGAACAGGCGGGATTTACTCCCGCCGTTACATGAAATGACCACCGTGCAGGTTAAGGGACAGTACAGCGTGTCCGGAGCGGACGGGAGCCGGTGTCACCAGGGCATCAAAAAAAGGAAAATGGTATGGGAAAGATATTGCAGATTCGCGTGGGGGCATGGACGTACAACGAGGATGAAGTGACGGCCGCGTGGCCGAAGCTGTCGGCGCTGGTGTGGTCGGAACTCGACCGCTGGGGGCCCTCCGGCATGAAGCGCGGCGTGACGGAGCTTGCCGAGTATCTGCCCGATTCCCTGCGCTTTGCCGACATTCCCGAGGAGACGAAAAAGCTCCTCATGCCCGGCGCGAAGAAGGTGGAAGAGACGTTGAACGCGATGCGTTCCGCCCTTGCCGACTGGGATCCGCGAAAGGCCAACACCCTGAGCAACGAGCTGGAAGAGGCCCTCTCCGAGCTGGAAAAGGAGGCTCCCGAGGACCTGCTCGAGCGGAAGAAGTAAGACGGTTTTCAGCATGAAGGAAGGCCCGGCCGATGTTTTCGACCGGGCCTGTTTTTTTGCAGGGAGAGGGGGGGGACGGCTGCCTGCCGCCGCTACAGCACGGCGCGGCCCACCAGCGTGACGCCGGAAGCGAAGATCATGAGAAGAAGCAGCCTGTGAAAGGTGGCCTGGGGCATATGCCGCACCACGGGAATGCTGATGAGAACGCCGAGAACGGCGGCGGTGAGGGACACGCTTATGGCGCTGAACACGCCGCTGTCATACAGGCCGGCGTGCCACTGCATGAGCACCACGCTGCCGTTGACGAAGTTGAAGTACATGCTGGTGGAGGCGAGGGCGTTTTGCTGGTTCCAGCCTCGGAAGGCGGCGTACACGGCGGCGACCGGGCCGCCGAGACTGGTGCCTGCGGTAAGGAACGCGCCGAGGAAGCCTGCAAAAAGGGCCGTTGCCGGATGGAAGGGCAGAGTGACGGTCAGATGATGGGAAAAAGTCTGCCAGGCCACGAAGAACAGAAGCATGACGCCCATGGCGAAGAGCAGCACGGGGCCGGAAAGCCGGGTGAGCATGGCCACTCCCGCAGGAATGCCGACAATGCAGCCTGCCGAAAGCCACAGCGTTTCCCGCCAGAGAATGGATTTGCGGTAGATGACCGAAAGCGCGAGCGGCACGACGCCGCTGGAAACGCAGGCGATGAGTATGGCTTCTCTGGGTTCGGTGACAAAGGTGATCATGGGCATGGCGACCATGGACGCGCCTATGGACGTGACCCCGTGAACGAAGCCTCCGAGAAGCCAGGAAAACGCTATCCAGAGTATGTGTGCCGATGCCATGCATTGCCTCCTTGAAAATCATGCCGTCACCATAAGGGAAAAAAGTCTCATAATGTCAAGGAGAAAAGTCCGCAGCACTCCGGCCCCCAGGCGTCGGAAACGCAGGAAACGCAGGAAACGCAGGAAAGACAGGAAAGAGGAAGGGGACAGGCCGGAGCAGCCGGGGCGCCGCCCCGGGCCCCGGCGGGGGAAATAATTCCCCCCGCGCCCCCCTGTTTCGCCTTGCGGCTGCGCCGCGCGGCGGGGGCCGTGCGGATGCCGGGAACCGTGCTTGGAAACAGCGGCAGGGCTGGGGAGGATGTGACGCAAAGGCCGTAAGGCTCGGCGGACGCCGTTCGGGCTGCCCGGTCAGTGCAGGCGTGTGCTGCCGCACCCGCCTGCGGTGGCCGACCGATGTTCCCGCTTCGCGGTCACATCGGTGTGGTTGGAAGGGATTTCCAGATGGGGAGGGGAAAGCGCCGGGTCAAC
>NZ_CALUWV010000135.1 GCF_944324575.1 uncultured Mailhella sp. | reverse complement strand
CTTCCCGGAGGGAACGCCGCAATCCGCGCGGAATCCGCCCGAAGCTGCGGACAGGCCATGCCGTTCCGAAGCGCTCTTCAGAGCGCACCGGGACGCAGAGCGGCAAGGACGCGTCCGTCCGGCTCCGTCATCTGCCGGAAAAAGCGCGGGAAACGGCGTTTCCACAGGATACGGGCGCACAAGGCACAAAACGCGGGAAGCGGCGTCCACCGTGGAAGAAACAGAAAAACAGGCGCCGGAAAAAGGCAAACGTCATTCCGCAGAACATGGTTGTCCGGCACAGTCCCGCCGGGGAAAAACGCTCCGGCAGGCACTGAAAAGCGCTCCGGCAGGCACTGAAAAGCGCTGCGGCACGGCACTTGCCGGTCGGAACGGCGCGTGCACGGGGCGAACCTGCGCGAAGCGAAGGCCAGAAAAGAGACGGGGAAAAGGGCCTCTACGCCGCAAAAGGGACGCTGAGGAAAACACTCCGGAGGACAAAGGCTGCGTTTTCCCCCGGAGCCCGGACGCGCCGTCTCACCTGCGGCCTTCCGGGGGGAACGCGCGCCCTGAAAGTCTGCCCGCAGACATGGCATGCGGCGCAGGCGGGCGCGACGTTCCCTGAGGCGGATGCCTTAGTCAATCACTCTCATTTCATTGGGTTCCATGACCAGCGGGGTGCAGTCGGGCGCGTACTTCTTCAGGGATTCCACGAAGAGATCGGCGCTCTGCGCCAGCACGGGGAAGGTGCGGTAATGCATGGGCATGACCATGGGAGCGCCGAGCAGCGCGGCGGCCTTGGCGGCAAGCACGCCGTCCATGGTGAACACGCCGCCTATGGGCAGGAGCGCAAGGTCGAGCTTGAAGCGGTCGGCAATAAGGGTCATGTCGCCGAAAAGACCGGTGTCGCCGGCGTGGTAGACGGTGTGGCCGCCGGGCATTTCGATGACGTAGCCCACGGGAGAGCCCATGGCCGCGGAATGGAAGGCCTGAGTCATGGTGAGCTTTGCGCCGTGGGCCTCAAGGGTTCCGTCCACATTGCCGCCCATGCCGTAGTTGATGATCTGCCCTTTCGGCACGCCGTGTTCGAGGAAATAGCCCACGAGGTCGGCGATGCAGTACAGGGTTGCGCCGGTGGTGCGCACGATTTCCACGGTCTGACCGAGGTGGTCGCCGTGGTCATGGGTCAGGGCGACGATGTCGGGACGGGGAATTTCACGCCAGTCGGGCGCGAAGGGATTGCCTTCAAAGAAAGGATCGAGAAGAACGGACACGCCGTTTTCCCTGAGCATGACGTTGGAGTGGCCATACCAGGTAATGTGCAGCTGAGACATGATTCCTCCGTTGATGGGGAGATGAATGGGGAAGCGCGCTCCCCCGTTCTCTCCGGTGTTTTCGTCGAAGGGGACGGTGACAGAGTTTCTCTTTTAATATCAGCCGTGCGCATGGTCAAGCCATGAAAGCGCCCGTCTTGACAAAAGCGCCGGTGCGGGCAAACCTTGCGGAAGTCTTTTTGCGACGCAAGGAGTCGTCATGCCGCGCCCGATCACGATTTTCACGCTCACGCTTTTTCTCTGCCTCGCTCCCCTTTCCGCCTTCGCGTTCGACGACGGGGTGGACAGCCTCAAGTTCGCCGCTCCCGACGGATTCACGGAGCTTGCGGATCACGAATCCGATCTTTTTCTCGACACGGAAAAAAACGCCGTGCGGCAAGGTCGCCTCATCAAGATGTACCTGCCGCAGTACATGGCGCATCAATACCGCTACGGCAGCCGCGACGCGGTGACAAGGCAGGTGCTCATCTGCGCGCTCGAGGGACAGAGCCGCGCGCTCGACCAGAAGGATGCCGAGCTTCTGGCCCGCTCCACGGAAGGCCTTTTCATCGGCTTTTCGCGCATACCGCGCAGCCGCACCGACACGCCGGCGCAGGAAATGGAGAACCGGGAAAAGGCGCTTTCAAACGCGCTGTCTGCGGGCACGCCGCTTCTGGTGGATTCGGTACGCACCTCAAGCGCGTTTCTCTACACCAGTCTCATTCATTTTAATATGATGGAACGCGGCCCCAAAAGCTGGCTGTCCACGGCCATGGCCACGGCGGTGGTTCCGGTGAAGGACACCGTGCTTTTCGTAACGGTGACCTCCATACTGGGCAACGACAAGCCCGAACCTCATCTGGACTGGGTGAAGGAAACGGCCACGAGCTTTGCGGACATGATCGTGCGCGGCAACAAGGCGGAAAAGAAATAGCCGGCTTTTTACCCGGTCAAACGCTTGCCTTGCGGCGAAAAATAGGATAGACACCACAAGTTACACACAATGCACACATCGGCAGCAGCCAGGGTTCCCGGGAACGAGTGGCGTTCACGGGTGAAGGGCCAGGGGTCGATGTGGAAGACAAACCCTTTTTTCTCAAGGAGAATCACCATGGCTTACGTTACCATGAAGCAGATGCTGGAAACCGGCGTCCACTTCGGCCACCAGACCCGTCGCTGGAACCCCAAGATGCGCCCCTACATCTTCGGCGCCCGTAACGGCATCCATATCATCGACCTTCAGCAGACCGTGAAGCTGTTCCGCACTGCCCACGACAAGATCGTGGAAACCGTTGCCAACGGCGGCAAGGTGCTCTTCATCGGCACCAAGCGTCAGGCTCAGGAAGCCGTGGCCGCCGAAGCCACCCGCGCCGGTCAGCCCTACGTGACCAACCGCTGGATGGGCGGCACCCTCACCAACTTCGTGACCATTCAGAAGAGCATCGAACGTCTGAAGAAGCTCGAATCCATGTTTGCCGACGGTTCCATCAACCGCTATCAGAAGAAGGAAATCCTCAGCTTCCAGCGCGAGCTCGACAAGCTGAACCTCACGCTCGGCGGCATCAAGGACATGGACAGCCTTCCCCAGCTCGTGTTCATCATCGACCCGCATCGTGAAGAGATCGCCGTGAAGGAATGCCGCAAGCTCGGCATCCCGATCGTGGCCGTCACCGACACCAACTGCGATCCCGACGTCATCGACTACATCATCCCCGGCAACGACGACGCCATCCGCGCCATCAAGCTCTTTGTGAACGCCATGGCCGAAGCCTGCCTCGAAGGCGCCGCTCAGACCAAGGAAGTGGCTGATCCCGAAGCTGCCATGCAGAAGGCCGCCGAAACGGCCGAAGCCGCTGAATAACCCCTTTTATTTGCAAGGAGCAAGACAATGGCTATTACTGCTGCCATGGTAAAGGAGCTGCGCGACAAGACCGGCGCCGGCATGATGGACTGCAAGAAGGCTCTCACCGAATGTGAAGCCGACGTGGAAAAGGCTCTCGACTGGCTGCGCCAGAAGGGTCTTTCCAAGGCCGCCAAGCGCGCCGACCGCGCCACCTCCGAAGGCGTGATCGCCTCCGCCACCAGCACCGACGGCAAGGTTTCCGCCATCGTTGAAGTGATGACCGAAACCGACTTCGTCGCCCGCGGCGAAAAGTTCCAGGACTTTGCCAAGCACGTGGCCGAAGAAGTGGCCGCGAACAACCCCGAAACCCTCGATTCCTTCCAGGACAGCATGAACGAGCTGGCCGCCTCCACCGGTGAAAAGACCGTGCTCGGTCGCTTCGTGCGCATGAGCGTGGAAGGTGAAGGCGTCATCGGCACCTACGTGCACTCCAACGGCAAGCTCGCCGTTCTCGTGGAAGTGGACACCGACAAGCCCGCCGACGCCACCGTGGCCGAATTCGCCAAGAACATCGCCATGCAGATCGCCGCTTCGAATCCTCTGGCCCTCGACGCCGACAGCCTCGATCCCGCCCTTCTCGAGCGCGAACGCGAAGTGTATCGTCAGAAGGCCCTTGCCGAAGGCAAGCCCGAAAAGATCATCGACAAGATCGCCGAAGGCGCCGTCAAGAAGTACTGCAAGGAAGTGTGCCTGCTCGACCAGCCCTACATCCGCGACGACAAGATGAGCGTCCAGGATCTCATGAAGGCCGCCGCCAAGGCTGCCGGCTGCTCCGTCAGCATCAGCCGCTTCGTCCGCATCCAGCTTGGCGCGTAATCCTGCCCTCTGACGCGACTTTTGCAGAAAAGTCGCGTCCGTGAGCTTGAATCCGTCAGGAGTTCAGGATACAAGGGGAGAGAACATTCTCTCCCCTTTTTTATGCCCTTTTCACGGATGGCCTATGGAAGACGCCGTACGACTTACCGCACTCATCATCACCCTGAACGGCGAGCGCCTGCTCGACAAATGTCTTGAATCGCTTTCCTTCTGTGACAGAGTGCTCATCGTGGATTCCTTCAGCTCCGACAGAACGGAGGAAATAGCCCGCGCTCACGGAGCCATATTCATTCAGAACAAGTGGCCGGGCAATGCAAAGCAGATACGCTACGGCATCGACTGGCTCGCGGCCAACGCGCCCACGAAGTGGGTGCTCATGCTCGACTGCGACGAGATCATTTCTCCCGAGCTGAAAAAAAGCATTCTTGCGGCGATAGAGAACCCCGGCGACAAAACGGCGTTTTCCATGCCGCGTCGCACCTGGTATTTCGACCGATTCCTGAAGCACGGCGGCTGCTATCCCGACAGGCTGTTCCGTCTGTTCCTGCCCGAGGCCATACGCATAGAAAACAGCGGCGCGCATCAGAAGTTCGTGCCTGCGGGGCCGTACGGCGAGCTTTCGGGCGACATGCTCCACTACACCTACTGCAACTTCAGAAACCAGCTCGACAAGCTCAACGACTACGCCGAACGCGGCGCGCGCGATCTGGAGTCGCAGGGGCGCAGGGGCGGCGTTCTTGCGGGACTTCTCCACGGCACGTGGCGTTTCATCGACATGTACGTGCGCAAGCTGGGCGTGCTTGACGGACGGGCGGGCTTTCTCATGGCGGCGCACACGTCGGTCTACACGGTACGCACCTATGTCC
>NZ_CALUWV010000134.1 GCF_944324575.1 uncultured Mailhella sp. | reverse complement strand
AGAATGCTGGTCTGGAGCCCAGGGGGAACGCCGGAAGACGCAGCGGCACGCCATGAGGGAAATGTCAGAGTTTCCTGCCGGAGCAGAGGGAGCGCGCGTTTCGGACAGGATGCGGGCGGCGCAGAAGAGCGGCGGGAGGGGGCCGCATGAGGACGGGCGCAGAGGCGGGCAAAGGGAATGCCGCTCACCCATCACCGTGCAGGGGTGCGGGAAGTGAAGGCGAGGGAGTGCCGGAGTTTCAGAGACTCCTCAGCGGACGTGATGGGGAAGTCGCATTGTCGGCGACGCCTGCCGAACCCGCTCCATTCGGAAAGGGAAAGGCGTTCGGGCAGCACAGAAACAGGAGAAGGCCGGAGCCGTCATGGAAGGACCGGAGCGCTTTTTCGAGCGGAGCCGTTGCCCGGCCCGGTACGCTTCGGGGAGAGGCAGCCGGTGTCAAGGCAGGGGCGGCGCGTGTTTTTTGAACGCGCGCCTACGGTCTGCCGCAGATTCTTTGCGTTTTTTTGGGGGATCGCGGCCCTAGATTTCCCGGCAGCACCAGATGACGCGGCCGATGACGCGCACGCTGTCGGCAAGGTCGCCGTGCAGATCCACGCTGATGGGCGAATATTCCGGGTTGCGGCTTCGGAGCACGAGCCTGCCGCCGGGCAGGGTTTCCACCTGCTTGACGTAGATTTCCTCGTTGATGCCCATGGCGTAGATGGCGTGTCCGTAGATTTCCCGCCTGCTCTGATCCACGAGCACCATGTCGCCGTGGCGAATGTCGGGCTCCATGCTGTCGCCGCACACCTTCATGAGCACCATCTTGTCGGGATTGCCCTTGCGGCACAGCCAGTCCTGACGGAAGGAGAAGTAGGAAAGCACGTCTCCCTCGGTTTCCAGACTGCCCTTGCCCGCGGCAAGGCGCGCCGCCACAAGCGGCACCATGACCAGTCCTATGGCGTCCTGTCCTTCGCCCACCTCGCCGAAAAAGCTCTCGCCCCTGGCGCGACGCTCCTTCATGATTGTCTCTTCCCTTCCGGCCTGCGCCTCATGGGAAAGCTCCGCCGCAGCGCCCGCACCGGCCTGACGGGGTTCCCGGCCGAAGAAGATCCAGTCCGTGGACAGGCCGAACTTTTCGGCCACCTTCAGAACCCAGCCGTCGGGGATGCGCCCCTTGCGGCGGGCCTGACTGACGGCCTGCGGAGACACGCCGAGAAGCTCGGCAAGCTGGCTGTCGCGCCGAAGTCCGGCTCCCTGAAGGAGACGATCGAGTGTTTCAGGTGTTGCGCTGTTCATGAATCAATGTTTAAAGGGAACGACATAAAAAGTCAATTGAAAATTGAAAAAATCAAAAAAGTTTAAAATATAAATTTTTAGTTGACAAAATCAATAAAACTGGCAAAAGGGAGTCGTGCTCAGCACAAAAAATCAATGAGACTTTTCAAGGAGCTTCCCTATGGCCATGAGTGACGATATTCGCAGCGTGCGTTCCTTTCTGGGTTCTCTGAATGTCGAGACCTTCAGCCCTGCGCTGGTTGCCCTTGCCTGCAGCAATCTTGAGGCGCTGGCTGAACAGGCCGAGGCGCTGGAAAACACGCCTCTTGCCGTGCGCCGTTCTCCCCGTCGCCGTGCGGGCTCGCCCGCCGTGCGCCGCATGGAAATGCTTTCTCTGCTCCAGTAGCACGCGCTCCGGCGGGGGGCGGGAGACGGGAAGACTCCGGGCGTTTCTTCTTCGTTGTTTCTGCCGCCCTGCGCGCAGCTTCGGCGTCGCTGCCGGACGCGTGTTGCCCGAAGTCGTTCTCTTTCTGCGTTTTTGCCTGCGCCGTGCGCGCTTCTTGTGCGATGAGCGGAATCCGGAGGCGGGAAAGCGCCGAGAGACGGCAATGGCGGCGTTCGCGTTCCTGCCGGTTCGTGTTTTTTCCTTTGAGATGCACGGAGATTCGACGCGGAAGCCGATGCCACGGCCTGGATCATTCAGGCGATGCGCGGGGCCGGACGCGGTCGGGATTCGGCGGCGGGGATTCTCCCGCACGTCTGCAATCCGGGCGTGTCGTCTCCCGCAAGGCCGGGCCGGACGCCGGGCAGAATCATTGCCGGGCCGTCGTCGGAGGGCGGGGGCGGCGTTTCGTTTCATAACCTGTGTGAGGCGGAGTGGCTCGACGCTCTCTCTTGCGGCGACGGGCGCGTCGCAGGCGTCCCTGGAGCCTTTCCGCACGCATCGGGGCATGGCGTGTCCCGTCTTTTCATGGCAGGTGCGGCCCTCTCCGGCCTGTCGTCATGCTCCTTCCGTCCTTCCGTCCTTAAAAGAAATCCCGCGTTCCGCTTTGGGGCAGAACGCGGGATGATGCGTCCATGGGGAAAGAGAACGGGGTGAAGCGTCTGCCTCTTACATGTTCTTGTTGCGGTAGACGAACTGATGCGGGTCTATGCCGTACTTCTTCACCTTGTAGTTCACGATGCGGTAGCTGGACTTGAGGTCGCGCGCGGCTTTCAGCATGTTGCCTCCGGCCTTGATGAGCGCGTCGACGAGAAGTTCCTTTTCAAAGCGGGTCACGGCGTCGCCGAGGGAGAGACCGGCTTCGGTGGCGGTGCTTTCGGCGGTCTGGAGCGACGGGGGCAGATCGCCTGCACGGATCACGCCGTCTTCGCAGTACTGGGCGGCGCGCTTGAGGCAGCTTGTGAGCTCCGAGATGTTGCCGGGCCAGAAGTAGCGGGTGAGCAGTTCCAGCGCAGGATAGGAGATGCGCTTGATTTTTTCGGTGTGATAGTCGGCGTGGCGCAGGAGCAGATGTTCCACCAGAGGCACGATGTCTTCACGGCGCTCGCGCAGGGGCGGAATGTGCAGGGAGCACACGTTGAGGCGGGCGTAGAGCTCGCCGGAGAAGCGGCCCTGTTCCACAAGAGCGTCGAGCTGGGCGCTGGTGGCGGCGATGACGCGCACGTCGACGGGCACGGGCGATTCTCCGCCCTGACGCAGCACGGTGTGTTCCTTGAGCAGAAGAAGCAGGCTTTCCTGCGCGGCGGGAGTGAGGGCTTCCACGGCGTCGAGGAAGATGGTGCCGGTGTTGGCCTGTTCAAAAAGGCCTTTCTGGGTCTGCATGGCGCCGAGGAACGCGCCTTTCTGGTAGCCGCACAGTTCTATCTGCAGGCGTTCCGGGGGCAGGGCGGCGCAGTGGCACACCACGAGCGGAATGTCGCTTCTGGGGCTGAAGGCGTGAATGCGCTTGGCCAGCCGTTCCTTGCCCACGCCGGGTTCGCCGCACAGAAGCACGGGGGCGCGGCCCTGAGCGATGTGGGCGGCCTGCTCGAGAATGTTGCGCATGACCTTCGACTGCGCAATGAACGCGGAAGAGGAGTTGGCATCCTCAAGGGCGGCGGCTTCTCTGGTGATCTGGCCGGGCAGACGGCGCTGACGGCTGAGCTCTTCCTGAAGATAGGCGGCTTCGTTGGCGATGAGGGCGGCCACCACTTCCATGAACACGCGGCGCTTTTCGAGGTCTTCGCGGGAGACGAACTCGGCGTCGGCATTGAGCGTGCCTATGACCTCGCGCGCGGAAAGCGGGCCGTCGCCTGCCGGTGCCAGAATGGGCACGGAAATGAACGACAGGCGTTCCATCTCCTCATCGGAGCGTTCGAAGAGCAGGCTGAGGAACAGCGAATCGCCCTTGAGCTTTTCCACGATGACGGAACGACCGGTGGCAAACACCTGTCCCGTCACGCCCACGCCGGGCGCGTAGTTGGCATGGTTGGCTCTGGGCTGGGCGTCGGCCAGACTGAGGCGCAGCATGCCGGTTTCGGGATCGAACAGAACGAGATGCGGACGCAGAAAGCCGTGACGTTCGGAAAGCTTGCGAAGCAGCGAGGTCAGGCTCGTCTGAAAGGGGCGTTTGGGGCCCATTTCGCTGGCAATGAGACGCAGGGTCTCAAGCCACGGGCTGACGTCCTGATTTGAGGCATTGTTGGAATGATGCAGCATGAAAGCACTCCGACGGTCGGAACGGCGTTATTTCTTGAGAGAGGCGATGCGGGAACGGAAAAACGCGGCGGATTCCTGATCGGTAGGCGGAAGGGCGGCTACGGCGGCTTCGTAGGCGGCTATGGCTCCGGCTTTGTCGCCGGCGGCCACGGCGGCTTCCGCCGTCTGCTGATGGATGACGGGAGCCACGTCGGCGGGAGCGGAGGCGGCAAGCGTCTTGAATTCGTCGCGGGCGGCGGCAAAGTCGCCCTTGTGCATGAGCACCTGCGCGTGATTGAGGCGGGCGGCAAAGGCCAGCGGCGTGTCGCCGTCCTGCTCGGCCACGGAGGCGTAGGCAGCGGCAGCCTTGTCCCAGTTGTCGGTAACCATGGCGGCGGCAGCGAGTTCCAGATTGGCGGCGATGTGCACGGCGGAGGGGGCATCCTTGAGGAAGCCTTCCAGCGCGGCCACGCGGCGCGCCGGATCCTGAATGGAAATGATGCTGCCGAGCGCCATGCGGGCATCGGCGATCTGTTCTTCGCGATACCACTGCCAGCCGGCCACGGAAAGAATGCCGATGACCACGACCACGACGCCGGCGGCGATCTTGCGGGCGTGATTCAGCACGAAGTTCCACAGGGGCGCGGCTTCGGGGCTGACTTCGGCCTGCATTTCGGAGCTGAAATTGGGAATGTTCACGCCGCCCATGACGGGATCGGCGCCTTTGTGAAAGGCAGGCTGGGAAAGAGGCGTAGGCTTCTGAATGGTGGGACGCTGAGCCATGCGGAAACTCCTTGGGGGAGAAAAAGGACAAAAGGAAAGGCCGGACAGTTCCGGGCCTGCAAGCAGGCTAGTAAAGACTGACATAAATGTCAAATGCAGACGTCATAGTAATGCGAAGGAACGTACTGTCCGGACACACTTTACGGACTGCGGGACGTGCACGACGTCCGCCGCGCCTGACGGCGGAAGTGAATTCCGCCTGCCTGCGGCCGTCGGCCGGGCTCCTGACGTCGCCCGGGGCCTTCGGGC
>NZ_CALUWV010000133.1 GCF_944324575.1 uncultured Mailhella sp. | reverse complement strand
CCGGACTTCGAGGCCGCCTTCGCCCGCTTCCGCGCCCACTACGCCGTGCACTGCCGCGACCATACCCGCCCGTACCCCGGCATCATGGACGCCGTGCGCGCCCTCGCCGCGCGCGGCCTGAAACTCGGCATCGTGTCCAACAAGCCCGACCCCGAAGTCAAGGACATGAACCGCGTCTACTTCACGGGACTCTTCGGCGCGGCCCTCGGCGAACGCGAAGGCGTGCGCCGCAAGCCCGCCCCCGACAGCCTCCTCGAAGCCATGCGGGAACTCGGAGCCGCCAAAAGCTCCACCCTCTACGTCGGCGACTCCGAAGTCGACATAGCAACCGCCGCCAACGCCGGCGTCCCCTGCCTCTCCGTCACCTGGGGCTTCCGTACCAGAGAACACCTCGCTTCCTCCGGCGCCTCCCGCTTCATAACCTCCCCCGAAGAACTTGTCGCCGCTCTGGAATAAAGGCAGGAAAGGCAGAAAACGCGGAAAAGGCGGGAGAGGCGGGAGAGGAAGGGGGCAGGCAAGAGCAGCGGGGCACCGCCCCGCACCCCGCCGGGGGAGTCCCCCCGGGCCCCCGAAAGGCATGCGGGGGAAATAATTCCCCCCGCCCCCCCTGTTTCGCCTTGCGGCTGCGCCGCGCGGCGGACTCGTGCGGATGCCGGATGTCGGGCTCTGAAAAGACGGAAAGGGCAGAGGAGCGTGACGCAAAGGCCGGAAGGCTCGGCAAGGCACGTTTCGGGCTGCAATCTCAGTGCAGGCGTGCGCGGCTGCGCCCGCCTGCGGCTGGCCGACCGATGTTTCCGCTTCGCGGTCACATCGGTGTGGTTGGATGAGATTTCCAGATTTTTAAGGGAGAGCGGAGGCTCGAAGCTCTGGGAAACCTTCGCAGACAAAAGACAGTCGTTTTTTCAACGCTCTGGAAAGCCGTCGTTAGTAAAGAACAGTCGTCTCTCAACGCTCTGGGGCCCCGGGCGACGTCAGGAGCCCGGCCGGTGGTCATGAACAGGCGGAATTCACTTCCGCCGTTAAATGAAATGACCACCGTACAAGTCCCGCGTCCGTACAGCGTGTCCGGGGCAGACGGGCGCTCGCGGCACTCGGGCTTCATTCGGACGACGGCGGTGCTCCTTGCGCGGTAAGGGGCTTTTGCGGCGGTCGCTTTTTCGCTATGCTGTGGAAGTCTGTACGGGCATCATGGGGAAGGGATGAGAAGAACGGGATTGCCGTTGCTGTCGCGGTGTTGCTGGCGTTTTGCGTTTCGCGTGCGGCTGAGGGCGCGGAAGAGTTTCAGACATGACGCACAGGGGCTGGATGTCCTCGGTGCTGGCGGAAGAGTCGTATGCGGTGGCGCGTATGTGCACGGCGACGGACGACACCATGCTGACTCTGGACATGGAGCCCGACGCGCAGGGCGTGGGCTGGAGCATCTTCATGATGGGCGAGGCGTCCGACGCCATGAAGGTCTGGATGGAGGGCAGGACGGAGGTGTCCCTTTTCGGATGGATGCGCGTGGACAGAGGCAAAATATACGGCGTGAAATTTGACGTTTACCTGAGGGCGACGCACTTATCATTGAAATGCGGGGAGAGTTCCGCAACAAGTTTTTTTATGAGGCTGTAAACGGTTCCCTGCTGCGCGTGGATGTCGATGCCGGAGCCGGAGACTCCCGGACGGTCATGTCTTCTCTGGACGGCTTTGAGGATGCGCTGAACCGCTGCGTGGCGCTTGCCGGGCTGATCCGGGAGTGGGACCGCACGGACGCGGATTTTTTCGGAAACGCCGGGCCGAAGGAAGAGTTCTCGTTCCGAAGGGACGGCATGCATGAGTGACGGCATTGCGGGGCGAAGGGCGGCCTTCGGGGTCGGGCCGTCGTTTTGTACGGCACGGGCAGGAGGGCAGCGGGTCTGCACGGAAAGGAGCGGAGAGAGAGCATGAAAGTCACGGAACAGCAGATTGCCGAACGCTATGCGGCCATGACGGATGACGACCTTGCAGCGCTTGATCCGGCGAAGCTCACGCCGGAGGCGGCGGCGCTGCGCGCGCAGGAGCTGACAAGGCGCGGGCTCGTCGACACCCCGGCGCAGGCAGAACTCCGGGCTCGCCGCGAACGGGCCGCCGAAACGACGCGCAGAAAAAATCATGCACGGCAGCTTGCCGCCGTGGCGCTGGTAACGGCGGCGCTGTTTGTGGAATTTGTGCTTGCCCGCATGTGGAGCTGCCTTCGGCTGTGCGGGGCGGCGTCATCGTGGTGCTGTGCCTGCTCGCGCTTTACGTGCTGCGGGGAAGACGATAGGCCCGCGCGCGTGCCGGTACAGGCAGACTGCCGCCTCCGGACGCCCGGCGTTCAGGCGAGTCCGTACACGTCCTGCGTCATCCGCGGCTGTCCGCCGCGCCGTTCCGGAACATGACGTGCTGCGGCGCGGGCCGCTGACGTGAATCCGGAGCGTGTGCCGTCCGGGCGCGGCAGGGAGAGCCCCGCCGCGTTTTTTGCGCTCAGGACGGGGCGAAGCCCCGGTCGGAGTCCGGATGCCCCCGGTCGGCCCCCGGATGCCCCCGGGAAGGGAGGGACAGGCCCTTCTCCGTGAAGGGACAGAAGTCCCGCGACGTTCCCTGTCCCGCATTTCTGACCCGTCCGAAAAGTCATGCGCGTTCCCCTGAATCCTGAAAGAGGCGCGCCCTTTTGCGCGTGTTCCTGCCTTCGGAAAAAGGCCGGAGGGCCCGCGAGTTTCCCCCTTTTTGGCGAAGGGCAACGAGCCGCATTCCGTGGCCTCTGCGCGTGAACATGGAGCCGCCCCTCCGTCGTGCGCCCTCCCCGCGTGTCGCATCCCCTCGTGTCGCCACCCCGCGTGTCGTGCTCCCGCCGTCGCGTTCCCTCGTCCCGGCTCTTTTTTCCTCTCGCCCGTGCAGACGGGCCGTCGAAAAAAATAAAACGGTTCGGAAAGAGGGCGGCGGGGGAAGGGGGAAAAGGCCTTTTCAAAGGGTTTTTCTCTGGTTCCCGTGGTTCATTTTTCTCCCTATCCGTAAATAAGAGAGCATTTAAGGAAGGGGGACTTGATTCTTTCTGTCTGCGGGGTATAATCGCCCCACAAATGGCGGCCGCAGTCTGCGGTCGGAACGTCCGATTCCCCGGAGGAATCGGGAGTCGGCGGGCGCGCTGCGCCTGTTGCGTTATGTGTCGGACAAGGCGGGAGGAGAGGATCGCCTTGTCTCTTTGTTACATTATACCATGGTCTTATGGCCTTTTCCCCTTTGCAATAAGGAAATGGCGTGAATAAAAAGCATAAAGTGCTCATTGCCAACCGCGGCGAAATCGCGGTTCGCATCATTCAGGCATGCGTGAAGCTCGGGCTCGACTTCGTGTGCGTTCATACCGCGGAAGACGTCTGTTCCGGTCACGTGGCGCTGGCCCGTGAGATCGGCGGCGAAAAGAGCCTGTACCGCATTTCTTCCTACCACGACGCCAACGAGCTTCTGAGCGTGGCCGACGAATCCGGCGCCACGGCCGTGCATCCCGGCTACGGCTTCTTCGCCGAAGACTTTCGCTTCGCCCGCAGAGTGACCGAACGCGAGCGTCCGCTCATTTTCCTCGGTCCTTCGTGGCGCGTCATCCGCGACCTCGGCGACAAAATCAACACCAAGCGTCTTGCCCGTTCGCTCGGCGTGCCCACGGTGCCCGGTTCCGACAGGCCCATCTACGACGAGCTTGAGGCCGAAAAGATCGCCCGTTCGCTCTTTGACTTTCAGATGCAGCAGGGCATTGCCCGTCCGCTCGTGCTCGTCAAGGCTTCTGCGGGCGGCGGCGGCATGGGCATCGAGGAAGTGTACGACATCGACATGTTCCGTCAGGTGTACCGCCGCATCCGCAACTACGCCATGCGTCAGTTCAAGGACGAGGGCGTGCTCATCGAACAGCGCATCAAGGACTTCAACCATCTTGAAGTGCAGGTGCTCTCCGACCGCACGGGCCGTCATCCCGTGCATTTCGGCACCCGCAACTGCTCCATCCAGTCCACCGGACGCCAGAAGCGTCTGGAAGTGGCTCCCGGCTTCGATCCCTCGTCCATCAAGTACGACTTCGACGCCGCGGCGCTTCTCGACGAGATCGTCATGCACTCGCTCAACATGGCCCGCAAGGTGGGCTACGACAGCGTGGGCACCTGGGAATGGATAGTCACCCGCGACGGTCAGCCCTTCCTCATGGAAGTGAACACCCGAATTCAGGTGGAAAACGGCGTGTCCGCCGCCATCAGCCGCGTGAAGGGCAAGGAAGTCGACCTCATCGCCGAACAGATCCGCACCGGCCTCGGCGAGCCGCTCGGCTACACGCAGGACGACATCACCTTTAACGGCGTGGGCGTCGAGTACCGCATCATTGCCGAAGACCCGGACAACGGCTTTGCCCCCTGGGTGGGCGACATCGACCGCTTCAGCTGGGACGAGCATGAATGGTGCCGCGTGCATACGCACGTTCCGCCCGCCTCTCCGGAGCATCCCTACACCATTCCCACCGAGTTCGACCCCAACCTTGCTCTTGCCATCATCTGGGGCAGGGATCTGGCCGAAGTGTCCGCCCACGGCCTCGCCTTCCTCGACACGCTCCGCCTTGAGGGGCACGACGGCAAGGGCGAACCGTTGAAGTCCAACGTGGAATTTCTCAAGAAAAAAACGGAGCGCATGCTGCGTTTCTAGTTTCCTGTTCTTGTCAGGAAGGGATATGTTTTTATGATGGAATGGGAAAAGCAACTGCATCAGCTTGCCGACAGACTGTGTTATCTCAAGGATATCTTCCCCGGAAAGCACGAGGAGGACATCGCGCTTCTTGAGACCCGTCTTGCCGACATCCGCCGCAAGCTCGAAACCTGCTCCGCCGAAGAGGCGCAGGCCGAAATGACCTCCCTCGAGGATCTGTTCTTCTTCATGGAGTGCAAGCTTGAAGACAAGCTCACCCCCATGGACAAGGTGCGCATCGTGCGCCATCCTCACCGCATCTGCCTGTGCGACATTCTGGAAAGCGTCTACGACAACTACACCG
>NZ_CALUWV010000132.1 GCF_944324575.1 uncultured Mailhella sp. | reverse complement strand
CTTTTCTGTCTTTCCTGCGTTTCTTGCCTTTTGCCTTCGGTTTTTTATAGAAGGGGAGAGGAGGACAGGAACATGAGCGGGACAGAGAAGGCGACGCCGCGTTTCATTGAGGTCAGGGGAGCGCGGGTGCACAATCTGAAGGGCGTGTCGGTCAACGTGCCGCTGAACGAAGTGGTGGCCATTGCCGGGGTATCGGGTTCGGGCAAGTCGTCGCTGGCGCTCGGGGTCTTGTATGCCGAGGGTTCGCGGCGGTATCTGGAAGCGCTTTCGACGTACACGAGGCGGCGCATGACGCAGGCGGCGAAGCCGCAGGTCGACGAGGTGCTGCACGTTCCGGCGGCGCTGGCGCTGCGTCAGCGGCCCGGCATTGCGGGCATACGCAGCACCTTCGGTACAGGCACGGAGCTTTTGAACGGTCTGCGGCTCATGTTTTCGCGGCTGGCGAGTCACCGGTGTCCTAACGGTCATTATGTTGCGCCGTCGCTGGCGGTGGCGGCGGGAAAGCCGCTGCGCTGTCCCGAGTGCGGGGCCGAATGGTTTGCGCCTTCGGCGGAAGAGCTTGCGTTCAACAGTCAGGGGGCGTGCCGCACGTGCAACGGCACGGGCTTTGTGCGCACGGTGGATCGTTCCACGCTGGTGCCGGACGAGTCGCTCACCATCGACGAAGGCGCGGTGGCGCCGTGGAACTCGCTCATCTGGTCGCTCATGACGGACGTGTGCCGCGCCATGGGGGTTCGCACGAACGTGCCGTTTTGCGAGCTGACGGAAGCGGAAAAGGCCATTGTCTACGACGGCCCGGCCGAAAAGAAGCACATCTTCTACAAGGCGAAGAACACGAATCAGGCGGGAGAGCTCGACTTTACCTATTACAACGCGGTGTATACCGTGGAAAACGCGCTGGCCAGGGTGAAGGACGAAAAAGGCATGAAGCGCGTGGAAAAATTTTTGCGGGAAGACGTATGCCCCGACTGCGGCGGCACGCGGCTCTGTGAGGCGGCCCGCGCGCCGAAACTGCTCGGCCGCTCGCTGGACGAGGTGTGCGCCATGAGCCTCGATGCCCTGACCGGCTGGGTGAAAAGCGTGCCCGACGCGCTTGCCGAACCCATGCGGCCCATGGCCCGGAGCATTGCGGAATCCTTTGAAGGCACGGCGCGCCGTCTGCTGGAACTCGGTCTCGGCTATCTGTCGCTCGACCGCGCCGCCTCCACGCTTTCCACCGGAGAGCGGCAGAGAATGCAGCTTGCCCGCGCGGTGCGCAATCGCACCACGGGAGTTCTGTACGTGCTGGACGAACCTTCCATAGGGCTGCACCCGTCCAACATTGCCGGGCTGACCGGCGTGATGCGCGACCTTGTGGCCGACGGCAACTCCGTGCTGCTCGTGGATCACGACGCGCAGATTCTCTCCGGCGCGGACTGGATCATAGAAATGGGCCCGGAAGCCGGAGAGAGAGGCGGCAACGTGATTGCTCAGGGAAGCGTGGCTGAGCTTTCCTCCTCGCCCGATTCCCGCATAGGCCCCTTCCTCGGCGGCGGCAGGCTTCAGCGCCTGCGCCCCCGCGTGAGCGATGACGCCTTGTTCGCGCTCGGCGCCGTTCACCTTTCCACAGATGGCATTCATACCGTGCGTCCGCTCGAGGTGGACATTCCCAAAGGAAGGCTCACCGTGGTGACCGGCGTTTCCGGCTCCGGCAAGACCACGCTCATACTTGAAAGTCTGGCTCCGGCCCTGAACGCTCTCGCCCGCGGCGAAAAGCTCCCCGAACACGTGCGCGAGGTGCGCGCCGGGGGCATAACGCAGGTCAGGCTCATCGACGCCAGTCCCATAGGCATCAACGTGCGTTCCACCGTGGCCACCTACGCCAACGTGCACGACGAACTCAGAAAGATCTTCGCCCGCACCCCCGACGCCCGCGCCCTCGGCCTAAAAGCCGGAGATTTTTCCTACAATACCGGAAAGCTGCGCTGCCCCGTCTGCGACGGCACCGGCGTGATCAGCCTTGACGTGCAGTTTCTGCCCGACGTGGACGTGCCCTGTCCCCAATGCCGCGGCTCCCGCTACGGCAGCGACGCCGACAGGGTGGTCTATGTGAACAGGGCCGGACATTCCTGCACCATGCCCCGGCTCATGGACATGGACGTTCGCGAAGCCCTCACGGTCTGCGCCGATCTCAAGCTCGTGCGCCGACGCCTCGAAACCCTGAACAGTCTCGGCCTCGGCTACCTCACCCTCGGCGAAGAAACGCCCAGTCTCTCCGGAGGCGAGGCCCAGCGCCTCAAACTCGCCGGCGACATGGGCCGCGCCCAGCACGACTCCGTCTTCATCTTCGACGAACCTACCATAGGCCTCCATCCCCTCGACGTTCAAACCCTGCTGCGCGTGTTTCAGGCCCTCATCGACAACGGCGCTACCGTCGTCGTCATCGAACACGACATGGACGTCATGGCCAACGCCGACTTCATCATCGACATGGGCCCCGGCGGAGGTCATGCCGGCGGCACCATCGTCGCCACCGGCTCCCCCGAACGCATCGCCGCCACGCCGGAAAGCCTCACCGGACAGTATCTCGCCAGAAGGCTGTAAAAAGACAGGAAAGTGGAAGGGGACAGGCAGGAGCAGCCGGGGCGCCGCCCCGGACCCCGGAAACGCAGGAAACGCAGGAAACGCAGGAAAGGCAATGCGGGGGAGATAATCCCCCCCGCGCCCCCCTGTTTCGCCTTGCGGCTTCGCCGCGCGGCGGGCTCGTGCGGATGCCGGAAGTCGGGTTTTGAAAGGGCGGGGAAAAAGGCGTGTGGCGCAAAGGCCGGAAGGCTCGGCGGGCGCGTTTCGGGCTGCAATCTCAGTGCAGGCGTGCGCCCTGCGCCCGCCTGCGGCTGGCCGACCGATGTTCCCGCGTTGCGGCAACATCGGTGTTGTTGGAAGGATTTCCAGATTGTTAAGGGGAGATCTTCGGGTCAACGCTCCGGGAAGCCTTTGTTTGCAAAGGACAGCCTTCTCTCGAAGCTCGGGGGCCCGCGACCAGCCTTCAGGCGGTCGCGCCGACGGGCATGAATAGCCGGAATTCACTTCCGGCGTTAAATGCCATGCCCGTCGTACAGGCCCTGCGTTCGTACGGCGTGTCCGGGGCAGACGGGCGTGCGCGGTACTCGGGCGTTGGGCAGGAAAAAGCCGCCGCAGGATGAAGGGGCCGTCCTGCATGTCCCGTTCGCGCAGGTTTTCTTCTCCACAGAGAGAATATAAGTTGATTTTGCCTGTAAAGTGGCTACCATTGACCGTCGGCGTTGCCATAAATCCATCAGAGGCTGTCAGCTCAGAGTGTCGGAGAAAACGATTGCGCCGTCACAGACCGTTCATGATGGCGTGTCATGATGACGTTCATCCTGCGGGGTAAATATGAAGACTCCAGTAAAAAGCATATCGTATGTTGCAAGAAGCGCAACGTTCAGCATTTCCATATTCGTGGTCATGCTGATGTTTTCCTTCATCGGCTATCAGATCATGAAGATGAATCTCCTGAAGAATGCCCAGAGCTTCGGAGACAATCTGTCGCGTACCTACTCTCTGGAACAGCAGAGCAATTTTGAGTTCTATTCCGTGCTTCTTTCCTTCGGCGTGACCATTGTGGACAACAGCGAACCGCAGGAAATCGAAGAGAAGATGATGGATTTTTTCCGGCAGATGCAGAATCTTCTCGGGGATAAGACCATTGATCCGTATCTTGTCTCGAAGGACTCCGTCGTGGCGCTCAATCCGTGGGACGGTGACGACACCTACGATTTCAGCAGCGCCGTATGGTATCGGCAGGCCATGGAGAATCCCGACAGCGTCATCTTTACCGAGGCCTACACCGATGCCATTTATCACAAGCCCGTCATCACCATTGCCAGAAAGTGCGGCACGGGGGCCGTTCTGGCCTTTGATATATTTTCTGAAAACATACGTTTTTCCAGTAACATAGCGGGCAAAAACAAAGAAATTTCGTTTTTTCTCTGCGACAGACAGGGAACGCTGCTCTTTTCGGAAACGGCCCGGGAATATCCGCAGGGCGTGGTTCAGACATATATAAAAGGCCTGTTTGAGCGCATCAAGAAAAACGAGCTGGCAGGCTATGCCACCAGCGTCGTCGACATGGACGGAGAGAAGCGCGGCGTCTATTATTACGAGATGCCCAACGGCTGGATTTCCATACTCACCATACCGTTCAGTCTGATTCTGCGGGATCTTGATTCCTTTGTGTGGCTGTTCTGCTCCGTGGTGGTGCTGCTGCTTGTGGGCATGGCCATGGTTACCTGGCGCAACATCTGCAATCAGCGCAGCATTGCGCGCACGAACGAGGCCGTGCAGGCGCTGGGCAACCGGTATTATGCCATTTACCGCGTGAACTATGCCCATGAGCGGTATGAGATCATCAAGTGTTCCGATTCCATGAGAAGCAGGCTGCCGCAGAGCGGTCCCTACGCCGATCTGCTTCAGGTCGTCTGCGGAGAGCTGCAGGCCGAGTTTCTTCAGGAGTATCTGGACAAATTTTCTCTGTCGAGCATACGGTCGCACGTCGCGCATCGGATTGAGGATTTCGGCGGCGATTTCAGACTGCGCATGGGCAATGTCTGTCACTGGGGCAGCGTGCGGGCAATCCATTTCGATTCCATGGACAGTCAGGAAGTCATTCTCTGATTCCGGGAAATCGAGGCGGAAAAACAGAAGCAGCTGGAAGAGCATACGCTGCTCGTGAACTCGCTCAACAAGGCCGTGCAGAGCGACAAGGCAAGACAGGTATTTTTCAGCAACATATCCCATGAAATGCGCACGCCGCTCAACGCCGTCATCAATCTGACCAAGGTGGCGAAAACTGTGGTGCAAGACCCGCAAAAGAGCGCGGATTATCTTGCAAAAATAGAAAAGTCCAGCCTGCACCTGCTTCAGCTCGTCAACGACATTCTGGAAATGTCCCGCCTCGCGCAGGGCAAAGTGGAACTCAAGCTGCAACGCCTGGATCTGCGGGAATGTCTGGAAGAGTGCTTCAGTCCGTTTAAAATTCAGGCCGAC
>NZ_CALUWV010000131.1 GCF_944324575.1 uncultured Mailhella sp. | reverse complement strand
GACGGCGGAAAGACCGCAGAAAAGCCTTCAACTTCTGCTTGAAGAACGGCAGAGCTCTCCCGCTCTTCGGAAAAGGCCCGGGGCCGAAGCCGTTCCCGGGGACTGAAAAACGCCCGTCTTTCCCCTCGCCTGCGCGCAACGGGAGCGCAGCGCCATGCGAAGGCGCCTCCCCCCCCGCCTGAACGCTACAGGCCATGCCGTTCCCCTGCGCACGCGGCGGCGTCATGGACGACCGCAAACTCGCGCGGCCCGTCCCCGCAGCCCGGAACAAAGCATCCGAACCGCCCAGGGCTGCGCGCGCCGTTTTCCCGCCCCGACCCGCGCTCAGGCTTCCTTCCGGGCCGACACCACGAAATTCTTGATGATGGACACGGCATTTCCCTGCTCGTCCGTAAAGCGACGCCGCTGCACGTCGGCGGTCACGCCTCGCGCGCCGAGTTCAAGCAGGGTTGCCATGTCCCACTGCGGACGGTCGACCCGGCTCAGGGGCAGTCGGGCCGCAATGTCGTTGATGGGCGCAGGGTCGACGCCGAGCATGAAATCCGGGTCATGCCCGTCCGTGTAGTCGGGCTGACGCTTCTCCGCCGCGTAGGCTTCGCTGTAAAAATGGCGGTAGTGATTGCCGTCGAAGTTGACCAGCCGCCCGCCCGGTCTCAGCACGCGCAGCCATTCGGCATAAGCCCTTTCCGGATGCTCAAGATTCCATGTCAGATTGCGGGACACGATAAGATCGAACGAAGCGTCGGCAAAGGGAAGATTCTGCGCGTCGCCCTGTTTCAGCGCAATGCTCACGCCCGCGTCGGCGGCGTTCTGCGCGGCGCGCTCAAGCATTCCTTCCGTGTAGTCGAAGGCGACCACGGCATGGCCCAGTCCGGCCAGCAGAATGGAAAAGAATCCCGGCCCGCAGCCCAGGTCCAGAACGTCCAGCCTGCCCGACGCGGGAAGAAACGGACGCAGCCTCTCCAGCCACAGCGCCTCCGCGTTCCGCAAATCATGCGCGGTTTTCAACGAATAGCCTTCCGCCCTCGTGTTCCAGTACCGTCGTATCGCTTCAAGTTCCGCCATGTCTTCCTCTCCTTCGTGTTTCGTGCGGATTTTGCTCACGCGGCCCCGGGCCGCCCATGTCTCCGGCCTCCGCTGGCCCACCGCACCTCCCGCACATCCGGCTTTTGAGGTTTCACCGCGCTTCTTTTCCGCACCGCTGTCCCGCACGGCCGCCCGCTCCGCCTCTTGAGTTCCCTTCGCCGCCGTCCCGCGACTGCTCCCGGCTCCGCAGCCCGTGCCTTCCCGCGCCGCGCCCCTTCCCTTTTCGCCGGACGCAAAGTGCCCGGTCTGCCGCGCACGCAGAGCAGGCGCCGCAACGTGAGACGCGCCTCGTTCCTGACGCAGGGGGCGGCTCCGCTTACAGGGGCCGCACGGGAATGACGTTCAAAAATCCGGGCGGCGTCCGTTCAACGCAGGCCTCCACGTCGTACACGTCGCCAAGCAGATACGGCATGAGCACGCGTTCGGCCGAATCAAAGGCTCTGACCCGTCCTTCATGGAGCATGAGAAGGCGGCTGCCGTACCGCGACGCCAGCATGAGATCATGCACCACGAAAAGCGTGACGGCTCCGCTCTGCCGCGTGTACCTGCGGGCCAGATCCATGACCACAAGCTGATGGCGCAGATCCAGCGCGCTCGTCGGCTCGTCGAGCAGCAGCACTTTAGGATGAGAAACAAAGGCCTGCGCCATGAACACGAGCTGTTTCTGCCCTCCGCTCAGGCTGCATACCGGCTTCAGGCTCAGAGGCTCGAGACCGAGTTCCGCGAGGGGGTCGGACACGGTTTCCATCTGCTCGTCGGTCACCTTCCAGCCGAGATCCCTGACCAGCCCGAGGAGCACGGTTTCAAAGACCGTCAGACGGCTGGTGACGGCCTCGAGCTGCGGGACGTAGGCGATGTCGCGTCCGGAAAGGACATGGCCCTCGTCGTCGTGCAGAACGACCTCGCCCGAACGCCGGACAAGATGCGCGAGCGCCTTGATGAACGTAGTCTTGCCCGCGCCGTTGCGACCGATCACCGCCACCATTTCTCCGCCGTGCAGCGTGGCAGACACGTCGCGGATGACGTCGTTTCCCGAGAAGTTCACGGACAGATTCCGAATGGAGAGCGTCAGCATGTCATCTTCCTTTTTTCAGGAGCAGCACGAACAGGAACGGCACGCCCACAACGGACGTGATGATGCCCACGGGCAGCATGGAGCTGCCGGACAAAAGCTTGGAGGCAATCGAAGAAGCGAGCATGAGCAGGCTGCCGAAGAGGGTCGCGCCGGGGAGCAGATAGCGCTGATCCTCCCCCAGCATGAGTTTGGCGCAGTGCGGCGCCACCAGTCCGACAAAGGCCACCGTGCCTATGAAGCCGACGGCCCCGGCAATGAGGAACGAGCATATGAGAAAGACCTGAAAGCGCAGGCGCTCCACGTTGATGCCCAGACTGCGCGCCCGCTCCTCGCCTGTGGTCAGCACGGTAAGCCGCCACGACCTGCCGGCCAGAAGCGCCGCCCCGACCGCGAGCAGCGCGCCGCTCACGACAACGCTCACCCACGACGAGCGCTGCAGGTTTCCGAACGTCCAGCCGGAAATGACCTGGGCAATCTCGGGGGAGGCGCGGTACTGCAGATACTGCTGCAGCGCCTGGAAGAAAAAGTTCATGATGATGCCGGAGAGAATGAGCGTCGAGGGGGACATGCCCTTCAACCGGCCCAGATAAAAGATGAAAAGCGAGACGCCAAGGGCGAACAGCAGGGCAAAGAGCGCCGTTCCCATCCAGAGATGTCCCGCAACGGCAAGGCCCAGCGTAATGGCCACGGCCGCGCCGAAGCTCGCGCCCGCCGTGATGCCGAGGGTGTAGGGGCTTGCCAGCGCGTTGCCCGTGATGGCCTGAATCTGCAGACCGGCAAGGCTGAGCGAGCCGCCCACGAACACGCAGGTAAGCGTCATGGGCAGACGGATGAACCATAAAATGGCGGTATGGGCGGTTCCACCGTCCGGCTCTGCCAGAAGGGCCGCCACCACCTCGTCGGGGCCGATGCCGGAAGAGCCCATGCCGAGATCCGCGACCATGAGCGCCAGCATCGACGCAAAAAGCGCCGCCTCCGTGAACAGGCGCCTTGCGTTCAGTTGCCGGTATGCGTTGCTCCTGCCGGAAGTCATGATCTGTCCCTTCAGCGTTCGAGCCTGATCATGAAGGTGCCGTCGAACTTCAGCTCAGGGAGATACCTGGCATAGAAGGCACGCATTTCGGCCATGGGATACAGATCCCGGAAGGTGTCGGGATACAGGATTTTGGCCAGATAGAGCGTCAGCGTGTAGTCGATCATGTTTCTGAGGCTTCCATGATCCACGGCGTAGATTTCGCCGTTTCTGACGGCGGAGAGATTCTTCCACGCCGGACGCCCGGCAAAGCCCCGAAGGCGGGCCTGCGCCGTGGCCTCGTCGACGGTGAGCCCCATGCGCATCTGATCGCCCTCGGCGTTGTTGCGCCATATCCCGCCGCCCATGATGATGACCTCGGGATCGGCGGCGAGCACGAATTCCGTATCCAGCGGGGCGTAGGGCTGAAGCGAGTGCTCCGCCAGACTGTCCGCGCCGAGGTTTTTCAGCATCGCTCCCCAGAGCACGTCGCCGTTGTAGCTGTTGCCGTACTCGCCCACGCCCTTGTTGCCGAGTTCCATGTAGACCCTGCGGTGTCTTGCGGAATCGGGAAGCGCCGCGATTTCTGCGTACACGTTTTCGAGCGCGGAGGCGTAGGCATCGCACTGCGCCCTTGCCACATCTTCCCTGCCGAGAAGCTGCCCGAGCATCATGGTGCTTCGGGTGTGGTTTTCCACCTTCATGGCATGGTAGTCGAGCACGACGACCCGTATGCCCGCCCGCTCGAAAAGGTCGATCTTCTGATTGTTGTCCGCAAACTGGGAAAGTCCCACGAGCAGCACGTCGGGATGCAGCGCCAGAATTTTTTCGGAATCGAGCACGTCGTCATGATAGCCGCCGATGCTCGGTATGGTTTTCAGCCGGGGAAAGGTTTCCGTATAGACCATGTATTCCCCGTACCTCGTATCCGCCCATCCGTCGAAGGTCATGCCGACCACCCTGTTCAGGCTTTCGGCCCCGCCCACCATGAGAAAGTTGGCAATGTAGTTGGCCACGACAAAGGTTTCGGGTCTGGCGTCGAGCTCCACCCTGCGCCCGGCCATGTCGGTAAAGGAAACGGTCGGAGCCGCAGACGCCGCCGCGACCGGAAGCGCGGCAAGCACAAGAAGACAGCCTGCCGCCAGACGGAACAAAGTTCTGAAAATATGCATGATGCGTCTCTCCTCACAAATGAGAGTAACACCTATTTTAAAAACGTGTTACTTGTCAAGGCAGACGCCGGACTTTCTCAGAGCTCTCACGGCATGGGGAATTCACCGCCGGACTTTCAGAATGTCGCGCGTGCCGAGGAGTCGGATGGTACGCCGGAAAACGGATCCATGCGGAGCATTTTCCGTGCCGCTTTTCTCTGTCGATGCGCTTTCCGTTACCATATGCGGCAACGGATTCTTGGGGCAGGCTCATGAAACGTTCAAGCAGCACGTGAGCGTTCCCCGGAGCGGCGAAAAACGGCCTCGCGGTTTGACCCGCTCCGAAAAGTTCAATATTATGTCAGTGTTTTCCCCACGCACGTGGGGGTGTTTCCGCTGTTCTCTTTCATGCCCTGAGCCTCGACGAGTTTTCCCCACGCACGTGGGGGTGTTTCTCAGTTATGGTCGTGAACGTGTATGAAAAGTGTGTTTTCCCCACGCACGTGGGGGTGTTTCTGAACCAGATCGGAAAAGACGGTGCTGAACACGGTTTTCCCCACGCACGTGGGGGTGTTTCTAACTTTTCTCCCATCATGATTTGGGAAACTCTGTTTTCCCCACGCACGTGGGGGTGTTTCCGCTACGCAGGCGGCTATTCGTGCCGGATACAGGGTTTCCCCACGCACGTGGGGGTGTTTCCATACGCCAACGCATGGAGTCGGCGACGCGCAGGGATTCC
>NZ_CALUWV010000130.1 GCF_944324575.1 uncultured Mailhella sp. | reverse complement strand
GCGTGCTCACGCGCGTGCCCGAAGCGCCGCTTGCCGGAGAAGACGACCTCTTCGGCCTGCTCCGGGCCGCCGCCGTGGTCAGTCAGTGCGTGCTCGTGCCCGTGGGGGCCTTCGGCACTCTCTTCACCGGTCTTGCGCTGACGCTTCTTGCGGGCAGAAGCGCCCTCTGCCGTCCCTGGACGCTCTGCAACGCGGCGGCGGCTCTGCTCATGACGGCGGGCCTGCTTGTCGTCCTGCCCTGGGCCGGGGAGGAGCTCGACGCCGCGGCTCTTGCGGGCATGGCCGCGTACGCGCAGCCCGGCATGGCGGAGCGGCACGTCCGGCGCGAGCTCTTCGGCCTTGCCTGCGCGCTGCTTCTTCTCTTCTGCTTCGCCCTTGCCCTCGCCCGGCCGGGGCGCTCCCGTCAGCGACCCTGAAAAAGCAGCCTGCGCAGAAGCCAGGAGAGCGAACAGAGCGTGAACGAACGCTCCTCGTCTCCCTTCCATCCGGCAAGCCACGCGTCGCGGCACTTCACGTTCACAAGAAAAGGCACGTGTCTGCCGTTGTCCCTGAGAAACGAGGGATAGGGCACGTCGCTGCCGTGGTCGCCCCAGAGCACGAAGAGCGCGCCTTCCGGCAGACGGGCGTAAAAGGAGGCAAGGCACGCATCCGCGTAGCGCAGCGAGGAGACGTACCTTGCAAACATTCCCCGCCCGAGACCGAAGGGCGGCCACGGCTCCATGAAGGGAATGTGACTGCTCATGGTCACGACAAACACCGCCTCTCCCCTGCCCTCCTCCAGATACCTTGCCGCCGCATCGAGCACGTGCTCGTCCGTCACGTGCTCGAGCGCCAGCGTGCTTGCCGGGTATCCTTCAAGGACAAGCTCCTCCTTGAAGAAGGTTTCCCCGAAGCCCATGAGACGGTACGCCTCCCTGAGATGAAAAAGCTCCCCCTCAAGTCCGTGGAACACCGCCGGACGACGGGACGCGAGCGCGCGTATCACGCTGTCGGGGTAGTCCCGTATGTGGGAATAGTACATGACGTTCTCTTCCGCCACGCGACCGTTCAAAAGCTCGTAGTCGGCATTGGCCGAGCCCACCTTGTGCGGAGCAAAGGCCCGAAGAAGCAGCGACGAAGGCAGAAGCGAGCGCAGAAAGGGCATGACCTCATGGCCGCCGAAACTCATGGAAAGCGCGGCGTAGTCAAGACTTTCCACCTGAATCATGGCCACGGGCCCCCGGAGGGAAGGCAGCGGACAGCCGCACCAGTCTCCGGCCGCCTCCCGGTGCGTTTCACGAAAAAGCGCGTCGGGATCCGCGCACCTTTTCTCGGCATGCACGAGGCTCAAGTCCCGGTACGCGCCGCCTGCCCACTCCCCCGCCCACGTGGCAAGGTAGCCGAGGCGCCGCACGGACTGCTTCGAGCCTTCCTGACTGCGGCGGTCGAACGTGCTGACATGCGGCCCCTCGCCCGTCCACAGGCTGAGCATGCCCGACCTGCCGTGTTCCTGAAACACCGTGACGGCCACAAGCATGAAACAGAGCGGAACCGCCACGGCCCGCACGGCGCGAACACGCGGCGAAGGCACGCGGCAGAGACCGGAGAGACGAACAAGAAGAAGCTGCACGCCGAGCACGAGGGAAAGCAGGAAAAGAATGCCCGGCCGGACGAACACGAACACGGAACCGCCAAGACTCGAGAGTCCCTGCATGGAATGGTACATGGCCGAAAGCGTGAGCGTGTTGTAGAAAAAGGCGGCATAGTGCAGAACGACGGCGTCCGTCACGCTCTGCAGCACCAGAAAGACAAGATACGCCCGGCGCGAGAGCAGCGCGAGGCTGAGCGGAACAAGGGCGTCCACGGCCGCAAGAGACGGCGTGACGGTATCCGCAAGGCTTTTTGCCGTCAATGAATGATGGATGGAAAAGGTCTGCACCAGAAGCGATTCCAGCGCGCTCACGGCAACGGAAAGCAGAAGAAAGACAAGAGCCGTCCCTTCGCGGGACGGGGCAGACAGCGGCGTTCGCATGGCTCCTCCGGCGTGTCCTTCATCATCAATCCGTAACGTTGCTGCGTCAACCACTGAGAATAAAAGAATAATTCAACCTCCGCTCCCAAAACGCGCCGGAACGTCCGCTTCCTTCTGGCGGTAAAGCGCTGCCCGGAGAGCGCGCACGGCAGAAGCGGACGCCGCGCGCGGACTGAAAAAATCCGGCGCAGCCCCCTGCTCCCGGCGGCCCGGCCTGATTCGGAACGCGACCGTCCGGTACAGGCTGCGCGTTTCGCGTGCCTTTCGCGTCTTGACGCTGCCTCTTCCGCTCCGTATCGTGAAACAAGAAGACAAGGAGGTTCTCCATGGAGAGGCTCACGGTTCTCGGCACGGGAGCGGCCAACGCGCTGCGCTACTACAACACCTGTTTCATGCTTCATGGGCCGCAGGGCGGTCTGCTGGTGGACGGCGGAGGCGGCAACGGCATTCTCGTTCAGCTTGAGAAGGCCGGCATATCCCTCCTCGACATCACGGACATCTTCGTCACGCATCAGCACATCGATCATTCTCTCGGCGTCATCTGGCTCGTGCGCATGGTCTCCTCGCTCTTTCTCCGGGAAAAGCGCAGCGACCTTCTGCGCATTCACTGTCACACGCGGCTGTCGGAAAAGCTGCGTTCCATCTGTCAGTTCACCCTGAGCGAAAAGCAGTTTTCCACCGTGGGCGGCAACATACGCTTCGTTCCCGTCAAGGACGGCGAGCAGCGCAGCATCGCCGGGCACACCGTCACGTTTTTCAACACGCACTCGCGCAAGGCCGAGCAGTTCGGCTTTCATATGGAAAGCCCGGAAGGTCAGCGCATCGTGTGCACCGGCGACGAGCCCTGTCAGCCCGCCTGCGGCCACTATCTGGAAGGCGCGGACTGGCTCCTGCACGAAGCGTTCTGTCTGGAGGCCGAGGCAAACGTGTTTCGTCCGCGGCTCATCGGCCACGGCACCGTGCGCGAAGCCGCCGTTCTTGCCGGAAGGCACCGCGTGCGCAATCTCGTGCTCTGGCACACCGAAGACCGCACGCCGCCGTCCCTGCGCAAGGAACGCTACACCGAGGAGGCGAAGCAGGCCTTCCGGGGCGGCGTGTACGTGCCCGACGATCTCGAAGTCATAGACCTTGCCGCCAGGCGCTGAGCGCGGCAAAAATACGCCCCTGCAATGAATGCGCGGGCGGCAATGCCCTGCGGAAAAGACGCGGGGAGCAGCACGACACGGAAAAGGGGAGGCCTGAGCCTCCCCTTTTTTGCGACCGCACAGAGCTGCCCGTGCTTTTCACGAACAGCATGCCCCATCCCTCAAGGTCGCGGCCGCACACGCACACGCGGCGCGCCCGCACGCCGTGCGCGGGCATCCCTCGCGCCGCCTCTGCGCATATTTCGTCACGCCGTTTTTCGGCGGATCATGCTTCCTACGCCGAGCGCAGAATTTCGCCCGCCGTTCTGCGGCAGGCAAACCATGCGGGCAGAAACGCGGCAAGGCAGCCGCAGCCTGCGGTGGCAAGCGCCGTCAGACATTCTCTGGACGAAAGACTCACGAAAAGCGCCACGCCCGTTTCCGCCTGAATCCAGGCGCTGACCGCCGAAGCCATGAGCGTGCCGAACGCAAGGCCGAGGGCGCAGCCGGCAAAAAGCACGCCCGATACCATGAGCCACACGCTTACGGCAATGAATCCGTGCGACGCGCCGAGCGCCCGCAGAAGCGCCATGGCCTTTACCCGCATGGCCACGGCAAAGAAGCCGGAAACAAGAGCTGCGGCAAGCGCCGCCGCCTGCGCGCCCGAGGAAAGCAGCAGCATGATGTCATGCATCTGCTCAAGAATGCCGAAAAGTCTGGTAAGCACCTCGCCGGAAAACACGGCCTGCGAGTCCCCCGCGTTCAGCGCGCCGCGCAGCCGGTAGGCGTCGGCCACGGTCACGGGTTTCACCACCACCACGGAGCAGCGTCCCTCACCGGCCCCGGAATCGTGCATCTTCCAGAGCGCCTCAATGGGCACCACCACGGCTCTGTCCCAGGGCGTGCCCGTAGCGGGCATTTTTCCCACGACGCGAAAGCTGTGTTCGTGGGCATGAGCAGCCCCGCCCTCGCCATCGAGCGCGGCTTCGGCCACGCTGCCGTGACTCGGAGAAAAGCTGTCGCCCTCCTTCAGAGGCACGCCCGCGCCGACGACGGCCTCGCCCGCGTTCATGAACATTCTTCCCGAAGCGAGCGGACGCTTTCCGCCCAGCGTCACAAGTTCCGACGACGTGCCTGCGATGGGATAATTCTTCCAGCGATCGCCGAAGGCAAGCGGCGCGGCCCAGCGTATGCCGCCGTGCGACTTCACCTCTTCCAGCGTACCGAAAGGCAGCAGAGAAAGCGGCTCGGGCCTGAGGTACACCGCACCGAGCACGAGATCCACGGCGCTGCCCTTCGCGCCCACAAGCAGATCGAAGGCGTCGGCCGACTGCGCCATGCCGGAACGAACGGAACGCTCCAGCATGGAAACGGCCGGACTCAGACTGCCGGCAAAGGCCAGCACCAGCGCGAGCGCCAGCGCTCCTCCGAAGGAACGGCGAAGCTCGCCGCGCAGAAAAAGAAAAGGATTCATGCGACATCCTCTCGAACATGATTCGTTGATGCGGCCCCGGGCGCGTCATCCGGCGCGCTTTCATCAGGCCGAAAAAAGCCCTGCATATCCGGCCCGTCAGGCTTCCCGCCGCGGCCGGAACCCTCCTCCCCTCTTCATCCCAGCCACGAACGAGGCTCCTCCGGCGTGCGCCCCGGAACGTCCGGAATCCGCGGCAAAGCCCCTGGGCGTTCCGCACCGTTTCCGCCGAAAACTTCCGGGAGGGGGAGATGTGCGGAAAAAACGGAAACAGGAGGAGCGCCCCTGTCCGAAGGCGTTCCGCCTTCCCCTATTTGCTCTTGAGCTCGTCGTCCAGACCGGCGAGAAGACGACCGCGTTCCAGACGGTAGCGCCGGTCCATCCTGCCGTGCAGCACCTGCTCATGGGTGACCACGATGAGCGTGCAGCCTTCGGAACGGACGAGATCCACCAGCTCGTCGGTGACGAGCTGAGCATTGCTGCGGTCAAGGCTCGCCGTAGGTTCGTCGGCAAGCAGCACGGAAGGACGAAACAGCACGGCGCGGGCCATGGCCACGCGCTGCTGCTCTCCGCGGGAAAACACGCCCGCGGGCGCGCTTGTCCGGCGTATGCCGAGCCTTTTGAGCAGATCGCGCGCCCGGTCCTTCAAATCCTCGGGAATGGAA
>NZ_CALUWV010000129.1 GCF_944324575.1 uncultured Mailhella sp. | reverse complement strand
ACACCAGCACTGCCAACGATGTTGGGAAGCCCCGGAGCATTGTATTTGCCCACAGTCCCCCCGTTCCGCAAAAACAGTCCTTGCAGACGAGGTGCATACAATCCAAGCCCTTGCGGCTACTTTACCCATTTGCCGACCCAGGCGGCCTTATCCTCGGCAGAAGCGTTTGCTTCAAGCGTCATGCCGTTGAAGCCGCCAGCATCATACTTTTCCTTGAGTTCGGGGTAATCTTCAAAAAGAAACAGGGAACCATCCGGGAGGCCGAAGCCTTCGGGAAGCGTAGACGACGTCATAGGCACAATGCTGCCGATCATGGATTTGCGCCATTTTTCCGCGTCGGCCGTGGAAAACAGCTTCTGTATAGCCTGCCAGAGCTGATCCAGTTCCGTCTGGTACGGAGTAAGGCCGGACTTGGAAATAACGTTAATCAGTTCTTCCTGCACTCCGTTGCACCACTCGGCCGTCATCATGGTGGCCAACTCGCCGGTAGCAGGATTCCCGTTGGAAAAGTAACCGGGATTGTAGGAATTTTCCTGTACGGGAGGCATGACCGACACGACACCGGAAGCTTTAATTCTCTGCATCTTCCACTCCTTGATAAGTGACAAAAACCTTGCTGTGGGCAGGCTTCTGACGGTTCAAAATACATTCCAGGGAATTGTCGCCCCATGCGCGCAGGCGCTCGCCCATGACGGACTCTCCCATACGAAAAGACCGAATCCGACCGCCGGACGGCACGGAGACGAAAAACACATGATGAAAAAGGATATCGTTCAGCCTGTCTCCCATACGCGATACGCCCACGCGAAACTCGCGCACATGGGAGACAACGGCATTTTCATAGCCCTGAGCGCGGGCCAGTTCCCCATAATAGGCCTCATTCATGAGGCCGCCGCGCTGAAGCTTTTTGACCACGGCTTCACGCCTGGCCGCCACGCCTGCACCTTCCGGTGAACATTCATCCGGAAGCCCGAGTTCCTCTTCCCAGTCTTCCAGAGCTTCCAGCGTCTGCTGCGGATCGAGCTCACGGAGGAGGCGCTGTGCATCGCCTTCCAGTCTGGCCAGTTCCGCACCGAAGGCGGCAAGCAGACGGGCAAGGTTGGATTCCGGGTACGCCGTCCAGATGACTCCGCGCGGCAGCAGTTTTCTCAGCATGGCGGCATAGTCCGCCGCGGTATGGGCGGCCATCAGTCCACCCCCGCAAAGGATACATTGCCGAGCATGGGCATGACGTTTTCATCCGGCACAATGTTTGCCGCAGGCGACACCAGCACATGGTCTTCTTCTCCGGCGGAAATGCTCACAGCCTCATTGATATGTGAAAGGGGGATGGTCACGCCGGGTGCCCCTTCGCGGACAAAGAGGTCCGCAAGTTCCTGTTTGACGGCATTGCGCACGGCTTCCGTATTGGGGGAAATCTTCAAGGAGACATCCACCTTCAGCGCCTGCGGCGCGAAGGCCAGAAAATCGGCCGTCACAGGTCTGCGTGCGTCGATGTAGTCCTGCACGCGCTGCACCATTTCCTCATCCGGCAGCGGAGATTCTTCCTGTCCGTCGCAGACAAAGGACAGGCCCACGGTACCGAGTCCCAGGTAAAGCGGATAACACCACGCACGGGTGACGCCGGGCACTTCCAGAGCCCAGGTCACATAGTCCGTCGCCGTGCCGCCCATGGGCGGCGCCTGCAAGGTGGCCAGAAGACGGGCCCGGAGCTCGTCATCCGTTTCGGCATCCACGCCGCCGCTGAGAGAAAGCACGGTTGCCGAACCGGAAACACCGGCCACAGCCTGCACCAGCGTGAGTGTTTCGCCCGCGTCCAGATTGCCGGAACTGCCGCTTTCCGAAGCCGTGATCATGCCGGAACCGGGCACGGCCACGTCGGCGTCCACGGTAAAGAGCAGTCCGCCGTCACTTTTGAGCACGGCTCCTGCGGGAACGAGACCGGCTCCGGAAAAGGAAACCTGTCCCACGGAACGGGCGCCGGTCTTGCGGGTCATGCCCCAGGTGGACGCCTTGAGCTCCAGAAATTCCTGTTCCGCCGTCCTTATCCAGAACTGGGAAAAATACCACTGCAAAGCCCCGTACATGAGATGACAGGCTCCGGCCCACACCCAGACCAGCACGGAAAGCACGGAACGGGATTTGAGCGGCGCGCCGTCCAGAAGACGGCCGGACACGTCGGCCGCAATGCGGGAGCGCAACGTAGCAAGGGAAGGCCTGGAAAAGCTCATACTACCCCCATCATGGTGACATCGGTTTCAGTAAGGTTGATCATCCATGCGTCGGTCACGCGCTGGACCACGGAAGGACTTGCCCTTGTGACGGACACCTTGAGAGCAAGCATTCCCTGAACGGGATTTTCCGCCGTGACGCTCACAGCAGAGGCCAGCCCCTCATTGATGAGCCATTGCAGCGCGCTTCGGGCATAGGTTTCCGCCTGCACAAGCACGGATTCCAGCTGCTTCTGCCTGCGCAGAAGCCAGAGCTTGGAACCGATGCCCTGCTCGTCGCCCTGCAGGAAAAGCAGCGCATCCGCCCACCAGCCGCGCAAGTCTCTGCATTCCGGCGGAAGTTCATCCTTTTCCGCCCTGACATCGGTAAACAGGGAGACCATGATTTCCGTGCCCAGGGAATTGTCGCCCACAAGGTTGCCCCTCTGCACAGGCAGATCGAAAAGCCCCTGTTCGTTTTGAGCCATAAGAATGTCCATCTAGCCGCCCCTCATGAAACGGATAAGGTGAAGAACGCTCACCACAACGACACACCAGACAATGACACGTTCCATCATTGCGGTTCTCCCGTGGTTCCGCCGCTGTCGCCTGGGTGGGTATGATGTTCAAGGGAAATGCCGTTGCTGATGACTTCCCCGCCGGTGTTTTCCAGACCGCCCACAAAGGTGGACGCTCCGCCGCCGGACTTTTCGCCCGTGGTCTGCTGGCGTCCGGTCAAGGTGACGAGCGGCGTGTCCAGCGTGATCTCGGAACTTGCGGAAAGCGTGGCCGTTTCGCAGGAGAGAGTTAAAGTTCTGGTTGAAATATCCATGCAGTTGCCGTTCTTCAGGTGGATGAAGTCTCCGTCCTTATGATAGATGGCCACTTCTCCGGGCTTCAGTCCCTTCTTGCGCACGCGCCTGTCGTCCGCCACCACCACGACGGGGTGAGAACGGTCCGCGCCCACGAACACCACCGTTGCCTCAGCGCCTTCATCCGGTACGGAGGTGAAGCCGTAGTTCTGGAAGCGCTCCACGCCGTCGATGACTTCATCTTCCAAGAGAGATATCTGGACGCGCTGCATGTTGCCTTCGTCGTCCACAACGTTGAGCACGGCACGGGCTACGCCGTCACGCATGAGGTTGCGCAAACTTTCCATGAAGCTGTCGCGGCTCATGCCATGACCTCCTTCACCTTCTGCCCCTCGGCTTTGGCCTTTTCCGCCTGCTTGACATACAAATCCCAGTCCGTTCCGGAACCGGAAGATGAGGAAGCCCCGGAGGCTGTGCTTTTCTGGGCTGCTTCGGGTTCCGGCTGCCAGGCCGCGGGATCTTTCAGTGTCAGCTGCGTGGTGGTCCCGCCCGCGTCCCGCGTCCAGGTCACTTCTCCAATAAGCAGACTCTGCGATATCCCCAGCGCAGGAAGATGCACCGGCACCAGCACACCGGGTTCCCAGAGCCTGCCGGCACTGTCGCGCCAGCCCTGCACCGTGACCTGCACAGACGTGCCTTCCGCCCGTCTTGTGGTCATTTCCCACCGGGCGCGCTGGCGCATGTAGGCAACACCCCCCTGCTGGCTTGCCCGGATGACCAGCGGCCGATAACGCGTTATCTGCTCATCCGTGACCGTCGCCCTGACGGAACACGCCTTGCCGAAGTCCTGATCCGTGCCCTGCTTCTGCCCGGTCACGACATATTCGGAAAAACGGGCGGAGGCGTCGAAGGTGACCGAGGCCGAAAGCACGTTCACGCCTTCCTGAAGCACGGCAGAAAGCGTTTCCTGAGCCAGCCTGGCCAGCCTGAGTCCTCCTTTCCCGTCCGGCATGGCCACAAGCTCGCGCTGCTTCAAAAGGCGCTGCATGGCTTCCGCCACACTTTCCCCGGGCTGTATCTGAAACGCCGTAACGGGCTGCCCCTGGTCGCCTTCCAGCGTGACCGGCACGCCGAAAGGCGCACAGAGCGCCGAACAGATATCCATGAGGGAAGCGCCCTTCCAGCTGCCCGGCGCATGTACGGCGGAGGCGTCCACAATATCGGCGCTTCTGTCCCGCCCGGATACGGTTATCCCGTGCCTGCCGGAATCGAGCGACTGGGAAACGCTGTCGATGAAGCCGGTGACCAGCGTATCCGCCCCGCAGGCAAGCACGCAGTCCACGCCGGGCGACAGGGGCAGAGCCGCGCCGCCGTACTGAACGCGGTTTGCAAGTCCCAGGGAAAACGCGCCGGCCATGGCGTCCACGCTGCGGGAAGCCTGCAGGGACTCCCAGCCCGTCCAATTCACACCGCCCACGGTCAAGGTGATGTCATCCATGTATCAGCTCCAGTGCCTGCCCGCCCGGCACGAATCCGGGATGCCGCAGGCCGTTGCGCGCGACAAGTTCCTGTTCCGCTTCCAGACCGCCGGTCCAGCGCCAGACCACAGCCAGCGAGGGCATGACCTGGCTTTCCGTTACGCTGATCACGTCGGGAAGCGTGCGGGCCTTTTCCGCCATGGCGCGAAGCGTGACCGTGCGAAGGTCGGAAAGCGCGGCAAAGGTTTCATCGTCGGCTTCCATCTGAGCGGCGTCTATGGCATCGAGCACGGCCGCCTGAAGCTCTCCGGCCTCTTTGGTGGTGGAAGGCGCATACGCGGCGGCCACGGAACATGCCGCAGCCGCACACATCTGCCGCTGCACGCTGGCCATGATTGCCTGTCCTTCCGCTGCAGCCCTGCGCGACGTGCCGAAGACTTCCGACGCCGTCACCTGCGGAGCCGACTGCACCAGGGAAAGCAGAGAGTACAGCCCGGAAGACTGCTTTTTTGTCGTACCGGACGACGTGCTTCCCACAGAGGACGAGTCCTGCCCCATGCCCGTGCCGGACGACGAGCCGGCACTCTGTCCGGTGAAGCTTTCCGCTCCGGTCTGCACCATGTTCCAGCAGGAAACACCGAAGCTCCCCGCAGAAATCATGCCCGTGAGCCAGCCGGCAGAACCGGCCAGATCAGTCAGAGACGAAAAACCTTCCGGCAGAGACAGCACGCTTTTCACGCTGCTGATGAAGACGCCGGCGGCGTTTTCTATCTGCGAGACCACCCAGGCGCCCTTGTCCAGATACTG
>NZ_CALUWV010000128.1 GCF_944324575.1 uncultured Mailhella sp. | reverse complement strand
CGCCCTTCGTCATGGAACTTCCCCCTTACCGTATGCCCACGCTTCAGGGCATGGTCATCCATGCCGGCGAGCGCACCTGGGAATATCTGAAAAAGGCAGGCACCGTCATTCTTGCCATATCCATTGTGGTGTGGGCGGCCATGGCCTATCCCGGACTGCCCGAAGACAAGGTGCAGGCGCATGAAACCACATTGGCCGAGCTTCAGAGACGTTTTGACGCGGCTCAGCCCGGCTCCGAGCTGCAGCACTCCATCGAAGCGGCCATGCATGCGGAAATCGGACGGTTCAATGAAGACACGCTGCGGCATACGGTGGCCGGACGCATCGGCGCCGCCATGGAGCCGCTGACCCGGTACGCGGGTTTCGGCTGGGAGGCCAATATCTCCCTGCTCGGCGGACTGGCAGCCAAGGAAGTCATCGTGACCACCCTCGGTACGGCCTATTCCATGTACGATGAAAATGAGGAATCCGGCTCTCTTGCGCAGTTCATTGCCAGAGACAAGAGCTGGAACATGCCCTCTGTGGTATCTTTCCTGTTGTTCGTGCTCCTGTATGCACCCTGCTTCGTGAGTCTCGTTACCATCCGTACGGAGACAGGCTCTGTAAAGTGGGCGCTGTTCAGCTTTGTCTTCAACACCTGCGTGGCCATGGTTGTGGCTACGACGGCCTATCAGATTCTTTCCCGCTGGTAACGGGAACATATCCGTCGTAAAAAAGCGGTCGCCTTCTTTTGGAAGGCGACCGCTTTTTTTGATGCTTCGGTGTTGATGCGCTTCTCGTTCACACTCATGCGGCATGGGAAGCATGACTTCTCTTGCCGTTTCGGGTGCAAACGCAGGCGTGATCAGGGGGAAAAGGCTTAGAGTCGGCTGATGGCGTCAGCCAGATCGTCGAGCCAGGGACTCTTGACCGCCTCGATGGCACCCTGGTCGCAGGCCTTGGCAACGGCCGGATCAATGGGTAGACGGGCGGTGAGCTCGATGCCGTACTGCCTCGCAATGTCCTCAAGATGGCTTTCGCCGAAGATGTACTGGCGCTTGCCGCAGTCGGGGCATACGAAGTAGGACATGTTTTCCACAAGGCCGACGACCGGAATGTTCAGACCGTCGAGACGGGCCATGTTCACGGCTTTTTCCACGATCATGGACACAAGTTCCTGAGGGGACGTGACGATGACGATGCCGTCGATGGGCAGAGACTGATAGACCGTGAGCGGAACGTCGCCGGTTCCCGGAGGCATGTCGACGAACATGTAGTCCACGTTGTTCCAGATGACCTCGGACCAGAACTGCGTGACCACGTTGGCGATGACGGGACCGCGCCACACCACGGGATCGGTGTCGTGTTCCAGCAGAAGATTCATGGAGGCAATGTCCACGCCGGTGGCGGAACGGACAGGGTTCAGGCCGAGCTGCGTGCCGGACATGCGCTGCGTGAGTCCGAACAGACGGGGAATCGAAGGCCCGGTGATGTCGGCATCAAGCACGGCGGCATGGGAACCGCGGCTCTGCATCTTGGAGGCCAGGAGGCCCGTGACGAGGGACTTGCCGACGCCGCCCTTGCCGCTCACGACGCCGATGACCTTCTTTACGGTGGAGAACTTGTGAAGTTTCACCTTCATGTCGACAGGTGCGGTGCGTTCCGCGCAGTCCTGGCCGCAGCTGCCGCACTTGTGATCGCAATCGCTCATAGTAAGACTTCCTTTTTGTACCGGCGGACGGTTCGCCGGGTGATGTGCGTCCCTTTCCTATAGTTCTTTCCGCGTGGTCTGACAAGTCGGGAGACGATTTGTTCCTTTGTGCGCGGCGAAAATTTATGGCCGCGGAGGGAGCATGGGAGGACGGATGCAGGAAGGTTGCAGGTGAAGAAGGCTCATGGGCGGAGACGTTTTTTTTCTTGACGCCGCCGTTTCGGGACGTAAGCTCATGTCATGACCGGTGCGTGCTGTACCGGTCGGCAACGATTTCGGAGTGTAAATGATGCGTTTTGAATTTCATGATGCGGCGGGCAACGTCCATCCCTTTGAAACCTACGCCGAGGCCGAGACCTTTGCGCTCGGCGCAGGCTATGTGTTCGTAACCAGCCGCAGCGTCATGGAAGGCTCGAATGCCCGGATTTCTTACTTCGTGGCCGCGGGTGATGTGCCTGAGGGCGTGACGGATCGAAACGAGCTTTTTCCCGTGCTGCTGGCCAGATACCCGGAATGGAAGGAACCCCGCATCATGCCCGTGATGGGCGCGGATGAGGACGGAACGGTCCGCTGAGATTTTTGCTTTGCGGGACGTTCGCGGAAAGACGCGGAAGGAGAAGGCCGAACGGCGTTCGGCCTTCAGGGATGCTTTTCGCAACCGGAAGTGAATGACGGCCTTGCCGACGTTCCTTTTTCAGACGACCGGGAAAGGTCGGATTCTTCGTCGTCTGGCGGTCAGCTTTCTTTGTGCATGGCGGCCCGAACGGCGCGTACCCTGGCTGCGATGTCCGGAGCCCCCACAAGCTCGGAAACCAGGGCGCAGCATTTTGCGCCGCGCTTCGTCACGTCCGTAATGTTGTGTTCCTTGATGCCGCCGATGGCCACAAAGGGAAGGCGGATGTTGGCGACTACCCATTCAAGATAGGAAAATCCCACGGGAGCGCACACGTCTTCCTTGGTCTGCGTGGCAAAGATGGGGCCTACGCCTATGTAGTCGGCTCCGGCGTCCACGGCAGCCTTCGCCTGTTCCGGGCTGTGGGTTGACAGGCCTATGATCTTGTCCGGACCGAGAAGACGCCGCACCTCGGGCACGGGAAGGTCGTCCTGCCCGACATGAACGCCGTCCGCATCCACCAGCATGGCGATGTCCACGTGGTCGTCGATGATGAAGCACGCTCCTGCTTCTGCGGTGAGGCGGCGGAGCGTGCGGCATTCTTCGAGCATCACGCCGGCGTGGGCGTGCTTTTCGCGGTACTGCAGTATCTTCACTCCGGCATCAAGCAGGGCTCGTGCCTGCTCTTCCACGCTGCGTCCGAGGGCAAGGCGGGAATCGGTAAGGGCGTAGATGTCGGTTTCTCCGGGAAGTATGCGTGCCATGGCGAAATCCTTAAAGTAAAGATTCAATGGTTCCGGTGAGCAGCCATTCCAGCGCCGCGTCGGCCTGCATGGCCGCGCATTGCATGACGCGGGGCGCAAGCGGCGGTCTGTCGGCAACGTCGGTTTTCATGTCGCCCACCACGATGATGCTGCCCAGGCGGCGGCGCGTCATGGCGTGTCCGCCGAAGCCCCCCATGCCCGAGCCGCAGATGACGGTTTTTTTTGCGGCAGCGGCGGACGAGACGAAAAGTGCCTTTGTTGCGGCATGATCCAGCGCCTCTATCCAGAGCTCCGCTTTGCCGAGCAGCGTGGGAATGTTTTCCCTGTCCAGCCAGAGCCTGCGGGCATCCACGTCCAGATCGGGATTCAGACGGAGAAGCTGCTCTTTGAGAGCCTCCGTTTTGGCTTGTCCCAAATGTGCGGGAAAGTAATGCTGCCGGTTCAGGTTGGAAGGCTCAACAATGTCGCCGTCGATGACGATGAGATGGCCCACGCCGGAGCGGGCGAGCATCATGGCCACGTTGGAGCCGAGCCCGCCCGCTCCGGCAATGCCTACGCGGGCGGACTCGAGTCTTATTCTCTGCGCTGCCGTGAAGCAGGAAAGCGCGCCTTCAAGCATGGCTAGAAGTCGCAGGCTTCCCAGTCCTTGGCCACGGCCTGATAGCCCAGGGCGGCAAGGTCACGGGTCATTTCCTGCACGGAGCGGTGGTCGGAAATGTCGAACTGGCCGGAGTTTTCCGCCTCCACCACGCGTCCGCCCACGGCCGTGGACACGCCCGCCGACACGCGGGTGACGCCGATGGGCACGATGTGGTTGCGCATGTCCGCACTTTCACGGCTCGACACGGTGATGCCGCAGCGCGGCAGAAAGCAGCGCAGCGCGGTGATGTACTGGACGAACTTTCTGTCGTCCACGCCGTGTTTCACCTCAAAGCTGCCTTCGTGCGGGCACATTCTCGGCACGGAAAGGCCGATGTCCGTGCCGGGGAAGTGCTTTTGCAGCCACCATGCGTGCAGACCCGTGCAGAAGGCGTCATGGATGAACTCGTCAAGTCCCATGAGCGCGCCTATGCCTACGCTGTGCATGCCGGCCTTTGCCGCGCGGGCGGGCGTGTTGAGCCGCCACAGAAAGTCGTGCTTGGGACCTGCCGGATGCAGCCATTCGTACAGCTCGGGATTGTAGGTCTCCTGGAACATGGTCATGCTGTCCACGCCGCTTTGTATGAGCATGCGGTATTCGTCCAGTGTGAGGGAGTACACTTCGACGCCCACGGAGGCGAAGCGAGGCTTGATGCGCTTTGCCACGTCCGCGATGTATTCGGGAGAGGCAATATGGCGGGCGTCGCCGGTAAGCAGAAGAATGTGGCTTATGCCCGCGTCGGCCAGAGCGAATGCTTCGGCCGCGGCTTCGTCTACCGTGAGGTGACGGCGTTTTTGATGGTTGTCGGCGTTGAAGCCGCAGTAGCGGCAGTGGTTCGTGCAGATGTCTGAGACATAGAGAGGCGAGAAAATGTTGACCGCTCGCCCGAAGAAGCGAAGCGTGATTTCCCGGGAACGCCGGGCCATCTGTTCAAGGAATGGTTCCGCAGCCGGGGAGAGCAGAGCCATGAAGTCTTCGGGGCGCAGCGTATCCTTTTTTAGCGCGGCGAGAACGTCGCGTTCCGTGGCCTTGGCGGCCAGTTCTGCACGACGTTCTCTGGGCCACTCGGCCAGATATTCGTCGAAATGCGCCTCTCCCGGCGCGAAGGTATCAGCCAGAACAGGAGTATCCATAAGCATTGTGCCTTTGTGATGCGTTGGGGAGCGTTGTGTCTGACAACGCTCCCTTTCAGGATTCGTGAGGGCGGATCGAGGCAAAAGAGGGTGGTCGGGACTGTCGTTGTCCGGGGGTAAGGAAAGAGACGCTCTGCATGAGATGTTCGTCTGTCCGCCCGTTTTCGCAGAAGTGTGAAAGCAGCGGAAAGTCGCCTGAGTGCAGAGTTCTCTGTCCGTCGATCCGGGAACGGTGGAGCGGCGGAGATATCAGCGGCGCGGGATTCTGTCAGCGCAGAAATCCCGTGAGCGGGGAAGACGCCACGGCTCCGCCGCTGATCACGGCTCCGGCTCCGGCGAGGTACGCGGCCCGGCCGGCTTCCACGGCGCGGCGGAAGGCCATGGCCATGGCGACGGGATCGTCGGAAGAGGCGATGCCGGTGTTGACGAGGCAGGCGGCTGCGCCCATTTCCATGGCCTCGCAGGCCTGAGAAGGACGGCCTATGCCGGCGTCCACCACGATGGGGAGTTCTATTTCTTCAATGAGTATGCCTATCATTTCCCTGGTGCGCAGGCCCCTGTTGGTACCGATGGGAGCGCCGAGCGGCATGACGGCC
>NZ_CALUWV010000127.1 GCF_944324575.1 uncultured Mailhella sp. | reverse complement strand
AAAGTGCGGCCTTGCCGTCGCCGAGAGGAATACCGCCGCCGGCCATGGCCACACCGATGGCCACGCCGACGTCGATGGTATCCACGCCGAAGTCGTCGCACATATGGTCGAAGGTGCAGATGAGGTCGAGGTCACCGATGTTGCTGTGGGGGCCGAAGCACCACAGGGTTTCGTATTCGGGCCACTTGCTCTTGAACTTGCCCTTCTCGTCGGGGAAGATGCCGCTGCAGCGGATGATGCAGCCGCTCATGCAGCCGTGGGCCACGGCGCCTTCGCCGCCGCGTTCCTTGGTGACCTTGTTCATCATTTCGCCGGAAACGGCTTCGTGCTGTTCAAACTGACCGCAGGTGAAGTTGCGGGTGGGCAGACCGCCGGCTTCATGCAGAATGTTCACGAGAACGGCAGTGCCGTATTCGGCAAGGCCCTTGCCCGTGATGGGATGGCTGGTGAGAGCCTTGGCAAAGCGCTTGGACGCGGCCTTGAAGCCTTCTTCGTCCACGAGAGGATGGTTCTTGCCGCCCTCGGGATTGATGATGATGGCCTTGAGACCCTTGGAACCCATGACGGCGCCCACGCCGCCGCGACCGGCATGACGCTGAGGACGCAGTTCACGGTCCGTAAAGGCGATGCTGGCAGCGGTAAGCTTGAATTCACCGGCTCTGCCGATGGTCACATAGCTGCACTCCTTGCCGTACTGCTCCACGAGCTTGTCCACGGCGTCGAAGTTGTTGAGGCCGGCTACGGTGGAGGGAACGAGCTTTGCGGAATCCTTGCTGATTTCAAGCTGCCACCATTCACCTTCGGTGGCCATGTCTTCAACGATGATGGCGAGAATGCCGAGCTTGGCGAGATGGCCGCCGGGCTGGCCGCCGGAGTTGGATTCCTTGATGCCATCGGTCAGAGGGCTCTTGCAGCCCACGGAAATACGGTTGGAGTTGGGGCTGTTGGTGGCGCCGAGAAGTCCGGGGGCGAACACCAGCTTGTTGTGCGGTCCGAGCGGGGTGCAGATGGGGTTGACCTCGCGGGCCACGATGGTGGAGGTCAGGGCACGACCGCCGAGACCGGCGTATTCTTCGGGAATGTCCTCAAATACGCAGCTCTTGGTGGCCATGTTGACACGCAGGAAACGAAACATGCCGTGCTCCTTGTTTTTGGTGGATTCACAATTGAGGAAAATGTTCCTTTATGCCGACCATAAGCCCCCTGGATTTTTTTCGTCAAGGAAGAGAAAAAACAATCACGCTTTTTCTTTTGCGGTGGCATTTCGTGACCATCCGAAACGGGGAGCAAGGCTGGATACCGTCGTATGGAGCTCTGGGAAAGGACGTTTTCTACTTCGTCCAGGAGAAGAAGACCGGCGGTTTTCTGGTGCAGGGCGGCACGGCAACCTTCGTGTAGCCCATGCTCAGCGTCGACACCAGGTGGAAACTTTCGGGCACGCCGTGAGCCTTTTTGAAGGTATCATCGTCGAGCAGCGCCTCGGCAAAGCCTATCCAGCAGCAGCCTATGCCCTCGCTTTCAGCCGCCAGCATGAGATTGCCCGCAACCAGGGAGCAGTCGTACACGTTCCAGGGCGACGTTCTGTCGCCGTAGATGACGAGCACGGTACCGGCGTGGTTGAAGATGTGGTAGCGTTCGTTTTTCAGCCAGGATTCATACTGACTGAACTGCGGATAGGCGTCGATGTTCTCCAGCACCTTTTTTTTGATGCCTTCCGAGAGAGCGTCGATTTCTTCTCTGTTCTGAAGGACCACGAATCCCCAAGGCTCCATGCCGGAACCCGTGGGCGCCTTGACGGCAAGCTCGACAAGCCTCTGCAGTATTTCCTTTTCGACATGCTTGTCGTTGTAGGCGCGTATGCTGCGCCGCTGTTGTATGGCTTCAATGACGTTCATAAGGCAATTCCCATGAAAAAAAGAGTATAGGGCTGCAGGAGGCTCAGGAGAAAACGTGGCTTTTTTTAAAGAGAGCCGGAAGTCTTCGCCCGTGAACGACAAAGGGCGGATGTCCGAAAGGCATCCGCCCCATAATGGCTGTAGGATGTTCCGGAAACGGAAAGATGTCTTTTCAGGGCTGAGACGAGCTGTTCCGGAGCGCCGCGTTATTTATTGAGGGAAGCCACGCCGGCCTTGGCCACGTTGGTGTCTTCCTGCACGGATCCGCCGCTCACGCCGATGGCGCCGACCACCACGCCGTTCTTGTCCTTCAGCAGCTCGCCGCCGCCGAAAATGACCAGACCGTTGTTGGTGACTTCAATGCCGTACAGTTCACCGCCGGGCTGGGCGGCCGCGCCGAGCTCGGCGCTGGACATGTTGAACATGCGTGCCGTTTTGGCCTTCTTCATGGAAACGTCGATGCTGCCGAGGAACGCACCGTCCATGCGGCAGAAGGCCTTGAGGTTGCCGCCTGCGTCGATGACGGTGATGTTCATGGGAACGCCTTGTTTCTTGGCAAACTCAAGAGCTCCGTCCATGACCTTCTGAGCCTGTTCGAGCGTGAGATCGCCGGGGAGCTGAAGTTTGCTGGTGTCGACAGCGGCAGATGCAGGAGCGACCAGAGCGGCCAGAAGGGCGCAGGTAAGAAGAATGTGACGCATGATGCTACTCCGTGTTTTGCAAAAGGCAGGCATGGCGAAAAAGCATGCCATGCGTGCGCTTTTGGTTTTCTTTCTTATACCTCAGCGGAAAAGCCGTTTCAAGGGGAGGCGTTCGTTTTCCGGCAGCGGAAGAGCAGGGCGGAAACGGCGGCTGATCCCTTGTCTCAGGCCGAAGGGGGCTGCTGTAAAGTGGAGAACTGTTCCTATTAAAAATAGCAGATCAGAAGGGGGGCGTTTCTGTTGGTCCAAAAGAAAAAAATGGAGGAAAACTTTTTATTTTTCATTGTATTCAATGTAGTTATATTTATTTAAGAGTGTGTAGACGAAAGAGTGTTCCCACCTGGACTCCGCGGCGCAAAGTGGGTGAAAATGGGGTAATTTTGAAATAGAATTTTGAAATGGAATGGAAAAAGTTCAGCGCTTGTTTTTTAAGTAACACGGTAATATGCCATGATGATTGATTATTTTATTTATTGAGTTTTGAAATGAAAAAGTTATTTTTTTATTTTTTCAGAACCTTTGACTTTTTCACAGCAGTACCGTAGGACAAATACAGTACAAGTCTCTTATCCTCTTGCTAACTACTGCTACCAAGGAGTTACTATGAGCACTGATGTCAAATGCATGTACCAGGGTCAGATCACTTCTTTCTTCATTCCTACTGTTACTCTTGTTGGTCCCAACTGCAGTAAGGAAATTCCCTACCGCCTGAAGAGCCTTGGCGCCAAGCATCCTCTTATAGTAACCGATAAGGGTATCGTTGCCTGCGGCATCCTGAAGCAGATTACTGACATTCTCGATGAAGGCGGCGTAAGCTATGTTGTGTTCGACGGCGCTGTTCCGAACCCCACCGACAAGAACGTGCATGACGCTGCTGAAGTTTACAAGGAAAACAACTGCGACAGCCTCATCACCCTCGGTGGCGGCAGCTCTCACGACTGCGGCAAGGGCGTCGGCTTCCTCGTCAGCAACGGCGGCAAGATTCAGGACTACGAAGGCGTGGACAAGTCCACCAAGCCTTTCCCGCCCTATGTTGCCGTGAACACCACCGCCGGCACCGCTTCCGAAATGACCCGTTTCTGCATCATCACCGACGTTGCCCGCAAGGTTAAGATGGCCATTGTTGACTGGCGCTGCACTCCCAGCGTCGCCATCGACGACCCCGTCCTCATGATGGGCATGCCGCCTTCCCTCACCGCTGCTACCGGTATGGACGCCCTGACCCACGCCGTGGAAGCCTATGTTTCCACCGCGGCCACTCCCATGACCGACGCCTGCGCTGAAAAGGCCATTGAATTCATCAACCGCTATCTGCGTCGCGCCGTGGCCAACGGCAAGGATAAAGAAGCCCGTGAAGGTATGTGCTACGCTGAATACCTCGCCGGTATGGCCTTCAACAACGCCAGCCTCGGCCACGTGCATGCCATGGCTCATCAGCTGGGCGGCTTCTACAACCTGCCCCATGGCGAATGCAACGCCATTCTTCTGCCCCACGTCTGCGAATACAACCTCATCGCTGCTCGTCGCCGCTTCGGCCGCATCGCCACGCTGCTCGGCGAACGCACCGAAGGCTACACCGCCAACCAGTCCGCTGAAGCCGCTGTGAAGGCCATTCGCGAACTGTCCCGCGACGTGAACATCCCCGAAGGCCTCATCGCCCTCGGCAAGAAGTACGGCAAGGAAGTTCGTGAAGAAGACATCCCGATCATGACCGCCAACGCTCAGAAGGACGCCTGCGGCCTGACCAATCCTCGTACGATGACCGACGCTGCCGTGGCGGCCATCTACAAGAAGGCTCTGTAAGAGCGACATAACATGATGCCGGAGCAAGGCTCCGGTATCATCCTGGTACATCCACCTCCCCGATGACGGGCGCGTATGGTCGGCATACGCGCCCGTCTCTTTTTAAGAACGGGAGAGTGTCGCAAACATCCGTCAGCTCCGGATACACTGTACGGCCGCATGGCATGTACGACGTGCATTTCGCTGACGGCGGAAGTAAATTCCGCCTGCTCATGCCCGTCGGCGCGACCGCCTGAAGGCAGAAGAGAGAGTGCCATTTTATTGCGGAAACGTTGCCGTTCCGGCGCACTTCCAAGGAGAGTCCGTGCAAGGGGAAGTCCGTACGGAGCAGTGCTGCGCGAAGGACAGGGCAGAGAAGAGCAAGGAACCGTGTTTTCCTGTTTTCTGCGGTATTCCCAAAAACATGCGGCAGGAGGGGTATTTGTCGACGTCGACTGCGGAGGCGGTACGCACAGCGAACATCAGGAAGAGAAAATTCTCATGTTCCGCTCGCTGCAGCGTTTTCAGATTTCCCTGACAGGGTATGAAAAAAGGGCTGCTTCCTGGGAAACAGCCCTTTTTCGTCAAAGGGAAATGCCGTTATTTGGCTTCAAGAAAGGCCTGATAGGCCAGTTTGCTTGAATAGATGTCGGGCACGGATGCAAGTTCGAAGGGACTGTGCATGGCGAGGAGGGCAGGGCCGGCGTCCACCACGTCCATGCCGTAGGCGGCAAGGAACAGCGCCACGGTGCCACCGCCGCCCACGTCCACCTTGCCGAGCTCCGCAAGCTGCCAGGGAATGTTTTTCGCATCGAGCACGCCGCGCATCCAGCCGATGTACTCGGGATGGGCGTCGTTGGCTCCGTACTTGCCGCGGGAGCCGGTGAACTTGCAGAAGGCCACGCCGTAGCCGAAGAACGCGGAGTTCTTGAGCTCGTGACGGTCCTGCCAGTCGGGGTCCACGGCGGCGTGCACGTCGCCGGACAGGGCCTTGGTGTTCATCATGATTTTGCGGAAGGGCGTTTCCGGTTCCCAGGCTGCGGCCATGTCTTCCACGCAGTACTGGAAGAAGCGCGAGCTTGCGCCGGTGGAACCGTCGGAGCCGATTTCCTCCT
>NZ_CALUWV010000126.1 GCF_944324575.1 uncultured Mailhella sp. | reverse complement strand
CACGATGAAGCCGGGCGTGCAGAAGCCGCACTGGGCTGCGCCATGGAAAATCCATGCTTCCTGAAGCGGATGCAGATGGTCGGGCGTTCCGATGCCTTCCAGCGTGATGATGGTGGCATCATCGGGCACGCGCTTCATCTTCAGCACGCAGGTACGCGTGAGCTTGCCGTTGAGAATGACACTGCAGGCGCCGCAGTGACCCTTTTCGCAGCCCAGCTTTACGCTGGTGAGCTGCAGCTGGTCGCGCAGGACGTTGGCAAGCGAATCTTCCGCATTGACAAGCACCTGACGACGTACGCCGTTGACAAGAAGGGATTTGATGAACATGGGCAGCTCCTTGTAAGAGGAATCCTGAGGAGGGGCGGCCGCAGAGCGGAACGCCCGAATACGGGCCGATTCGGGAAGACTAGTTTTTGCCGAAGGCGCAGTTCGGATAGCGGCAGTCGCCGCAGCCTGCGCAGTAGCCTCCGTGGCCGAGGGCCACAATGTCTTCCCGGGTCACGGGAACGCCGGCCAGAAGGCGCGGAACCACAAGGTCGAAGATGCTCGCTCTGTGGTACATCACGCAGCCCGGCAGTCCCAGTACCGGAATATTGTCGATATAGGCCAGCAGGAACATGGCTCCCGGAAAGGTAGGAGCTCCGTAGGTGACTACGCGTCCTCCTGCGGCGCGGATGGCGGCGGGAGTACGGTCGTCGGGGTCCACGGACATGCCGCCCGTGCACACTACCATGTCCGCGCCCTTCTCAATGAAGTCGCGGATGCCCTGCACCGTCATTTCGATGGAGTCGTCGGAAAAGCTCTGTCCGAGGATGGAGCTTCCGAGGCTTTCAAATTTCTGTCTGAGCACGGGGCCGAAGGCGTCCTTGATGCGCCCGGAATAGACCTCGTTGCCCGTGGTGACCATGCCCACACGGAAAGAGCGGAAGGGGAGAACTTCAATCACGGGGGCGGTGACAGCCTGCTCGAGCGCGGCGATCTTTTCTTCTTCGATGAGCAGAGGAATGATGCGCGTGCCGCCCACGGCCTGCCCCTTCTTCACTTCCTGCATGGTGTGCAGCGTGGCGAGCACGATTTCCGGGAAGGCGTTCACCTTTGCAAGGGCGGGGACGTCCACGCGAAGAAGTCCGTGCTCGGCGGCAAGAAAATTGATGCGGCCTTCCTTGATGTCGGAAAAAACGATGTTTTGTCCCGCCACGGCGTTGCCTATGCGGGTGGCGGCGTCGTTTTCGTGCACCTCTCCGGGAGCGGGCGCGTACACATAGAGATTTTCCTTGCCGACACTGAGAAGAACGGGAATGTCCTCTTCGCGCACGATGTGCCCCTTGCGGAACACGGGCCCCTTCTGAACGCCGGGCTCAATGCGGGTGATGTCGTGACAGAGAACCGTACCCACGGCCTGGGTGACGGGGATGGTGGTCATGGAAATTCTGGACATAACAATGCTCGTCTATAGAAAGAAATGCCGGGAAGCACGGCTTCGTTCGGAGAGAGGAAGCCGTGACCGGGCAGAAAACTGCCTTTTTCATGTTTTCTTTCCATGCCGAAGCATTTAATGGAGGCAAGGCCGTTTCCCGCCTTACCCTGTGGGTCTTAAGGACTCAGGTCTGTCTGCATGGCAAATGCTTTAGCAGAGGCAGACTCGAAAACTTTATTTAACGATATTGAAATAGCTTTTTTTCGTCAAGATATTCAAGGAAAATTAATGATACTTTTTTTAGATGCGTAAAAATAGATTGAAACTTAAATCACAATATAGTTTTATTTCATATCTGAATTAAAATAAGAATATATTTTGTTTTTGTAATGAAAAATATACTTTGAAAGTTCTTTTTTATTGTAAAAGTGCTTTGTCTGAAGAGTGATGAACATGAGTTTATGCAGATGGATGCCAAATTTGTTTTGAAATGTCCTTCTCCCTGTCCGGGATTGTTTTCCCTTTGCTCTCGGAAGGGACAGTTTTTTTCTCTCTGCGTGCGGGAAATCGGGATGCAGAGATATGAAACAGAGAGAAGGACGGCTGCGGGGAGGGTGTTGTAGTCATGTCCCCGGGCTTCCGTCAGGCTGTTTCCGCAAGCCGGGCAAGAGCCTCGATATCGTAGACAAGGGCGGTGTGTGCGGCGTACGGCTGAGGAATGGAAAAGAAATCCTGCATGCCGAGCGCCATGTATTGCATGAGAATCATGCGGTTTACGCCGGCGTGCGCCACGAGCATGGCATGAGCGTCGTCCGGCAGAGCGCTCAGGCGTGCATGAAGGGCGGGAAGCACACGACGGGCGAGCATGACAAAGGATTCTCCGCCTTCCGGCGCATAGTTCCAGAAGTCCTGTCCCCGTGCCGCAACGGCGCCGGGAAAGCGTTCTTCCACTTCCATCCGGGTCAGTCCCTCCCAGGTTCCCAGATGAATTTCACGGAAGGCGGCGTCGGCGTGAACAGGAACGTCTCGTCCCTCCATGATGATGGCCGTCATTTCCCGGCATCGGACAAGATCCGACATCCAGACTTCCTGAAGGGGAACGGGGAAAAGCTCCTGACGGCGGAAGCGGGCCTGCCGGCGTCCTTCTTCGGAAAGAGGAATGTTGCGCTGGCCGACGAAACGGCGTTCAGGGTTGGGAAGAAGGGTTCCGTGACGAAGCAGATGAAGTGTGGGCATGACTGTTCTCCGGCTGTGACGTCGCTGGGGCGCATTGTCTCGAAAAAAGAAAAAAGAGGACTAAAAGATGTCTTTTTCATCCTATAAAACTCGAAAAAATGGAAGAAAAAATATGCTCACCTGACAAGAAAAAGGAACCATGTTTCCGCATCTTTTTTATGAACTCCGATTTTACGAAAAAAAAAGAGGAAAAGTTGCATGAACGTATGGAAAGAAATCGTCGACATGAGGTCAGATACATGACTGAAGAAAGGAAAAATTATTGTTTTTAAATGAAAGTTCAACGAAAGAATACGAGAAAATAGAAAATAACATACTGATATTGCAGGTGTTTTTATTTCAAAAAAAATTTTGCAAAACCTGTTGAAAAAATTAAAGAATTCTGTATGTTGTAGAAAAAATATTGAAATGAGGAGGATCTCATGAAAAAACTTGCCGCCGTCGCCCTTGCGCTTGCTCTCGGTCTGGTTGCCTCGGCCTCCATGGCCGCCGAACTTACGGTTTCCGCCGCCGCCAGCCTCTCGGAATCTTTCACGCAGATCTCTCAGGAATTCACGAAAGACACTGGGGTGAAGGTCAACCTGAACTTTGCCTCTTCCAACAATCTGCTTCGTCAGATGGAACAGGGGGCTCCGGTGGATGTTTTTGCCTCCGCAGATCAGGAGACCATGGATTCGGCAGAGCAGAAGGGACTTGTCGATCCTGCCACGCGCAGAGATTTTGCGCTCAACGATCTTGTCCTCATCACCCCAGCTTCCGGCACGCTTGCCGGCCCCGATGCGTTGCTTGGCGCTGACGTGAAGCATGTTGCCATAGGCACGCCGGAAAGCGTGCCTGCCGGGCGATATGCCCGCGAGGCGCTTACTTCTGCCGGGACATGGGACAAGTTGCAGAACAAGTTTGTGTTCGGCAACAACGTTCGTCAGGTGCTGAGCTATATTCAGCGCGGCGAGGCCGATGCCGGTTTCGTGTACCGTACCGACGCGCTTGCCGGTGGAAAGGACGTGCGCATCGTGACCGCCATGACGGGGCACAAGCCCGTGTGTTATCCCATAGCCGTGACGAAGGATTCTGCGCAGAAGGACATGGCGCAGAAGTTTACGGATTTCGTGCTTTCGCCCCGCGGTCTTGAGATTCTTGCCCGCTACGGTTTCAGCCCGGTGAAGTAAAAACACTGAAGGTCTTGTTGTCGGGCCGCCCTGCCCATGTGCGGGGCGGTCTTTTTTGTGTCCGGTGGGGGAGGCGGAGCAAGATGTCGATCAGAGGTGAGCGGCACAGCTACACATCGTCGAAGCCGAAAGGTCTGTCGGCCTGTCCGCCTTTGCCGAGAATGTCGGACAGGTAGGAGAGCGAGTCCTGAGAGAAGAGGGAACGGCGGTGAAAATCGTGTTCCATGGCAAGAATGCGTCCGTTGGCGTAGACGGCAAGATCGTCGGCAAAGGCATCCACGTCTTCGGGGTCGTGGGTGATCATGACGAGAGGGACGCCGCAGTTTTGAAGGATACGGTCGATTTCCTTGCGCATGCGAAGACGCAGAAGCGGGTCGAGGGCGGCGAAGGGCTCGTCGAGAAGCAAAAGTCGGGGAGAGATGAGCAGGGCCCGGGCCAGCGCCACGCGCTGTTTCTGACCGCCTGAAATTTGTGATGGGCGTCGGTCGGCAAGATGCGTGATCTCGAGAAGATCAAGGATGAGCTCAATGGATTCGCGCTGTTCGTCGTTGAGCCTGGACGGAAACACGGCTCGGAAGGCGCTGCCGAACACGGGAAAATGTTTTTCTTTCTGGCGCAGGGCAAAGGCGAGATTCTGCCGGACCGTCATGTGCGGAAAAAGCGCATAGTCCTGGAAGACGTAGCCTATGCGCCGGCTTCTGGCGGGGAGATTGATGCCTTTGGAGGAATCGAAAAACACGGTGTCATCCATGATGATGTGCCCTTTCTTCGGATGGACGAGACCGGCCAGCATCTGCAGCGTCAGCGTTTTTCCGGAGCCCGACGGGCCGAACAGGACAAGGCGGGATGCGGAACTTTTCAGACTGATGTCGAGAGAGAAGGAGCCTTGTTTTCCCTTGAGAGTCGTTTGAACGGACAGGTCGATCACCGGGAGCCTCCCAGCAGGTAGTCGGCGGTTATGAGAATGACGGCGCATATTCCTGAAGTGAGAATCACGAGACAGGCGGCAAGGGCGTCGTTGCCGGATTGAAAGGCGTCATATATGGCGAGAGCGAGCGTCTGCGTTTTGCCCGGAATGTTGCCTGCAAGCATGAGCGTGGCGCCGAATTCTCCCATGCCTCTGGCAAAGGCCAGCATGGAGCCGGACAGAATGCCCCGCGCGGCGAGGGGGAGACTGATGGAGAAGAAAACGGAAATTTCCGAGGCCCCGAGCGTTCGCGCGGCCTTTTCCACATTGGCGTCAACCTGTTCGAGCGCTGTTTTTGCCGACTTGTAGATGAGAGGAAACACCACCACAGTGGCGGCCACTACCGCTCCCTGCCAGGAAAACATGAACTGCAAGCCGAGTTCCTTCAGAACAGGGCCGAAGGCCCCGTTGCGGCCGAGCAGAAGAATGAGATAGTAGCCGAGAACAGTGGGCGGAAGCACCATGGGGAGCGTGCACAGGGAGTCGATGACGGCGGCACATACGGAGCGGCGTCTGGCCAGAAGACGTGCCGTAAGGGTACCGAGAATCAGGGAGGCCAGCGTGGAGAGTCCGGCGACTTTCAACGAAAGATAGATGGGAAACAGGGAAAACTGCTGCCCGAACAGGGAAAATTCCATGGGTGCGCTCCTTTCCATTTCAAAATAGCAGGAATAAGTGAACGGAGCAAGACGCAACTCTTTAATTCCATGAAATTTTCGGCAGATTTTCCATGGTAGGAAGGGAAAGGGAGCGGCTCAGAGGCTGGGGCAGCTTTGGCGG
>NZ_CALUWV010000125.1 GCF_944324575.1 uncultured Mailhella sp. | reverse complement strand
CCTGCTAGGGCGCGGCTGGTAAGAAAGCCTTACAGGCGCATAAGAGGAACCACCGGCTATGCCGGTGGGGCCCCATTATGGTGAGCTGTGCCCGTCGTTCGGAAGGGCGGGCAGAGTATGCATCAGGCAAAGGGGAAACATCAGTCCTTGCGCAGAAGGTGGAAATGATCGAACAGCTTGAATGCCAGGCTCAGAATGATGGCGATGATGGTGGCGAGCACCATGCCCTGAATGGTGAAAGAGCCGAAGGACAGCTTGGCACCGCTCAGACCTATAATCATGATGACCGAGGTCATGACAAGATTTGAGGACTTGCTGTAATCGACCTTGCGTTCGACAAGCACGCGCAGACCTGACGCGGCGATCACGCCGAAGAGCAGCAGGCACACGCCCCCCATGACAGGCACGGGAATGCCGCGGATGAGCTCGGAGAGTTTGCCCACAAAGGAAAGCAGAATGGCCATGACGGCCGCGCCTCCGAGAACCCACACACTGTAGACTCGGGTGATGGCCATGACGCCGATGTTTTCACCGTAGGTGGTGTTGGGCGTGGCGCCGAAGAAGCCGGAAAGAATGTTGGAACAGCCGTCGGCAAAAAGTGAACGTGAAAGTCCGGGATCCTTGATGAGATCGCGTCCTACCACGTTGCCGGTGACGAGCAGATGGCCGATGTGTTCGGCCAGCACCACGAGTGCGGCGGGCGCAATGACGATGATGGCGTTGAGGTCGAAGGTGGGGGCGTAGAAATGCGGCACCTGAAACCAGGGGGCTTCGATGACCGGGGTAAGGTCCACCATCCCCATGAAGAAGGCGAACACATAGCCGCATATGACACCGAAGAGCACGGGAATGATGGCCAGGAAGCCCTTGAACGCCACGGAACCGACAACCGTGACGACGAGTGTGAACATGGATACCAGCACGTTGTCCATGTTGATGTTTTCTCCCGTGAGACCGGCCATGGACGCGGCGGTGGGGGCAAGCTCAAGACCGATGACGGCGATGATGGAGCCCATGGCCGCAGGCGGGAAGATGACGTCTATCCATTTGGTGCCCACGGCTCTGATGAGCAGAGAGAAGAGAATGAACAGAAGGCCGAAGACGATGAATCCCGACTGTGCCGAAGAATAACCGCTTGCCGCGATGATGGCGAGAACGGGAGAGATGAAGGCGAAGCTCGATCCCAGGTAGGAAGGAATTTTGCCCTTCGTGAGCACGAGATACAGCAGCGTTCCTATGCCGTTCATGAACAGGCAGGTGGTGGGATTCACATGGAACAGGAAGGGCACGAGCACGGTGGAGCCGAACATGGCGAACAGATGCTGAATGCTCAGAGGAATGTTGAGAAGAAGCGGCGGTCGCTCCTCGACCTGAATGACGTGATATTCCAAGGTACTACCCTCGTTGAAAAAGAGTGTTGAAGGCGCACGCGCCCGGGGAGGGACAGGACGGGGGCATTTCCCGTTCTGTCACGGCATTTGCGGAGAACCGCGGAAAAGCATTGGAGGTCTACAGATCCATGAGTGCCAGACTGCGGCCCAGTTCAAAAGCCTTGCGGCAGTCTTCCGGGAAGATTTCTTCATGATACTTTTTCTTTTCGACCGGGTCGTAACGGTCAGCTTCGTAAAGACTGTAGTCGCTGAACTGCCAGGCGTTGGCGCTGCAGCATACTTTTGTTTCCACACCCAGCATGTCGCCCATGCGGGCGTGCACGCCTGCAAAGGGCGAAAGGACGCTTTCTGTCTGATCTGCGGTTACACCGAAGGTGTAGATGAAGGCCGAGGGAATTCGGCGGGGAAACACCCAGCGCTTTTCTCTGTTGTAAAGCATATGGCTGAACAGAAAGCGGTGCTCAAGGGCGAGCATTTCCGGCGTGACGTCACCATAGTAGATGGGAGAGCCGAAGATGAGCGCATCGGCCTGCTCCATCATTTCAAGAATGGGAGAGAGGTCGTCCTTCATGGCGCAATGCCCGTGTATTCCGGTCTTGAGCTTGCAGGAAAAGCAGCTGATGCATCCTTTGTAGTTCAGGCGGTAAAGCTGGACGAGCTTCGTTTCCTTCCCGACCGAGGCGGCTCCGTCAAGAGCGGACTGCAGCATGGTAGCCGTGTTTCCCTTGACTCTCGGACTGCCGTTGAGCGCAAGTATCATGTTTTTCCCCGTGCGGTTGACGTGGTTGTGGCGGCGTGAACCCGGTTCAGGCCATATTCGCGTTAGAATAGGGCGGATGGCTTTCCTATGCAAGCCGAAAGTGTCCGGTCCGGCTGGCCTCACTTGCCTGCATGTACGCCTTCCTGTATGCTTAATTCATGGAAGCCATAGCTCACATTCATACGGATCTGCCGACAAAGTTCGGGGTGCCCCGTCAGTGCGGCCTCGTGGAGGCACTGAAGGGGCGCATAGTGTTCACGCCGAGGTATCGGGAGCCCGAAGCCTTGCGTGGTCTGGAGGATTTTTCCCATATCTGGCTTATCTGGGAGTTTTCGCAGGCTGTGCGCGACGAGTGGTCGCCCACGGTAAGGCCTCCTCGGCTGGGCGGCAACATACGTATGGGCGTGTTCGCCACGCGATCTCCTTTCCGTCCCAATTTCATGGGGCTTTCCTGTGTGCGTCTGGAAAGAGTGGAGCTGCACGGATCGGAGGGGCCGGAACTATACGTGTCCGGTGTGGATCTCATGGACGGTACGCCTATTTTCGACATCAAGCCCTACGTTCCCTATTCCGATTGTCATCCTGATGCCCAGGGAGGATTCACGACACGTCTTGCAGACCGTACGTTGCAGGTGACGTTTCCTGAAGCGCTGCGCGTACCGTTCAGTTCGGAGCAGCAGGCGGCCGTTGTGGGCATTCTGGAGAGAGACCCGCGTCCCCACTATCATAGGGACCCGGAAAGGGTGTATGGCATGCCTTTTGCCGGATATGACATCCGCTTTTGCGTGCGGAACGGCGTAGCCGAAGTTTTGGAGGTGGTTCCTCTTTCTTCCTGATTTCATAAGAGAACGGGACAGGATACTCTTGCCGTGTACCTGTGCCGTAATATACTGGATTTAAAAAAATGTCTTTTTATAAAGTGCGACTTTTGTATGTATGATGCGATTAATCGATATATTTTTCACTTTAATATGTATACTTTATAAGTAATAAATAATAATATAGAGTATTTTTTTATTTTTATATAAAATATATTATAACTTATTACATGATATTATAGAAATATTGCATAAAAAATACGAAGTTATGGTGTTTTATAAATATAAAAAATCGTGCGTTGCGTAAAGACAACCGATGATCTTTTTCGCAAGAAAGTTCCGTTTAGCGGACATCTTTTGTTTTGTGACCATGTTCATTCCATAAGGGCGTGGACAGAGGATAAAATAGCCTTGTCTCCGAGCTTCGCAGAATAAGAATTTTATGGTAAAACCCGTTCGTGGCTCGGAGACCTCCATAGCGTTGACGCTGAAATTGCGGGGCAGGTCGCCGGTCAGGTACATATAAAGAATCTTCGACCATCCTCACCAAATGGCCGGAGAGGGCAGGCAGCATGAGCGAGACTCAAACATCGGTTTCTTCTTCGGCTTCTCCGGCAATGGCTCCACTTTCACCTTCGGAAGTAGACTTCATGCCTGCGCTGCTGAGGAGTCTTTCCATCCTCATTCAGCTCAAGGGCAAGCACGTTTCCCCTCAGTTCCTGCTTGCCGGTCTTTCCGGTTCGGAAAAGGTCAGCGCCGGCGCCTGCCTGAGAGCGGCGGAACGGGCTGGATTGAAGGGAAAGGTGATGTATCGCCCGAAGCTGGATGACATTTCTCCTCTTACACTGCCCTGCATTCTGCTTTTGAAGGACAATGCGTCCTGCGTGCTGACGTCGTTTAATGAGGACAAGGTGAAAATTATTCTGCCGGAACTTGGCGACGGCGTGCAGGAGATGGAACGCAGTACGCTCGAAGAGCAGTATTCCGGCTATGTCGTGTTCGGGGCGCTGGAAAACAGGGCCGATGCCAGGACGGAACCGGTAAAGCTCAGGCAGGGAAAGCGCTGGTTCTGGGATGTGCTGCGTTTCTATATGCCTATTTACCGCCATGTGGCTCTGGCCAGCGTGGTAGTTAATGTCATAGCCGTAGTCAGCTCGCTGTTCGTCATGAACGTGTACGACAGAGTCATTCCCAACAATGCTTATGAAACGTTGTGGGTTCTGGCAGCGGGCGTGACCATTGCCTATCTGTTCGATTTTTTGCTGCGCAGCCTGCGCAGTCACTTTGTGGACCTGGCCGGGCGCAACGCCGACGTGGTTCTTTCCAGCAAGCTTATAGATAAGGTTCTTTCCATGCGCATGGACGCCAAGCCGGAGTCCACGGGGGCGCTGGTCAATAATCTCAGGGAGTTTGAATCACTGCGTGAATTTTTCAGCTCCACAACTTTTCTCGCCTGCATCGACATTCCGTTTCTTCTGCTTTTTTTCGTCCTGCTCGCGTTTATCGGCGGGCCTCTTGTTCTGCTGCCGCTTCTGGCCATGCCCGTGCTTCTCGGCGTTGGCGTTTACCTGCAAATACTGGCCCGGAGGAGCGCTGAAAAAAGCTATCGTCACAACATGCAGAAAAACGCGTTGCTCGTGGAGATGGTGAACGGGCTGGAAACCATCAAGGGCTGTATGGCGGAAAGTCGCATGCAGCGTCTGTGGGAAGCCGTGGCAGGTATTTCCGCACAGTCTTCCAACGAAGCGCGCAAGTACAGTACGAGGGCTGTAACGTTTGCCACCTTCACCACGCAGCTTGTTACCGTAGGCATGGTCATATGGGGCGTTTACCGCATAGGAGCCGGAGAAATGAGCATGGGCGGTCTCATCGGCTGCAACATTCTTGTGGGGCGTATCATGGCTCCGCTGCTTCAGCTCGCGTCCCTGCTTACCAGACTCCAGAACTCCCGCGTGTCGCTCAAGGCTCTCGATACGCTCATGGCGCTGCCCTCGGAAAATCAGGATCAGGCGGCGTGCATGGACTTCGGGGCGCTGTCCAGTGAATTCGTCATGGACAACGTAAGCTTTGCCTATCCCGGTTCTCAGACTCTTGCGCTCGATCATGTCTCCTTGCGTATCCGTCCGGGAGAAAAGGTGGGCATCATAGGTAAGATGGGGTCAGGCAAGAGCTCTCTTGGCAAACTGCTTATCGGACTTTACCCGCCGAAGGAAGGGGCGGTTTCCTTCGGTGGCGTGGACATCAGTCAGCTCGCCACGGCCGACCTGCGCAGTCGCGTGGGATTTCTGCCGCAGGAGGTCATCCTTTTTTACGGCACAGTACGCGACAACATTGCTCTCGGCGATCCTACCATCAACGATCATCTCATTCTTCGAGCGTCCGCCATTTCCGGAGTTGCGGATTTCGTACGAAAGCATCCTTCCGGGTTCGGTGCTCAGGTAGGCGAACAGGGCCGCAATCTGTCAGGTGGACAACGGCAGGCCGTGGGGCTTGCCCGGGCGCTGGTGCGCGATCCCGACGTGCTTATTCTGGACGAGCCCACCAGCAATATGGACGTGGAGTCCGAACGTATTGTTCAGCAGCGCCTTGCCCCCGTGGTTAAAAACAAGACCCTCATTCTCATTACACACCGGCTCAGCATGCTGCGTATCGTGAACAGGCTCATAGTCATGGATGGAGGAAAGGTGCTCA
>NZ_CALUWV010000124.1 GCF_944324575.1 uncultured Mailhella sp. | reverse complement strand
TTCCTTCATGGCATCCTCCCTATGCCGACAATAAGAACTTTTTACCCTTTTGGCAATTAATGAGTTCTGAGCCTAGAGACAGCCCCTAGAGATATCGCCTAAAATGAGTGTATCGGCGTTTGTCGGATATTTGAAAGGAAAGAGCAGCCTGATGATATATGAGCAGTTTGGTGGGCTGAAGTTCAAATATCGTAGGAGTTCTGGTGCCGTGGTTACTATGTCGATACGGTGGGTAAGAATAAGGCAAAGATAGCTGAGTACATCAGGCATCAACTGGCCGAGGATAAACTTGGAGAACAGCTGAGCATCCCATACGCCGGAAGCCCGTTTACGGGCCGCCGGTAACAGGAATGCAGATGTCAGACCGTCCAAGCGCCAGCTAGGCGCGGCTGGTAAGAAAGCCTTACAGGCGCACAAGAGGAACTACCGGCTATGCCGGTGGGGCCCCATTGTGTTTTTTTTGGGGGGGAGGGGAGAGATTTGCAGAGATTGCGCGGAAGCGGAGCAGGGCATTGTGCGCGGGGCGCGTGACAGGGCCATGGGCCCGGAGTCTCAGAAGCGCGGGCTTGCAACGGCGTGCATTTCAGCACTGTTGCCAGTAGGGCCGCCCGACTCAGAAAAACGGGGCACGCGAAGGCATGCGATGGGTGATGTTCCGAATTTCGGGCGATGTCCGTGTTTCCCTTCGGCGGAAGCGCGGAGCGCTCCGGGAGAAAGCCAGGCAGAATGTGAAAAGTCGGCGGCGCTGGAGGAACGCCACCGACTTTCACGGCAGGGGAAAAAGACCGTTACAGCACGGAATTGGGAAGGATGCTGGGGAAGAAGAATTCGGCAATGGGCACGCCTACGAGCATGAGCACGGCGAAGTTGATGGCCAGGAAGCATGCGGCATAGGCGTAAGGCCGCAGTCCCGGAGCCCACACGGCGTTGGAGTAGAGCATGGCCGCGGGGTTGCTGCCGGAAGGCGTAAGGATGCCGATGTTCAGGGCGGCGATGCAGCACATGCACACGAGCGCCGGATTGATGTTTGCCGCCACGGCCACGCTGTAGGCTATGGGAATGTAGATGGCCGTGCTGCCGAGGTTGTTCAGGAACTGAGTCATCAGGCTGGCCATGGCCACCAGAAGCATGAGAATAACCACGGTGCTCTGGCCGGAGGTCAGCGGCGTGACCAGATCCACGAACCACTGGCAGATGCCGCTGGCGTCGTTGGACATGACGCCGGCAATGCCGATGGCGGAGAAGTTCACGAGCAGGGCGTCGTAGCGCACGCTGGAGGCGATGGTCTTACGCATGGATTCGTTCTGCACGAAGTCGAAGGCGAAGAAGATGGCGCACATGAGGGCGGCGCAACCGGTGTTGCCGAGCTTCTTGAAGAACTTGGTAAGTTCCCAGTGCGAGGGCAGCAGGGAGGGGACCATCATCATGACGATGAACAGGAAGAACCAGAGAAGCACGATCTTCTGATAGGTGGTGAGGCGCAGCTCTTCGGGATTGAAGTACACCTTGGCGTTATAGATCTTGCTCACGTCCGGCCTGAGCACGAAGCGCATGAAGGCCAGCGTAAGCACGACGATCATGGAGTCCACGATGAGGGACCAGGCAAAATACTGGGGGAAGTCGATGACGTCGCCGCCGCTGAGCTGGGAATACGCGCCGAGGGCCACCACGGGAAGCGACTTGAAGGGGAAGATGGAGGCGGTGACGCTGCCGAAGAACGGAATGGCCACCATGACCATGGTTGCCCAGTGTTCGCCAGGCTTGATGCCGTACACTTCGCAGATGCTGTAGAAAATGGCCCACACGACCAGCACGCCCGGGGACACGCCGATGAAGAGGGTGAGCGTCATGATGGCGGCGAGAATGCAGAAGGTCATGACCCAGGGGCGTCCGCGGCCGATGGGAAGACTGCAGATGTGAAGGGCTATCCAGCGGGAGACGCCCGCCTTGTCGATGACGCCCGTAATGATGAACACGAAGAACACAAGCAGGGCGCTGCTGTTGCCGAAGCACATCTTGAGCACGTTGTTCACGCTGGCGTAGCCCGAGAGACCCACGGCGAGAATGCCGAGAACGCTGGGCCAGGCAAGGTCGAGCGTCAGCCAGCCGAAGGCCATGCCTATGTAGATGCATATGATCCTTGCTCCGAGATCGGTCATGGCTCCGGTGCCGGACACCAGCTCGGGAGCTCCGAACATGCAGAACAGAACGATGGCTAAACACAACCATTTGGAAGGCGTCAGATTGGACAGGCGGAGGGAGGACATAGAGGCACTCCTTGCAGTGAGGAAGGCGGTGTGCGGAGGGAGTTTTTCGGACGGGATGCCGTAAGCGGCGGGCGCTTGCGGCATCCCGCTGATGTCAGACGGTGGCGCCGGCGTCCCAGCCGGTGCGGACGGCATTGACGATGTCGGAGGCGCGCATGCAGTCGCCTATGTTGATGACGTCAAAGGCCGTGTCGCGGAAGGAATCACGCAGGTCGGTCAGAGAGCGGGTTCCCGTGCAGATGATGAAGCTGTCGGCTTCAATGGTCTGCGTACCTTCGGCCGTGCGCACGTTGAGGTGGTCCGGTTCGATGCTCTCCACCGTGGCGTCCACCAGAGAAGCGACGTTGTTCTTCTTCATGAATTCCATGATGTGCATGCGTTCGCTGATCTGCGCCGTGGCGGCGAGATAGTGTCCGAGTTCCACCACGGTGACGTCGTGTCCCTGGCCTGCGAGATCAATGGAAAGTTCGCAGCCCACAAGACCGCCGCCCACGATGGCCACGCGCTTGCCGAGCAGCTCGTAGTGTCCGAACACGTCCCAGGACATGAACACGTTTTTGCCGTCGATGCCGGGAATGGGAGGAACCACCTGTTCCGCGCCCACGGCGATGATGGCCACGTCGGGGTCGATTTCGGAAATCAGTTTCGGGGTGGCTTCGACGTTCATCAGAACATGGACGCCGGACTTGTGAACCTGACGTATGAGGTATTCGCGGAAGGCCTTCATTTCCTGCTTGAACCACATGCCGTCGGAGAACAGAGCCTGACCGCCGAGCTTGTCGCTCTTTTCGTAGAGCGTGACGTCGTGGCCGCGTTCGGCCGCGGTGAAGGCTGCCTGCATGCCGGCAATGCCGCCGCCGATAACGACGACCTTGCGCTTTCTGGAAGGCGCGGGAATGAGGTGCTTCTTGGTGATGCCCTGATACCAGAGTGGATTGACGGCGCACTGTCTGTCGTAGGTGGAGTCCTTGCGAATGTTCACTTCCGTGGTGAGGGAGCCACGCTTGGAGCCGTCGAGGCAAAAGTCGCAGCGCAGGCAGGGGCGGATGTCCTCAAGGCGCCCTTCACGGATCTTGTTGACGAAATCGCTGTCGGTAAGGGCCTGACGCGCCGTGAGCACGTAGTCGGCCTTGCCTTCTTCGAGCAGCTTTTCGGCGAGATCGGGATCGTGAATGCTGCCCACCACGCCCACGGGAATCTTGACGCCGGCCTTCTTGGCAAGTTCGCTGGCTCTGGCGTTGTGCGCTCTTTCAAGGAAGTGCGTGGGATGCATCTTCGGACGGCTGGAGGCGTCGAGGCGGGTGCCGCAGGTCATGTGCAGCATATCCGCTTCTTCGGAAAGGATGAGGGCCTGTTCCGCGGCATCTTCCGGAGTGATGCCGCCTTCCATCATGTCGGAGCCGTTCATGCGCACTTCGATGACCAGATCGTTGCCCACTTCCTGACGGATGCGCTTCATGATCATGAGTGGATACCGGCAGCGGTTCTCCACGCTTCCGCCGAATTCATCGGTGCGGTGGTTGGTGAGCGGCGAGAGAAAGTTGTTCATGAGCCAACCGTGACCATAGTGCAGTGTGATGGCGTCGAAGCCGGCTCTTTTGACCATGAACGCGGCGTGCGCGTACATCTGCGCCACGTCTTCCATGTCCTTGTCGTCCATTTCCTTGACCTGACGGCCGTTGTACACGAAGGCGCTTGCGCTCATGATGGTGCGGCCGGGGCCGGGGGTCATGCAGCAGCCGGCGTGATAGATTTCACAGGAGCTGCGCGCGCCGTAGGCATGCACCACGCGCTGAAGCTTATGCATGTTCATGAAGGCGTGGTACTGCTCGTCGATAGAATAGGTGCGGGGATGACCGCCGTCCTTGGGCACTTCGATGGGCAGGCATATCTGCGCAAAGCCGCCGCGGGCAAAACTGCTGTAGTATTCTTCGCCTATGATGTTGATGAGGCCGTTGGCGTCCGTGCCGAGCGCCATGCCCATGGGAGCCTGGAAAATTCTGTTCTTGTACTCGACTTTGTTCTTGCCGACGATGAGCGGGGTGAAAAGAAGAGGATATTTTTCCTTGTACAGAGGTTTCATGAGCGGCCTCCTGAAAAGTTTTAATGATCGGGGACTTGTTAATGGATATAGGAGAATTGCGATTTTTTGCATAATCGATTTTTTTTGGAGGCGTTCAAAAAAAAACAGGAGGCGGAAATGGCAGAATGGTATTTGTGCCAAAAAGAACGCAATATCTCCGTCATTTTTTTGAGGCCGCACGGGAAAAGTCCCGGAGCAAGGCCCGCGTTGACAGAAAAATATTTTGCAATCATACTTAATATCAGGAATTTTTAAAATATTTTCCGAGGTGCGGTGCGGCTTATGAAGATAGACCATCTCCTGTATTTTTACGAAACGTCGCGCAGAAAGTCGTTGAACGAATCGTCAAAGTATCTTCATCTTTCGCAGCAGTCGCTGAGTGCGTCCATTCGTTCACTTGAAGAGGAACTGGGGGTACAGCTTTTTCGCAGGACCAACAACGGCATACTGATTACCGATATCGGAAAAAAGGCGCTCGAGCATATCGAAGTCATTATAGAGGAATACAGAAATCTGCTTGCCCTGAAAAATTCCGACGAGGAGACGTGCGATCCCGTGATTATTCTGGCGCAGAGAAGCCTGAGCAAGATATTTCTGTCGCCCGAGCTCATCGAGTATGTCAAAACATCGAAGCTCATCATTCATTCAGGAGCCGTGGAGGACAAGATTCTCGATGCGGAAGGCGACGGAAACGACAGTCGCCTGTGCCTGATGTTTTATCCGAAGGAGATGCTTTCGCTTATTGTGCGCAAGGCGGAGGAGAACGGAAAAAGAATTCTTTCTCTTGCGTCGGGAAGCATTTCACTGTTCGTCAATTCCAGACTTTCGCTGTCGAAAAAGAAGCATGTGCTCCTGAGCAATCTGACCGGGCTTTCGTTTGCCACGTCCGACAGAGCGCTCAGAAGAATTTACGACTACAATAAGATATTCATGCAGAAGGCTGCCATAAAGAAAAGCGTGGTGTTCCCGGACAGACAGACGCTTTTTGACGCCATTGCCAAATCGCAGAACATCTATACGGTGTCCCCTAGGCTCGACGCCTTTGACAATCTGCTCATCAGGCAGAAAATCATGACCGCGCGGGAAATCGACGACGTATCTATTCCGCTGGTGTTCTGTCTGGTCATTCCCTCGAACAGAAAGCTGAACGCCCTGGAAGAGGAAATTGTGGCGCTGGTGAAGAAGCAGTTTGCCCAGCTGGAGAGCTCGTCCATTCTCTAGGCTCAGGACTCATTAAATGCCAAAAGGGTAAGAAGTTCTTATTGTCGGCATAGGGAGGATGCCATGAAGGAACTTTTTTATCTTTCTCATGAACAGATTGCTCGTATCA
>NZ_CALUWV010000123.1 GCF_944324575.1 uncultured Mailhella sp. | reverse complement strand
TCGTCGCCCGCGCTCTGCGCCTTTTCCCATTCCTGCCAGAAGTCGCCCCAGTCGGGAAGCGCGGCCTGCACCCACTCCAGAAGCGGCACGTCCAGCGTCTTTTCATCCAGCATCTGTTCCACATAGCCCACGCGGCAGCCGTGCGGAATGATCACGCGGCCTCCGTCGGGCGCAGTCACCCCGGCCATCATGCGCAGCAGGGTGGACTTGCCCGTACCGTTGGGGCCGCACACGCAAAGGCGCATGCCGTCCACGATGTCCAGCGAAAAATCATGGAAAATGTCGCGTCCGCCGTAGGACTTGGAAAGATTCTGAATGGTGATGTTCATGACGATATCCGGGGAAGACCCCGCGTTGCGGTGACAAAAGACAGAACCGGCCCGGCGGACGGGCCGCAGGAAACAAAGAACGGCCGGGAAAGCCCGGCCGCCGGGAACAGCTTCCCTGCTAGAATTCGTAATCCACGGCGTCGGGATCTTCGCCGCGGGCGGCGGCAAGACGGGCCTGCCGTGCGGCCTCCTGCTTGCGCTCGCGGGTGCCGAGCGGAATGCGCGCGTCCCAGTCGGCGCTGCGCTCCTGAATCCGCGTGAACACGAGAAACGCGGTGTGGGCGCTCATGCGGTCGGCAGGACGCAGGCGTCCGGGCACGACCTTCCACGGACGAACGAGTATCTCGCACACTTCCGTTTCTTCAAAGGGGCCGATTTCAAGCGCCTTGATGAGCTCCGACACCTGCTCGATGGTGGGCAGCAGGAAGGCTATGGGCGCGCCGGGCACAAGGGCCTCGCGCGCGGCGTCGAGATACTCCCACGGGGTGCGCACGTCGAGAAAGAGCGCGTCGCCCTTCTGCCCGTTCAGAACGTCGGGGTCATCCACGCCGAAGCCATCGGCAATGTCGCGCAGATGAAAGGTGACGTTGTCGCCCACGCCCGCCCATGCCACGTTGCGCCTGGCGAGCTTGTGGAACTCCTCGCGCGCCTCGAAGCTGTGCACGTGGCCGTTCGGACCGGAGAACCACGAAAGCGCCAGCGTGAAGCCGCCGGAGCCGGAACCGGCTTCGAGTATGGTGCGGCCGTTGCCCACGCCGAGCTTGAAGCAGATGAGTCCCATGTCCTTGGGATACATGATCTGCGTCTGTCTCTTGATGCCCATGACCAGGTCGTAGAGCTGGGGCTTTTCCAGGCGGAACGGCACGCCCATGGCGGTGCGCACTTCCGAGCCGAAATCGGCGGCCACAACGTCGGCCGCGCGCATGACGCCGTCCTGCGTGTGCAGGTCGTGTCCTTCCTCCATGCGGTAGATGTGACGCTTGCCGCGCGGAGAAGCCAGAATGACGAGATCGCCGTACTGAGGCATAGAGTGATTCCTGTTACATGAGGTGGTTGAAGAAATAATCGTACATGCGGCGCAGAAAAAGCGCCATGCCCATAAGAGCGGCCTGATCAGGCTCCTTGCCTGCGCGCGCGAACACGTCCCGTGCCGTGGGGGTGAAGTCGTCCTCGCCGCGCCTCGGCAGATGCCCGCCCACGTCGCGTACGAGCACCATGAAGGCGTCGGCGTCCTTCACCTTAGGCCACAGCGTTGCCAGATAGGCTTCGTAGGCCTCGTCGCAGCGATCGGGCACGGCCTTTTTCAGCGCAAGACGCCACACGCAGATGCAAAGCGCCGTAAACACGGGACGCATGGCGCGTTTCGCGGAAAAGGCCATGCGCCCGATGCCGAGCATTTTCAAAAAGGCGGCGAAATCCGCTTCGGCAAGCAGCGCCTCAAAGGTGCCGACAAGCGCCTCGGGACTGGAGTTTGCCGCCTGCGGATCGACCACCGTGCCGGAAACTCGCACGGTTCTACTCCGCGTCTCCCGCCTGAGAAGACGGTTCCGCACTGATTTGTGCACCGGACTGCGCCTCCGCTGCCGGGCGGGAACGACGGCGGGAACGACGGCGCGGACGACGGGAACGACCCTCGCCTGCGGAAGCCTCTTCCCCGGCACGTTCCACGGCCTGAGCCTCGGCGGGCACGGTCTCGCCGGCGCTCTCCTGCGCGGTCACGGTCTCTGTCCCGGCAGACGCCTCGCCTTCGCCCTCAGCGCCGCGGCCTCTGCCGCGTCTGCGCTTCTTCTGGCGGGGCTTCTCCTCGCCTCCGGCTTCCGCGCCTTCGGCCCTGTCGCGGCCCTTGCCGCGCCGGTTTGCGGAACGGCCGGACTCAGTGGCCGTGCGGGGACGGGGGAGCGACTGTTCCATGCCGAGGCTGCGCTGATAGTCCGCGTCCATGAGAAGCGCGAGCAGAAGCAGCTGATCCTCGTCGTCGCTTCCGGCAAGCTCCTTCACGAGCGGCAGATACCGGCGCACGCGCTCAAGCTGCAATCCCGTGCAGGCTCTGCGGCGGGCGTCGAGCAGCGCGGTCTCACGCTGTCCCACGGCCACGGCCACGTCCTCATCCGTGGGATTGGCGAGCGGCGCAACGTCGATGCGGTAGAAGGAGGCGATGCGCATGAGCTCCATTTTCTCCATGATGTCCACAAGAGAAATGACCGTGCCCGCCGCTCCGGCGCGGCCCGTGCGGCCCGCGCGGTGAATGTAGGACTCGCGGTCTTCCGGCGGCTCGTAGAGAAACACGTGGGAGAGCGCGGGAATGTCTATGCCGCGGGCGGCCACGTCGGTGGCCACGAGAAGACGGACCCTGCCCTCGCGCAGGCGGTTCAGCACGTCTTCGCGCCTGCTCTGGGAAAGGTCGGCGGAAAGCTCGTCGGCGTTGTAGCCGAAGCCCTTGAGCACGGCGGTGACGTAGTGCACGTTGGACTTGGTATTGCAGAAAATGATGGCCGAGGTGGGATTCTCGGTTTCCATGAGACGCACCAGGGTGCGGTCCTTGTCCATGCGTCCGCATTCCACGAAGAAATGCTGAATGGTGGCCACGTGCACGTGTCCCTGCGAGAGGCTGAGCATCTCGGGCTCGCGCAGAAATTCCCCGGCGAGATTCAGAACGTGCTGGGGATAGGTGGCGGAAAAGAGCGCGGCAAGCATGGGATGCGAGGGCAGATAGCGCTGAATCTCCTTCATGTCGGGATAGAAGCCGATGGAGAGCATTCTGTCCGCCTCGTCGAAGACGAGGACGCGCAGAGCGTCGAGAGAAAGGGTACGGCGCAGAAGATGGTCAAGCACGCGGCCGGGCGTGCCCACGATGACCTGCACGCCTTCGCGCAGTGCCTCGAGCTGACGGCCGTAGCCCACGCCGCCGTACAGGGCGGTCACGGCAAGGCCCGTGCCTTCAAAAAGAAGATGCGCCTCGTGCTCCACCTGACTGGCGAGCTCGCGCGTAGGCGCAAGAATGAGGGCCTGCGGCTTCTTTTCCGCAGGATCGAGCAGGGAGAGGAGCGGCAGCAGATACGCGCCGGTCTTGCCGCTGCCCGTGCGGGACTGCACCATGAGGTCGCGTCCGGCCATGAGATAGGGCAGCGCGTGCGTCTGCACGGGCATGAGGCGCGTCCAGCCTGCGCGCGCGCAGGCCTGCTGCATGACCTCGGGCAGCTCTTCCAGCGCGCAGGGCGGCAGAGAATGTTCAGGAGCCGTGATCTGAAGCTCCTCGTCGTTCGTTATGGTATCCGACATTGGCGAATCCTGATAAAAGAATGAAGTATATGACTTTCTTGTGAAAACGGAATATTATAGCCGATTCTTCCCCGGTTGCCAAGTAAGCGACGGACAGGCCCGTAAACGCAGGGAGCCCGACGCCGAAAGGGCGACGGGCTCAACATCATCCTTCTTCCGCTGCCGGAAGAACGAAATGGCGAACGCTCCGACCGGGATCATCCTGCCGGACGAGAAAAAGCGGCCGGAAGCCGATGCCTCAGGCCGCGGAAACACTACAGCTTGTTCTGAGAGATGACCTGCTTGGCGCGGGTGGCCTCGGGAGCCTTGGGGAACTTGCGGGTAAGCTCGGTGAGGCGCTGCTTGGCCGCAGCCTTCTTGTTGAGCTGAAGGAAGGCCATGCCCTGCTTCAGGTAGGAGGCAGGAGCCTTCACGCTGTTGGGATAGCCGGAAATCACGTTTTCATAGGCCAGCGCGGCTTCGGCGTAGTTCTTCATCTGATACTGGCACTCGCCCTGCCAGAACCACGCGTTGGAAACCAGCTTGTTCTTGGGGTAGGTCTTGGTGAAGTCGCTGAAGGAACGCAGCGCAGCCTGATAGTTGCGGGAGTTGAACGACTTCATGCCGTTGTCGTACAAAGCCTGCGCCATGTCCACGCCCGCCGCAGGCTGCGCGGCGGGCGCAGCCAGGGCCGCGGGAGCGGCGGCGACGGAAGGCGCAACGGTCTGCGCGCCGGGAAGGGCCGAAGCGTCGGCGCCGGGAATGCCGGGCTGGGCGTTCGGGTCGCCGCCGAGCTGCAGATCCAGCGCCATCTGGCTTTCCAGAAGATGCAGGGCGCGATCGTGCGCGGCCAGCGTGTCGGCCATCTTCTGCGCGCCGCCCGCGCGCTGAAGGGCGTAGTTCAGCGTATCGAGCTGACCGCGCAGTTCCGACAGCTCCTGACGCATTTCCATGAGCTGCGACCAGCTGTCGGCCTGATTGGTCTGGCTGCTGCTCACCTGACGGTTGATCTGATTGACCTGGGCCTGAAGGGCGTTATGCTCGCTGCTCGTCACGCACGCCGTCAGCATCAGAGGCAGGGACAACAGGGCGAGATTCCGGCCCCATTTCATAAGTTCCATGACCTTTTCTCCTGATTGATGAGGACGCGGGCCCTGCCCGCCCCCGTTGCATGAAAGCTCCGCTCCGACCGGGGACATTTCCCTGAAAGGCGCTCGGCCCGGGGCTTCAGTCAAAAATTCACGCCTGCGGCTTCCGAACGTCGTCGGGACAGCCGAAGGACCATTCATCGCCCGCCGCGTGCTTTTTCGCAGCGGACTGTTCCCCTTCCTCACGGGGAAGGACGTCGGCAGAAGACGCGTTTTCCGTCTCCCGCGTCGCGTCTGCCGGGGAAGACTCGGCTTTTCCGCCCGCTTCCGGCAGCGTCGCAGCCGAAGAAACGACCTCGCGAGCCGCTTCATGCTGAAGCAAGGCGGCATCGTCGCCCGAACCTGCGGCAGCGTCGGCCGCGTTCGCCTTTTCCCCGGCAGCCCGGGCCCGTTCGGCCTCAATTCTCGTGCGAATGTCCACCTTTTCCCTGCTGGCGTGCTTTCTGCCCACGAAATAGTAGGCCACGCCCGCAAGACAGGGCACGAACACACAGGCCATCATCCAGCGGTACTTTTCCTTCGTGGTGGGAAAGTCGTGGTACATGGCGTGCTTTAAGGCCCACATGTTGGGCAGCGCCGGAATGATGAGCATGAGCAGCTGTTCGCTGCTGAGGTCGGAAATGAGCACGGTTATTTTCCCCCGTCGTCTTCACGTTCCTGCCGGAGAAGGGCAATCCCCGCAAGAAGAACCCCGAGGCATATGGCAATGTCCGCCACGTTGAAGGCAGGCCAGTGCCACGCGCCCCAGTACACGTCCAGAAAGTCGGTCACGGCGCGGAAACGCACCCGGTCGATGAGGTTGCCCGCCGCGCCGCCGAGAATGCTCCCCAGGCCGATGAACAGCGTGCGGCTGTAGGGGGACGTGCGCACGATGTGCACGATGACCCCGGCAACGAGCAGCGCGGCCGCAAGAAACAGCCAGAACTGCCAGTCCGTCTCCTCGCTGTTCAGAAAGCCGAAGGCGGCGCCGCGATT
>NZ_CALUWV010000122.1 GCF_944324575.1 uncultured Mailhella sp. | reverse complement strand
GGAAGGCCTGGCGGGCTCTTTTCGGGCTGCAAACTCAGTGCAGGCGTGCGCGGCTGCGCCCGCCTGCGGCTGGCCGACCGGTGTTTCGCTTCGCGAAAGCACCGGTGTTGTTTGTAGGGATTTCCAGATTTTTTAAGGGGAGAGCGCTGGTTCAACGCTCTGGAAAACCGTCGCTGCCGGAGGAATAACCGTTTCTCAACGCTCGGGGGCCCCGGGCGACCTCAGGAGCCCGGCCGACGGGCATAAGCAGGCGGGATTCACTCCCGCCGTTAAACGCCATGCCCGTCGTACAAGTCCCGCGTCCGTACAGCGTGTCCGGGGCAGACGGGCGTTTGCGCTACTTGGGAGAAGGAAAGAAAAGGAATGGCAAGAGAGGAAGCAGGCAGGGGCAGGGGACAATGTTCACGCCACGACATGAGTGCGGGACGGGCCCGAGAGGGCTCGTCCCGCAAACCATGGGGGTGCGGGGGAGATTATCTCCCCCGCTGCCTTTCCTGTCATTCTGCCTTTCCTGCCTTTCACTCAGCGAGGGGGGCGTGGGTGAGGCGTTCGAGTTCCTGGTGGGCGAGTTCAGGGGTACGGCCCTGGGCGCGGGCGATGGCGTCGAGGTTTTCGACGGCGTCGCAGTCGCGCATATAGAGGGGGGGGATATCGGACTCGTTCTGGTCGTCCCAGGGTCGGGTCTGTTCCGTGGCGGGGGGGGCCGCGAGGGTGGGGGCGTTATGGTTTGCGAGCAGTCGGGCGGAGGGGGGCAGGGCCGCCTTCAGGCAGTCGAGGTTGCTGGTGAGGGCGCTGCCGATGACGAAGTTCGGCGTTCCGAGGTTTGTGCCTTCGGGCAGCGGGGGCAGGGGCAGCAGGAAGGTATGGCCTTCGGGCTGGGGGATGCCGTTTTCATCGGCGCGGAAGCGGGCGACGTAGGCGAGGCCCTTGCGGGCGTTGGTAAGGGCGAGGATTTCTTCGCAGGGCAGGGCCGGGGCGTTGGCGGCGAGGCATTGCAGGTAGTTGAGTCCTGCCTGTTTTGCGCTCACGGCTCGGGCGAGGCCTGAGGCGGTGGTGAGGCCGATGCGCAGACCGGTGAAGTTGCCGGGGCCGGCCACGCAGGCTATGCGGCGAATGGCCGAAGGGGTGACGCCGAGGCGGGCGCAGGATTCGCGCAGGGCCGGAGCGAGCAGTTCGGTTCCGCCGCGCTGGGCGAGCCAGTCCTCGCCGCAGAGCATGGCGCCGTTTTCGCAAAGCGCGAACTGGACGCGCTTTTCCGCCGTATTGAGAATAAGAGTAAGTTCACGCATTTATTTGAACCAGCGCATGACGTCGTTGAAGGTGGCGAAGATCATGAGGGCGATGAGCAGGCTTGCGCCCACGCGCATGGACCATTCCTGCACCTTTTCGGGCACGGGACGGCGAACGATGATTTCCACAATGCAGAACAGTATGGCTCCGCCGTCCAGCACGGGAATGGGGAAGAGGTTGAGCAGGCCGAGGTTCACGCTGATGAGGGCGGTGAGCAGAAGCAGCGGCACGATGCCCGCCTCTGCCTGCTGGCCGAGCATCTGGGCGATGAGTATGGGGCCGCCCACGGAATCGGCGGCCACGGAACCGGTGATCATCTTTTTTACGCCGGTGAGGGTAATGTCGATCATGTTCCAGGTCTGGCGCAGTCCGAGGACGGCGGATTCCGCGAAGCTCTTGGGTTCGTAGCGCACCGCGCCCGAGGCCTGAACGCCGATGAGCCAGGCGGTTTCCTTTTCGCCGAAGATGTTGGCGCGTTCGCTTCTGGTGGGAGTCATGTCGAAGCTGAGGGGCCTGCCGTCGCGCAGAACGTCCACGCGGAGGGTACGGCCGCCGGAGGCTCCCACGGTTTCGGGAACCTGCGACCAGCGGTCGATGGCGACGCCGTCAATGGCGGTGATCATGTCGCCGGGCAGCATGCCCGCCTGCATGGCCGCGCTGCCCTGCACGATGGCGCCTGCCTGCGGCAGCGGCACGGCAAGGCCGGTGGAGAGGGTGAGGCCCCAGTAGATGAGCCAGGCAATGACGATGTTCATGAACGGACCGGCAAAGGCGATGATGAGCCTCTGCCATGCGGGGCGGTTGTTGACCGCTTCTTCCTGTGTGAATCCGAGGCTTTCCACCTCGTTGCTGTATTCGCCCACGCCCGACACGTAGCCGCCGAAGGGCAGCCAGGAGAGCCGGTATTCGGTCTTGCCGCGCTTGAAGCTGCACAGTTTCGGCCCCATGCCGATGGAAAAGGTGATGACGCCTACCTTGAACGCACGGAAGGCGAGAAAATGCCCGAGTTCATGAAAGAAAATGAGTCCGCCGAACACCAGCACCACGGCCAGCGCGGCGTCCCAGTAGGAAAGATAGTGAAGTAGTGACTGCATGGTATCCCGATGGGGCCGGACGGATGCCGCCCCGTTGAGGTTGAACGTGCCGCAGCGTGGCGCGCTTTTCTGCGCCTGTGCGTGTGCGGCCCGTTTTACTGTCGTCCCTGCCGGTACGCAGGCCGGACGGAACGGCGTTTGCCGGGCCCTCGGAAGGGCGTGCGGCTGCGGGTTTCTGTTCAGGCCTGCCAGAGCCTTGCACGGTCTCGCGCGGCGGCGTCGGTTTTTTCCACGGACTCGAGCGCGCGGGCGACCTGCGGGGCAAGGGGGCCTTCGGCGAGCTCGAAGTTCTGCACATCCGAGGCGTCGTCGAGAATGTCGCGCACCAGCGCCGGAATGTCGGTAAAGCCGATGTTTCCGGCAAGGAAGCGTTCCACGGCCACCTCGTTGGCCGCGTTGAGCTCCACGGTGTGGCCCTGGGCAAGGGCGCGTCGCGCAAGGTCGAGGCAGGGGAAGAGGTCGAGGCGCGGCTCTTCAAAGGTGAGGCTTCCCTCCCTTGCGAGATCGAGCGCGCTGATGCCCGTGACTCTTCCATCGGAAAGATAAGGCCAGGAAAGGCATCCGGCAATGGGCACGCGCATGTCGGGCACGGCAAAATGTCCCATCATGGCGCCGTCGGCAAGTTCCACGAGGGAATGCACGATGGACTGAGGATGCACCACCACGACAACGTCTCTGGCGGGCACGTGATAGAGATGGCAGGCTTCGATGATCTCGAGTCCCTTGTTCATGAGCGTGGCGGAATCTATGGTGATTTTTGCGCCCATGGACCAGTTGGGATGTTTGAGGGCATCTTCCGGACGCACGGTTTTGAGGAAGGCGGCGTCCTTTGTGCGGAACGGGCCGCCCGAAGCCGTGAGCATGAGGCGTGCGATGTCGTTTTCGCCTCGGCCGACCATGCCTTCAAACAGGGCGAAATGTTCCGAGTCCACGGGGAGTATGACCGCGCCCGTGCGGCGGCAGATGTTGCGGATGAGCTCTCCGGCGAGCACCAGCGATTCCTTGTTGGCAAGGCAGATGGTCTTGCCTGCAAGGGCAGCGGCCACGGTGGCGCGAAGGCCTGCCGCGCCCACCTGAGCCGAGAGCACCATGTCCACGTCGGCGAGAGAGGCGAGGGCGGCGTAGCCTTCCTTGCCCCAGAGTATTTCCGGCCGGTAGCCGGAGGGAAGACGCGAGGCAAGGGCGTCCACGCCGTGGGGGCCGTCCTTTTCCAGCACGGCAAGGAAGGGCGGACGCCATTCTTCGGCCTGCCTTGCGAGCAGCTCGACGTTCCGTCCCGCGGCAAGCGCCCGAACCTCGAAGCGGCCCGAGTCGCGCCAGGCGTCCAGCACGCGCAGGGTGCTTGTGCCTATGGAGCCGGTACAGCCCATGAGGGCCACGCGGCGGGGAAAGGGCAGAGCGTCGTTTTCGCCGGGAATGCTGCTGATGTACTTCATGAAGGGGGACTCTTGCTGAAAAGATGGGGCAGGGCGGACAGAGGAAAACATCTGTCCGGTTTCCCGAAAAAGGGCGTTTTCCGAACGGGCCGGAAAACGCCGGAGAGGTCTGTAACAGCGCGTCGACAGCGTTTGCCTGTGTTTACTGGGCGGCCTGCGCGAAGAACGGATACAGGGCCGAGGCCACGGCGTAGACGCCCACGCAGAAGGAAATGCTGTCGAGCCGGTCGAGCACGCCGCCGTGACCGGGCAGAAGACGGCTGGAATCCTTGACGTTGACGGCGCGTTTCAGGGCGGATTCAAAGAAGTCGCCGAGCTGAGCCATGATGCCCATGACCGCGCCGAGCGCGGCAAAGGCGTAAAGCGGCGCGCTGCCGAAGGCAAGACCCATGGCGCAGGAGACGATAACGGCGGCCAGAAGGCCGGCTATGGAGCCTTCCACGCTCTTTTTGGGACTCACGCCGGGCCAGATGGCATGCTTGCCGAAGCTCACGCCCGCAAAGTAGGCGGCCATGTCGGAAGCGGCGGGCAGAAGCACCACAAGGAGCTGTTCCCAGCGGGAAAAATGCATGGCCGGGGCAAGCAGCAGCGGAACGTAGGCGAGGCCGCATACCATGACGGCGGCGCGGCGCAGAGGATCGAGCGTTTTTTCCCGGCTCCAGGCAACAAGCGCGTAAATGGCCGTGATCATGGCGCAGAAGGCCATGGCGAGGCCTGCCGGAAGGGAGGGCAGCGCCGCACAGGCGGCAAGGTATGCCGCGCCGAGCAGAAGGCCGAGAATTTTCATGCCCCATCCGCCCTCGGGCTGGAACAGAAAGAGAAATTCGCCCAGACCCACGAGGGCGAGAACGCCGACAAGGCCGGAAACGTACCAGCCGCCCATGACCCACGCGGCGATGAGAACGGCCGCGAGCACGGCCGCCGTGATGAGCCGCAGGCCGAGTCCCGCGGCGCGAAACTTGTCATTCATGATTTCTTCCTTCTGTTGTCGTCTGTCCGCCGACCTGTTCGCCGGTTCTGCCGAAACGGCGGGTGCGGCAGGCGTAGCTGTCGAGGGCTTTCGTCAGCTCTTCCGGGCCGAAGCACGGGGCTGAAATAGAATTCTGCATATGCGCTCTGGAAGAGCAGAAAGTTGCTGAGGCGCTCCTCGCCGCTCGTGCGAATGATGAGATCCGGATCCGGCATGCCGGGAGCGTAGAGAAAGGAACGGAAGATATCTTCCGTGAGCTCCTCGGGCCTGAGATGCGCGGCAAGCGCCTGACGCGCGGCACGGAGTATTTCTTCCCGTCCGGAATAGCTGATGGCGAGCGTGAACACCATGGAGCGGTTGTCGGCCGTCTTTCTGAGCGCGTGATCGAGCGCCTGACGCACGGCAAAGGGCAGATCCTTCCTGTCGCCGATGAAGGCGAGACGTATGTCTTCCTTCATGAGCTCGGGCAGCTCCTGACGCATGAAGCGCAGAAACAGCTCGAAAAGAAAGCTCACTTCCTTTTCGGGCCGCTGCCAGTTTTCCTTGGAAAAGGCATACACGGTGACGTACCCTATGCCCCTGCGCCGGCATTCGCGCACCAGCGTGCGCACGGCGTCCACGCCGGCGAGATGTCCTTCGGAGCGGGCGAGCCCCCGTTCTCTGGCCCATCGGCCGTTGCCGTCCATGATGACCGCAATGTGCTGCGGCAGTCGTTGTTCCATGCGCCTTTCCACGTTGATGCGGGGCCGCTTCTCCGGCTTCCCGCCCGCATGACGCGGAAGGCCCGCTTGGCTCCGGCGTTTCTGCCGGACGCGGGCCTTCACGTCGTCAGATTTCCATGATTTCCTTTTCCTTGGCCTGGGCCTTGGCGTCGGCCTTCTTTACGAAGGCGTCCGTGAGCTTCTGCACGTCGTCCATGGCCTTCTTCAGCTCGTCGGCGGAGATTTCCTTGTCCTTCTCCAGCTTCTTGAGCGCGT
>NZ_CALUWV010000121.1 GCF_944324575.1 uncultured Mailhella sp. | reverse complement strand
AGGAACTTTTCGCGCACATCGCCACCAAGGTGTGCGGCAGCACGGTGATCACCTATCAGGGGCAGGAAGTGGATCTCACCCCCGGCCACTGGAAGCGCATGACCTATCACGAAGCGCTCGAAAAGGTGGGCGGTCACAGGCCCGAATTCTACAACGACATGGAGGCCGTGCGCGCCTATCTCACCTCGCGCGGGGAAAAGTTCATGGAAAGCGAGGGCATAGGCAAGCTTCAGTCCCGTCTTTTCGACCTTGACGTGGAAGACAAGCTCGTTCAGCCCACCTTCATTTATGCCTATCCTGCGGAAATTTCTCCGCTGGCCCGCCGCAACGACAGGAATCCCGACATCACCGACCGCTTTGAGATCTTCATCTGCGGCTGTGAATACGGCAACGCCTTTTCCGAGCTCAACGACCCCGTGGATCAGCGTCTGCGCTTCGAGGCGCAGGTGGAAGCCAAGGCCGCAGGCGACGACGAGGCCTGCCCGCTGGACAACGACTATCTGCGCGCCCTTGAATACGGCATGCCGCCCACCGCGGGCGAAGGCGTGGGCATCGACCGTCTGACCATGCTGCTTACCGACGAATCCACCATCCGCGAGGTGCTGCTCTTCCCGCTGCTCCGTCCGGAGGTGTAATCTTTCGGGAACAACGCCCCGGCATTTCTGCCGGGGCTTCCATGAAAGGGGAAATTCATGTCGTTTTCGCTGTTCATTGCGTCGCGGTATCTCACCTCGCGCAACAAGCGCACGTTCATTTCCATCATTTCGTTCATGTCGGTTCTCGGCGTGGCCATAGGCGTGGCTGCGCTCGTCATCGTCATGAGCGTGTACAACGGCGTCACCGAGGAAATGCGCGAGAAGATTCTCGGCGCGAATCCGCACCTCATGGTCATGGCCACGCAGGCCGGAGCCTTCGGGCCCGAGGCCGCAAAGGGCGAAGGCGACGTCATCGAGCGCATACGCGAAACGCCGGGCGTGGTGTCCGCCACGCCGTTTCTGTACGCCGAAGTGCTGCTTTCCACCCCGCAGGGCGCCACGGGACTCGTGGTGCGCGGCATAGATACCGCCTCCGCTGCCGAGGCCATGCCGCTTCTCAATCATCTTGAGAGCGGCAGCGTGGAAAACCTCAACCGCGAAACCGGGCCCGCAGGCATGATCGTGGGACACGATCTGGCCCGGCGCTTCCATCTGCGCGTGGGCAGCCGCGTGAATCTCATGTCCCCGGCAGGACAGCGCACCACCGCAGGCTTCGTGCCCAAGCTGCGTTCGTTCCGCGTGGAAGGCATATTCAAGTCGGGCATGTCCGACTTCGACAGCCGTCTCGCCTACGTGTCCATAGGCGCGGCGCAGGATCTCATGGGCTACCCCGACGGTCATGTTTCCGGCGTTGAGGCCTTCGTGAACAATCCCTACGACGCCCGGGAAATCGCCGGCGCCGTGGCCGAACGTCTCGGGCCTCCCTTCTACGCCCGCAACTGGATAGACATGAACGCCAATCTCTTTGCCGCGCTTCAGCTTGAGCGCTTCGGCATGTTCATCGTGCTGCTCATGGTCATTCTGGTGGGTTCCTTTTCCATCATCACCTCGCTCGTCATGCTCGTCATGGAAAAGACCAGGGACATCGCCATACTCATGTCCATGGGCGCCACGGCCGCAGGAGTCAGGCGCATCTTCATGTTTCAGGGAGCCATCATCGGGGCTGTTGGCACAACCATAGGTTATGTGCTAGGAATCGTGCTGGCGCTGCTCCTCAAGAAGTACCAGTTCATCGAGCTTCCCCCCGGCGTATACATGATGGACACGCTGCCGGTCATCATCGATCCGCTGGACCTTCTCATTATCGGGGCGGTGTCCATGTTCATGTGTTTCGTGGCCACCATCTATCCCGCCAGGCAGGCTTCCCGCCTTGTGCCTGCCGAGGCCCTTCGCTATGAATAACGACGCTAACGATTCTCTGACCGGCGCGTCCCGTCCGCTCTACACCGTGCGGCACGCGCGCAAGGTGGTGGAAAGTCCGGCAGGGGAGCTCACCATTCTGCGCGACGTCACCTTCGACGTCGTCGCCGGCGAGGCTCTCGCCATTGTGGGTTCCTCAGGTTCCGGCAAGTCCACGCTGCTGCACATTTTAGGCACGCTCGATGCCGCCACGAGCGGCAGCGTGCTTTTTGAGGGCCGCGACCTTTCCGCCCTTTCTCCGAAGGAGGCGGCGCATTTCCGCAACAGGGAACTCGGCTTCGTGTTCCAGTTCCATCATCTGCTGCCGGAGTTCACCACCGTGGAGAACGTGGCCATGCAGGCCATCATTGCGGGCATGCCCCGCAAAGAGGCGCTCGAAAAGGCCGCTGCGGCCCTTGAGAGCGTGGGACTGGCCGAAAGGCTGAATCATCACGTCACCACCCTTTCCGGAGGCGAGCGGCAGAGGGCGGCCATAGCCCGCGCCACGCTCATGCGCCCCAAGGTGCTGCTGGCCGACGAGCCCACCGGCAATCTGGATGAAAAAACGGGCGCGCGTGTCGCCGAAGTGCTGAAAAAGCTCAATCGCGACACGGGCATGACCCTTGTCATAGTGACGCATAACCGGGAACTTGCGGACGATATGGACCGCAGCCTTGAACTGAGATCGGGAGAGCTCTATGCGCAAGATTCTTTCTAGTCTGGTCTGCCTTGCAGCCTGCCTCTTCGTGTGGGCGGGCCTTGCGGAGGCAGCCGCAACCCGTGTGCTGGTGCTGCCCTTCGCCGTGAACGCTCCGACGGCGCAGTCGCAGCTTGCCAGAGACGTCCCCGCCCTGGTGCGGCAGGCGCTCGAGGCAAACGGCGTCACGGCCATTCCCACGTCGGCATCCGGCAAAAGCGCCGCTTCGGACGCCGCAAGCGCCAGAAACCGCGCCCGTTCCGCCCGCGCGGGCTATGCCGTGTTCGGCAGTCTGAACCAGCTCGGCGAAAGCTTCAGCCTCGACATGCAGATGGTGTCGGCCTCCACTTCCGGTTCCCGTGCCTATCACATTGAGGGCGCGAACCTTCTGGAGCTTCAGCCTGCGGTGAACAGCCTTGTGGGGCAGATGGTGCTCGATTTCGATGCCGCCTCTTCCGTGCGTTCGGCCGCAAAGAGCACCCGCGGCGGCATTGCCGACATCGAGGTGCGCGGCCTCAAGTTCATCGACAAGGACAGAGTGCTCGTCCGCGTGGGAACCCGTACCGGCGATCCCGTGGATGAGGACCGCATAGACGAGGACGTGCGCAACATCTGGGATCTCGGCTACTTCAACGACGTGCGCGCCGACGTGGAAACCTCGGTGGCCGGGCCGGTGCTCATTTTCACCGTAGAGGAAAAGCCGCGCATCGAAGACGTGCGCGTGGAAGGCTCCGAAGCCGTGAGCATAGGCGACATTACCGAGGCCATGTCCACGCATACCGATTCCGTGCTCAACGAAAAGGTGCTGGCCGACGACCTGCAGAAGGTCACCGACCTGTATCACAAGCAGGGCTTTTATCTGGCCCAGGTGACCTACGAAGTGCAGCCCCGTGCCGACGGCGCGGCCGCCGTGCTCGTGCTGCACGTCAACGAAGGCGGCAAGCTCTACATCAAGGAAGTGGCCATTGAGGGCCTCAAGGAAATCTCTCCCGACGACGTGAAGGATTTTCTCTCCCTCAAGGAACGCGGAATGTTCTCGTGGTTCACGGGGTCGGGCGTGCTCAAGGACGACCTTCTCGAGCGCGACGCGCAGGCCATACGCGCCTACTTCATGAAGCACGGCTATGTGGACGGTCAGGTCTCCGCGCCCGAGGTGCAGTATGAGGAAGACGGCATACGCGTCATCTTCCGCGTGCGCGAGGGCGTGCACTACAAGGTGGGCGAAGTCATCCTTCAGGGTGACCTCATCGACACCGAAGAGCGCATCCGCGAGCAGATCACCATGGACGAACATCAGGCTGCGGGCGATTATTTCGACGTGGAAGTGCTCCAGAACGACGTGAAGGCCCTCACCGACTTCTACAGCGACTACGGTTACGCCTTTGCCGACATCAACGTCGATCCCCGTCCCCGTCCCGAAGACGGCGTGGTGGACGTGATCTATACCGTGAAGCCCGGCGAACGTCAGTACATCCGCCGCGTGGAAGTGGAAGGCAACGACCGCACCCGCGACAACGTCATCCTGCGCGAAATGCGCCTTGCCGACGGTCAGCAGTTCAGCGGCGCCAAAATGCGCCGTTCCGCCCAGCGCCTCGAAAAGACCCGCTATTTCAGCGAAGTGAACCCCACCGTGGTGCCCACCGGCACGCCCGGCGAAGTGGATCTCAAGATGGGCGTCAAGGAAACCGAAACCGGCGTGGTCAGCGTGGGCTTCGGTTACTCCACCTACGACAAGTTCGGCGTGATGGCCTCCATCACCGAGAACAACCTCTTCGGCCGCGGCTATACCCTCGGCCTGTCGGGCTACACCGCCTCCCGCGAACAGTACCTCGAAGCCTCCTTCGTGAACCCGCGCCTGTTCGATTCCTACTGGGGCTTCTCCGTGAGCCCGTACACCATCGACGAGGAATGGTCGTACTTCTACAAGCGTTCCACCGGTATCAGACTCGGCCTGTTCCATCCCATAGGCGAGTACACCAACGTGCACTTCGGCTATGAGTTCGAGCGCTACAACCTGTACCATATGTCGGACAACGCCTCCCAGATCATTCAGGCCTATCGCGGCAAGCACTGGGCGAGCACCGTGTCCATGGGCGTTACCCGCGACACCACCAACCGTGCCACCTTCCCCACCGAAGGTACCCGCGTGTCCATCAACATGCAGTACAGCGGCCCGTGGACCGGCAGCGACGACAGCTTCTTCAAGCCCATACTTGAAGCCGGCTTCTACTACGGCCTCAACGATACCAACATCCTGCACGTGCGCGGCCGCGTGGGCGCGGTCTACAAGGTCGAAGACAACAAGACCGTGCCTGTGTTCGACCGCTTCTGGATAGGCGGCATCCGCAGCATACGCGGCTACTCCTACGACGACATCTCCCCGCGTGACCCGAGAACCGGCGAAACCATCGGTTCCGACCGCATGGGCTATGCCAACTTTGAATACATCTGGGTGGTCAAGCCCGATCTCGGCCTCGCCTTCGTGCCCTTCTACGACATAGGCTTCAACGCCGACAGCGAGCAGTGCTCCAGCGTGTTCGACAAGGTGTATTCCTCTGCCGGTCTGGAAGTCCGCTGGCGTTCGCCCATGGGCGATCTGCGCTTCGCCTACGGCTATCCGCTCTCCAAGAATGCGGACGGCACCAAGCGCAACAGCGGTCGGTTCGAGTTCTCCATGGGTCAGGCCTTCTAGCCTGCGCCCCGGGCATCCGGCCTGAGGGCCGGATGAAAGTCCCGCCTGCGGGAAAACAAAAACAAGAGGGGGAGGGTTCGCCTTCCCCCTTTTTTTGTCTTTTCCCACCGCTTCACACGTCCGGCCCCGCCATGCCCCGTCCCGCGATTCCGGAGCGAGGCATCAGGCCTTTTTCCACACAACCTTGCAGCGCGGCAGAACCCGCGCCCCACGGATGCAGCATGACTTACGATACGGTGATTTTCGATCTCGACGGCACGCTTCTCTATACCCTTGAAGACCTTACCCTAAGCACCAACTACGCGCTCGAACCCTTCACCGACGTGCGCCGCAGCCTCGACGAGGTGCGCTCCTTCGTGGGCAACGGCGTGCGTACGCTCATGATCCGCGCCCTGCCCGGCGGTGTTGTAGTCGATGAGGAAGGAATTGAGGAACAATTCGGCGTTGAAGGCCAGCTG
>NZ_CALUWV010000120.1 GCF_944324575.1 uncultured Mailhella sp. | reverse complement strand
GCAGGCGGATGCCGGAAATCCGCCCTTTCCCGACGCCTCGTTCGACGGCATTCTGTGCGAATGCGTGCTTTCTCTTCTGCCAGACGCCGGGGCGGCGCTGCGGCGCTTTGCCCATCTTCTGCGACAGAAAGGACGGCTCGTGCTCTCCGATCTCTACGTACGTTCCGAGCCTCTGCCCGCCGCCGTTCCGTCCCCCGGTTCATCCTGCCTCGCCGGGGCACGTACGCGGCAGGAACTTGAAGTTCTGCTTGAACAAAGCGGCCTTGTTCTTCTTCATTTTGAAGATCATACTGAAAGTCTGAAGGAGCTGGCCGCACGCCTGCTCTGGTACGGAGACGAAAGCCTCTGTGCCCTGCTGCGCGGAAAAAACGAAACAAAAAGTGATACGCGCCTGCCGGAAAGCTGCGCCTGCGGTTCACTCCGCCCCGGAGGAACGCGTTACGGCTACGGACTGTGGATAGCCGCCCGCTCAAGGAGCGTGCCAGAGGCCTGACGGCAGAGAAGGATCTTTGTTTCCGAGGACTTTCACGCCAAGTCGCAACCACGGGCTTGTTCCGTATCTACGGTCTGCAGGAAACGGGCCCCGGCCGCTCCGTTCCGGTCGCCTTTCTGCGGGCAGTCCGAAACAGGAATCCCGACGCGCATTCAGGCAACCACGATCAACCATGCTTCAAGGAGGTTATCCCCATGAATGCCCTGCTATTGGACCTTCTCCCCTACGTGCACAAGGGGTACTGCTGCTCCCAGCTTCTTCTGGCTCTCGCAAGGCAGCTTGACGACACGGACAATGCCGGGCTCATGTGCGCCATGAGGGGCCTTTGCCACGGCATTGGTCAGTCCGGCGGGCCCTGCGGCCTGCTTACCGGCGGCGCCGCCGTGCTCGGCTGGCTCTCAAGCAAAAACGAAGAGGAACCTCACCCCATGATTGACGCCATGACCAACGAATATGCGACTTGGTTCATGGAGCGGACACAAGCCTTCGGCGGCACGGGCTGTGAAAACGTCTCTTCTGGCCTTGCCGCGGCGGCCGGTGAGCCTCTTCCCGAAGGCGGCATGCCGCCCATGGAGCTCTGCGGCGATCTTCTTGCGGAATGCTGGGAAAAAATTCTGGATATCCATGAGTCCTACGATCTCGAAAGCGCAAGGAGCTGACATGCTGCTCGCCGAGACTCAGAGCCTGTGCCCCGTCTGTCTGCGACTCGTGGATGCGGGCTATCACCTTGAAGGAGATACGGTCATTCTGCGCAAGACGTGCCCGGAGCACGGAACCTTTCAGGTTCCCGCATGGAAACAGCGCGAAGGCATGCCTTCCTTTAAAATCTGGCGGCAGGGCTCAAGAATTCCCGCCTATCCCGCGCATCCCGCAACAAGAGTCGCGAGAGGCTGTCCCTTCGACTGCGGCCTTTGTCCGGAGCACGTGCAGCACACCTGCACAGGTCTCATCGAAGTGACCATGCGCTGTTCTCTGGGCTGCCCCGTATGCTATGCCCGCGCGGGGAGCACTGCCGAAGATCCGTCCCTTGAGGTCATAGAGGCGCAGCTTGACGCGCTCTCCCGGGCCTCCGGCCCCTGCAACGTCCAGCTCTCCGGCGGCGAGCCCACGGAACGCGATGATCTGCCCGACATCATCCGCATGGCCAGGGAGCGGGCCTTTGCCCTCGTGCAGGTGAACAGCAACGGACTGCGACTCGGCAGGGAAAAAGGATACGCCGAAAGACTTCGTGAGGCGGGGCTTGACTCCGTGTATCTCCAGTTCGACGGCGTGAGCGACGATGTTTTCCGCACGCTGCGCGGGCGCGACTGCCTGACCCTGAAACAGGCGGCCATCGACGCCTGCGGCAGGGCGGGGCTCGGCGTGGTGCTGGTGTGCACGCTGGTGCGCGGCGTCAACGACCGGCAGGTCGGAGACCTGCTCCGCTTCGCCCTCTCGCAGGGCAGCCACGTGCGCGGCCTGCACTTTCAGCCCGTGTCTTCCTTCGGGCGCTTTCCGTGGGACATGGACGAAGCTCCCCGCATCACGCTGCCGGAGCTCATGGCCGATCTGGAACGGCAGAGCGGCGGCATGGTGAAGGCGGAACATTTTCATGCGCCCTCCTGCGAACATCCGCTCTGCTCCTTCAGCGCCGTGTACGGCAGAAACGGCGACGGCGCTCTTGCCGCTCCCCTGGGTGCAGCCTGCTGCTCGGGCGGAACCTCTCTTGCTGGCGAAACGCCTCGCGTCGTGGACAATGCCGAAGGTTCCCGCGCCTCGCGTGCCTTCACGGCCGCTCACTGGAAAGCTCCGCAGCATGAAAACTCCGCACTCAGCGACGCCTTTTCCCGGTTCATCGCCCATTCCGGAGCGGACAGACGCTTTACGCTTTCGGCCATGGCCTTTCAGGATGCGCTCAGCCTTGACGTGGAGCGCGTGCGCGGCTGCTGCATCCACGTGGTGACGCCTGACGGAAGGCTCATCCCCTTCTGCCTCCATAATCTGACGAGCTTCAACAACGTGCCTCTTTACCGCTCTGCGCCGAAGGCAGGTAATCCGTCATGAACATTCCCCCTCTTTCGCCCTCGCCTCTGGACGCCTGGCTTGACGCGCAGTGCAGAGACTTTCCCGGCGCATCCTTTCCCGAACGCCTGAAGGCCGCACGCCTCGACGCGCTGCGGCGCATCCTGCGCCGGGCCTTTTCCCTGAGCCGGTGGTACGGCCGCACGCTGAAGGGCTTCGACCTGGATCTGACGTGCGAGGACGACATCCGGAAGCTTCCCTTCACCACGCCGGAGGATCTGCACGACTACCGGGAGTTTCTCTGTGTACCGCAGGGCGACGTACAGCGCATCGTCACGCTTCAGACTTCCGGCTCCACGAATGCGCCCAAGCGCATCGCCTTTTCCGAAGGCGACCTTGCCCGCACGGCCTCGTTCTTTGCCACGGGCATGGCGCAGCTCGTTCACAGAGGCGAACGCCTCATGGTGCTCCTGCCCGGAGCTCAGTGCCCCGACGGCGTGACGGACCTTCTGCGGCAGGCGCTCACGCCCTCCGGCGTGGACGTTGTGGCCGGAAATTCCGAATCCTCGTTCGAGAGTCTGCGAGCCGATCTTTCACGCTGGCACCCGGAATGTCTCGTAGCCGCGCCGCATCAGCTTTCCGCGCTGCTTGCCGCCTCGCAGAACGAAACCTTCCGCAGACTCGCATGCTGCGTGCAGGGCATACAGTCCAGCGGCGACATTCTCGATGCCGCCGTACGCGACGGTCTGGAACAGGCGCTCGACTGCGTGGTGCTCGACCACTACGGCATGACGGAAACGTGCTTCGGCGGCGGCGTGCAGTGCATGGCAAAAAACGGCTATCACCTGCGCGAGCTGGACCTTTTTCTGGAAATTCTTGATCCGGTCTCCCACGAGCCCGTGCCCGACGGAGAAATCGGAGAAATTGTGCTGACCACGCTCAACCGGGAAGCCATGCCCCTCATCCGCTACCGCACCGGCGACGCGACGGCCTGGCTCCCCGGCCCCTGCGACTGCAAAAGTCCCCTCAGGCGGCTTTCCTCCCTCAGGGGACGCTACGTTCGTATCGACGGCGCGCCGGTGCTGCGTCTCGTCCGTAAAGGAGGTTTTCATGCAAGAACTGCTGCGTCTTCTGTGCTCTGAACTGGCGGAAGGCAGAACCGCCGCCATGGCCACGGTGGTCTTTCAGGAAGGTTCCGCGCCGCGAGGCGCGGGCTCCCGTCTTCTGGCCGGTCCCTCCGGCCTGATCGGCGGAACCACGGGCGGAGGCCTGGCCGAAGCCAGAGTCATAGAAGCCTGCCGAAATGCCTGTGAAACGCAGGAAGCTGGCGTGCTCGACATCGCCATGGACGGCACGCTGGCCGCCCGATCGGAAATGATCTGCGGCGGTCAGGTACGCGTGCTCATCGAGCCCTTTGCCCCCGACAGGGAATCACTGATACGCACGGCCTCTCTGGCCCTTAACGCTGCCGAAGGCGCAGGCTGCCGCATCGTTCGCCCCTATCCTTCCTCCCGCACGGCATGGACGCTCCTTTACGACGACGGTTCGGCGGACGGAGCCCCTCTGACCGAGGATGTGAAGACCGCGCTTCTTGCCGCGCCTCTCGATGAAGCCGCTCTCGTGCCCTGCGGCGGCACGACGTATTTCTGCGAGCGCTGCCAGCCTCCGGAACGCATGATCATTGTGGGCGGCGGTCACGTGTCGCGTCCCACGGCCGCCATTGCCGGACTCACCGGATTTGCCGTGCACGTGCTCGACGACAGGCCGGAATACGCCAACAGAGCCCGCTTTCCCAACGCCGAAGTGCATGTCACGCCGGAATACGCCGACTGCTTCGGGCCTCTTCGCGTCACGCCCCGCGACTACATCGTCATCGTCACGCGCGGGCACCTCTTCGACGGCGTGGCCGCGGCGCAGGCGCTCAGAACGCCCGCACACTACATAGGCATGATAGGCAGCACGCGCAAGCGTCGTCAGATCTACGCAAAGCTTCTGGAATCCGGCTTTACCGAACAGGATCTCGCCCGCATCCACGCGCCCATCGGCCTCGACATCGGCGCGGAAACTCCGGAAGAAATCGCCGTAAGCATCCTTGCCGAGTGCATTGCCGTGCGTCGTCACGCGCCCGCGCCCGTGAGCTGGAGAAAAAACTAGCGACAGAGACCGTCGGCCTCAACGCGCTCTTTCCGACACTTCGGGGCAGGAGGCTCTCGCTCCTGCCCCTTTGTCCGGCATCACGGTTTCGCCTTCAGTCGCGCATTCCGTCGCGGCACTTTTCAAAGTCCGCCGCCAGTAGTATCGTTGCTCTGTTCTCATTCTTCAACCTTTACTTGAAAAATCATGACTGCCTACGCTCTCATTCTGGCCGCCGGATTCTCCTCACGCATGACGGGCCGCTTCAAGCCTCTGCTTCCTCTGGCCTTTCCCGACGGGGAAAGAAGTGCCCTCGCCGCCCTGTGCTCACTCTATGCATCCGAAGGGGTCTCGCCCCTCGTGGTGGGAGGCAACCGGGCCGACGACACAAAACGCGAAGCCGAAGCACTCGGAGCTTCCTTCGCCCTCAACGCTCACCCGGAACGCGGCATGTTCTCCAGCATATGCACCGGCATGACCGCCCTGCCCAGGGACGCCGGTCCCATCTTCGTGCATCCCGTGGACATTCCGCTTGTGAGACGCATGACCGTGCGCTCGCTGCTTGATGCCGCAGAGAAGAACGGAAACAGTCCGCTCATTCCCACGTTCCGGGGCGTCCCCGGGCATCCTCCGCTCTTTCCCGCCTCCGCCCGGAAGGCCGTACTTGCCGCAGGCAACAACGGCTGTCTGCGGAACATTGTGGAGAGCCTTTCACCCGTCATGGTTCCGGTGGCGGACTCCTTCATTCTGAAGGACATGGACACGCCGGCCGAGTACGAGGCGCTGAACGTCCTTGCCCTGCGGCAGCCTCTCCTGTCGACGGAAGAGGCAAGAGAACTTCTTGCCGTGCGCCATGCTCAGGAGAGGGGCGTTCAGCACTCCCTTGCCGTAGGCCGCGTGGCCGCCCGCTTTGCCTCGGCGCTGGCTTCGGGAAGCAGCGTATGGACGAACCAGGCGCTGTTTCCCGCCGACGTCGGGCTGCTCTCCTCGATCAGATAGTATCCCGGGCGGCAAAACAAAGAGTTCATCAGCACGCTCCCGTCCATCACCGGCTCGGTTCGCGGGTACTCGTTGATGCTCCACGTTCCCGCGATCATGCAAATGTTCTTCGCATCCAGCACATCCACCGCCAGCGCACAGGCGTCGATATCGAACATGCCGCCGACTACCGG
>NZ_CALUWV010000119.1 GCF_944324575.1 uncultured Mailhella sp. | reverse complement strand
ATGGCGAACCAGAGAAGCGCGGCAAGAGGCAGACAGAACATTCCCGCCGTCAGGGCATGGGAGGCGTATTCCCGGGCAAAGGGCAGCAGCTCCAGCGCGTGCCCGGCCTCGACCACGGGCGTGAGCCAGAACATGGCCGCGGCGGAAACCGTAAGCAGAAGCGCCGAACAGGCGGCCTGACGGGCGCGCATGGACAGCGTAAAGGTATAGAAATCGCGGCCGAAGTCGTCACGGTTGCGGCAAAGGATATGCCAGCACAGGGCGAGTGCATACGCGCCCGTCAGACCGAGGAACAGGGAAAAGGCCGCAAAGATCATGAATCCAAGGCTGTGCATGCCCGCCATGAGCACGAGGAAGGCATGCACGGCCTTCTCTTCGTCTCCCGTGCCCGCGGAAAGCGCACCGAGGCAGAATCCCCAGGCAAGCACGCAGAGGACGCACGCGGCAAGCGTGCCCGCAAGGCCGGACAGCACGCCGAAGACCATCTTGCCGGTCTTTTTGACGAAAAGCACCGCCACGGCGCACAGGGCGGCCACGGCGAAAACAATGACGAGGCACTCCCATAAAAAGGCCCACGGCCCCGTCATGAGCCGGTTGATCCAGCCCCCGGCCAGAAGATCGGCGGCAAGCGCCAGCGCCACAAGTACCTGAAGAGCCGCCGTGAACGCCTCCGTCTGTCCGGCGCTCTTGTCGTACAGAGAACGGCGGCGCGCCGTGGCCAGTCTGTGGTCCCATACGGAAACAAAAGGAAGCACTGCACCGGAAAGACCGGCGATGAGAAGCACGGCAAGCGCCGCGCAGACATAGAACGTCATGAATACTCCTGTCGCCCTTCCGACGGGTCATCGGCGGCGGCCCTTTTCTACTACTTGTGCACTTACGGCAAGTTTTCTACTATGCGGGCAGCCCGGGCATGAAAAATCGGTACGAAAAGTACCGCGGCCCGTCAAGAGGGAATATGCGGAAACCGCGTCTCGGAACCATACTTCTGCTGCTGTGGGGAATGTTTCTCACTGCGGCGGTCTACGGCTATCTCGCATGGCTTCAGCCTTCGCGTCTGGCCTTTACCGTGTCTCAGCTTCTGGAATCAAAGCTTTCCGTGCAGTGCCGCATAGGCGAAGTGTCCCTTTCCTTTTTTCCTCTTCCCACCATTCATGCCTCTGATCTCGCGCTGCTGCGCGGCAGCGTGGACGATCTTGAGCTGCACGTACGCAAAGCACACATCCAGATAGGCTACCTTTCGCTTCTGCGCCTCAGTCCGACGGTGCGTTCCCTTACTCTGGAAAGTCCCACGCTCGACATTTCCAGCGGCATTCTTGAAAAGCTCATTCATGAAAAGAAAAACGACGCCGAAGAAGCCGAGCCCTTCTCTCTGCCCTACCACATCACCGGGGTGCGCCTCCACGTGGAAAACGGCACCTGCCGCATCACCGGCGAATCAGGCGGAGGACACCTGGAAATCTCCGGCATCAACGCGAGCGCAAGGCTTCCGGGACTCATTCCCGGACATTTTGAGCTCAATGTAGCCGACATGCGCTACAAGGCATCATCCGGACTCGAGGCATCGGCGCAGAACACCCATTTTGCCATCTCCTCTCTGCGCAGAAATCACCGAAGCGTCTGGAGCGGCAACGCGGCATTCTCCTCGAATCTTCAGCTTGCCTCGCTCGACGCCGTCATGGGACACCCCATAGCCGGCCCCTACCGCTATTTCCCCATGCCCGAGCCGCTGAAGGTCTCGCTCGCCGGAGAATTTTCCGCCGCTCCGGAACAGAACCTCTACGGCGCTCAGGGCACGGCAGAGGCCTCCGCAACGCTCATCATGAACGGACACCCCGTGCCCATCGCTGTTTCCGTGCCCTTTGCCAAGCGCGACGACGCAGCATTCGTGACCATTGAAAATGCCGACGTCCGCATGGAAGACGACCACGTCATCCTGTCCGGCAACATGACGGGACTCATGGACGGCGATCCCGTGCTGCACGGCCGCGCAGACATTCGTCACTTCAGTCTGGCCCGCTGGTTCGGCTTCGGACAGGCCATGACCGCAGGCCTTCAGCGCGCCCTCGACAATATCACCGGCTCCTTTGAGGACATGGAACTCAGCCTTCACGGCGTGACGGTGCCCCGTCTCAAGGCGCAGGTGATGGGCATGGAGCTGGAAGGCTCGGGAAGCTGCAGGGAATATCTCAAACCGGAAATTCTCATCAGCGCCCATGCGGCCCATGTCGACCTCAACCGCATCTTCCCCGAACTCAGCGGCGAAACGCCCGACATGTCGCACCTGCCGCCTCCGGTGCTGCCGCTCTCGCAGGAAGAGGAAGAAGAAAGCGGGCAGGACGATGATCACATCACCGTAGGATACGACATCCACATTTCCGCAGACACGGCCGACATCATGAACTTCCGCGCAGGAGGAGCGGACGTGCACGTCGTTCCCGCCCCGGCGGGACATCCCATGCTGAACATCGTTGTCGGCGCTCTGTACGGGGGCAAGGCGACGTCAAAGGTCTTTCTGGACGACAAAGTCCGGGTAACGGCCGATCTCGACAAGGTGACCATGGACGGCCTTACCCGGGCTCTTGCCGGCTATCCTGCCGTGACCGGCCTGCTCAGGAAAGGCTCCGTAGATCTCTCCTTTGCTCCCGGCTCCGCACTCACCATGCTGAGCACGCTCGGCGGAAACGTACGGGCAACGCTGGATCAGGGACTTCTCACCTTGAAAAAAGGGGGAACACCTCTGTCATATGCCTCGCTTGCCGTGAGTGCCCAGGCCTCGGCCGCTCCCGCCAAAAATCTGAGCGCCATGCCCTCGCTCATGGACTTCAGAGGACACTGGAAGGTGGATCTTGCCGCAAAAAACTGGTCGGTTTCCGCCGAGGCAAAACAGGCGGCTCTCTCCTTCAGCACGAAGAACGGTCTGCCTTCTGCCATGCGCAACCAGCCGGTTTCTCTTCAGGTATCACTGAAAAAAGCGCTCTTTGACCTTCTGGCCGAGGACCTGAACTTCACCGTATCCGGCAATGGCAGCTACAATGCGGCAACCGGCACCGTGTCCATGACCGACGCCGCGCTCCGCCACGACAATTTCACGCTTACGGGCAAAGTTTCCGCCTCGAACGTGCCGGACAAGCTTTCGCTGACCGGCAGACTCGGCTTTTCCACGCCTTCGCTTCGCAGATGCGCGGCGCTCTTCGGCCTCTCACTTCCTTCCGTTGCCGGGAAAACCACGTTCCGGAAGGCGGAAGCGGATGCCGACGTCACCGTCACCGCAAATCAGCTCAGCCTCGACAATCTGAAGGGCAAACTGGACGACACGAGCTTCAGCGGCGCGCTCCATCAGTCACTCTCCGGCCGCCCGACCCTGAGCGGCAGCCTGCGCATGCCCTTCCTCAATGTCGACGAATATCGCTCCACGGCCGAAAGCTCCTCCGCTCCCGCCAAAAAAACGCCTCTGCCGCTTTCCTTTCTTGAAGGCACGGACATGACGCTCTCTCTTTCCATGGACCGCCTGCGCGCCTTTTCGACCACGCTCGCTCAGGTCTCGCTGCCCGTCTCCCAGAAGAACGGCGTGCTCATCGCCCCCTTCAAGGCCGTCTTTCCCGGCGGCGGACAGGCGGACGGCAGTTTTCAGGCGGCGCTCACGGCCGACAGGAAGGCCGCAGAGCTTTCGCTCTCCACCCATTGCCGCAACATGAACATGCTGAACTTCAGCACCGACAGAGGCCAGAAAACCCGCATAGGCGGCACAGGCACCTTCGACGCCTCCCTGCAGTCCCGTCAGAAACACTGGGAGGACTGGAAGAGCGGGCTGAACGGCAGGCTCTCGCTTCTCGTTTCAAACGGCGCCATCATCACCCGATCCGAAGGGAACGGCGAAACACCGAAAAAGGAATCCCGCACGGAATTCAAGACCATGTCCATGAGCATCGCTCTGGCAAAGGGCATAGCCACGTGCAGGGACTTTCTCATCAAGGGCTCTCCCCTCACCATCGTGGGAGAAGGCACGGCAAACCTTGCTTCGGAAAGCATAAACGCCGAGGCCACCGTCACCCTCGCAGGCATCCCGGAAATGCCGGTTTCCATTACCGGCAACCTCTTCTCCCCCAAGATAACCTATCAGCTGCTCGGCGCCGTCACGGGCACGGTGGGCAACATAGGCTCAGGGGTCATCGACCTCATAGGCGGCGTGCTTTCGGCACCCTTCAGGCTTTTCATGAAATAAAAAGAAGGCCCGCATGCCTCCCGGGAATGCAGGCCCATCGGCGCGGCAGCAAAAAAATTCCACGGATGCCTGTGCCGCTCGGAACGGCGCGTTGCCGCAAGCGCAAAGGCCGTATGATTCAAGAGCGCCTTTCGCGCGGCATCGTCATAAATGCCATGCTCCGCCCCAAAAGGAATCCGGCAACGGCATCATGTCTGTCAAGACACGCCTGCGCGGATGCCTGGACGTTCCGGGCGAAGCCGCAGCATCCACGGCGATGAGAAACAAGTGCCGACACGCCACGCAGACACGTCGTCCGCCGCGAAACGCAGACGGTCAGATCTGTTCCAGCGCCCGCCCCTCGTTCACGCCGAGTTCCGCGATCTGACGGAAAATCCTGATGGACTCCTCGGCTTCCGCAGCATCAAGCGTACGCAGGGCAAAGCCCGCATGAACAATGACGTAGTCGCCCGGACGAGGCGCTTCGGGCAGAAGCAGCGTGGAAATGTCCATGAAGTTTTCCCCGCTGCCAACCTGGACGCGGGCTTTTCCTTCTTCCGGCACTTCCACGACGCGAACGGGAACGGCAAGACACATGACGGCACTCTCCTGAAAATGACGCAATGAACATTCAATCTTTCTCCATACTCCGGCGAGGAAAATCATGCAAGCGTATCATGTCCGGGCAGGGAGCATACGTTGCCAAATGGCGTGAAATCGGCTAACGTCCGTCTACTTATCCACCGGAGCAATGTACCATCATGAATGAAATCTTCGCACCCGTCCTGAATCTTCTGAACCGTCTCGGCGAGATGGCGCTGTTCCTGTTTGAAGGGTTCAGACAGGCGTTCCATGCCCGTCGTCTTCCGGGCAAGGTTCTCCAGCAGGTATACGTCATCGGGGCAAAGTCCATGTTCGTCATCCTGCTCATCGGCCTGTTCACCGGTCTGGTTCTCGGACTTCAGGCATTCTATGCCATGTCCATGTTCGGCGCTCAGGGCATGCTCGGTTCCCTTCTGGCTCTCACGCTCATCCGTGAAATGGCTCCCGTGCTCACTGCCGTCATGGTCACGGCGCGCGCCGGTTCCGCCATGACGGCGGAAATAGGCGTCATGCGCATTTCCGATCAGATTGACGCCCTCGAAGTCATGGACATCAATCCCACGGGCTATCTCGTCACGCCGAGGCTTCTCGCCTCGCTGATCACCTTTCCCCTGCTTACGTCCATCTTTACCGTCGTGGGCATCTTCGGCGGTTATCTTTCAGCCTGCGTACTGCTCGGGCTCAACGAGGGTCGCTACTTCTCGGGCATAGAGTCGAGCGTCACCATGGACGACGTGGAGGGCTGCTTTCTCAAGGCCGTAGTCTTTGCCGTCATCGTCATCACCATCTGCTGCTTTCAGGGCTACAACGCCCACAGAAGAAGCGACGGCAAGGGTGCGGAAGCCGTGGGCAACGCCACTACCTCCGCCGTGGTCATGAGCTGCGTGCTCATACTCATGGCCGACTATGTCCTCACCTCTTTCCTGCTCTGAGGCCCGCATGAATCAGCAAGCATGGGACATAACCCTGGAACATCTTGACGGCGGCTACGACGATCATCTCGTGCTGAAGGACTTTTCCGCCA
>NZ_CALUWV010000118.1 GCF_944324575.1 uncultured Mailhella sp. | reverse complement strand
TCCATCAGCCCGGCGACGGCTTCGGCCTTGCCGGAATTCGCCGCAAGAGCGGTGACGAAAAGCGTGCGTGCCATGGGAAAAACTCCTTCACATAGAGAAATTCAGCCGGAAAAGAAACGCCTCTGGCGGGGCAGATACGTCTGTTTAGTGTAATAGGCTCATGAAATGAGTCAAGAGGCAGGCCCGGGAGGCGGATGCGAAAGAGCGGCGCAGTGAAAAGGCAAGCTGTTGTTTTGTCAGAAAAAAACGATGATTCAGAAAAATTGTTTGAGCGCTCAATTTACTTTCTGAAAAAAGGCGTGTTCCGGGTCGGCATCGTGAAAAGGGCGGTGACCCGGCGTGGGGAGCGGGAAGAAAGGAAAACAGCGGTCGCCACAGGCCGCCGCCGTGCGGCGCGGGGACGCGCGTTTTCGGAAGAAAACGGGGGGCGCGGGCGGAAAGAAGTGTCTTTTCCCGTCACGGCGTTGATGATGAGGATGCTCTGCAGAAGGCGCGGGGACGGCGCAGGGGAGGGACAGGACAGGCGGGGCGCGTGACTTTGGCGAGGGATCGGGCTTTGGACGTCGAAAGACCAGCCGCATCTGGGCGAGCGGAGGCCTGAGCGCACTCTGGCGCGGGGAAAAGGCGGCATGGACTTGTCGGGGGCGGGAAGCTCGGCGCGGCGAACGAAAGGCTGAGACGGCTTGTCTTTTCCGCGGGGCGCTGTTTCGGCGCTTCGGAACACGAAACGGCAATGCCGTGCTGCGGGATGCAGGGCTTTGCTTTCCTGTAATGGCGCAGAAGCGGAAGGGCAGAGGGCAGGTATGCGGGACAGGTGTGGGCAATGCGGAAAACGGATTGCCCGGAAAAGAGACCACGGCAGCGCGGCTGACGGCAGAGGGGGGGCAACATGGGCTGCCGTCTGTCAGACGGTCGACTCCGGGGCGCAGCTCAAAAGAGGCGGAGAAACGCAGTGTGCAGGAGTGCTGTGCCCGCAAAGGGCAAAAAAAAAAGCCCCGCAACATATATTTGCAGGACCTTGAATGGCGAAGCGGATGGGACTTGAACCCACGACCTCCGGCGTGACAGGCCGGCGTTCTAACCAACTGAACTACCGCTCCAAATATGGAGTGGGTGAAAAAACCCGGTTAAACAAAGTGGCGAAGCGGATGGGACTTGAACCCACGACCTCCGGCGTGACAGGCCGGCGTTCTAACCAACTGAACTACCGCTCCACTTTTCGCATGGTGGGCAGTACAGGACTTGAACCTGTGACCCCCGCCGTGTGAAGGCGATGCTCTACCAACTGAGCTAACTGCCCATGCGCAGGTATGTGTTTATGGAAAATGCCCCCTTCTGTCAACAGAAAATTTGGCCTTTTTGCAATTTTTTTTTGAAGAATGGCTTAATGTTGTTTTAACATGTTGATAATATTTTGATTTTTTATTTATTTTTCAATCGTGACGTTTTTGAGCGCCACAGGAGGCCGCGGACGGACGAAAAAGACCCGGGGCGCGTTTTCCGGCGAGGCGTTTGCGGCGGGGAAGAGAAGGCTCCTGGTCTGGGCGGCGAAAGCAGGCCCGGAACGACGGGCGACAGCCGGAGACTCGGAAGAGGCGGGAAAGGACGCCGGGCGATGGAGGAAGCGCAGCTGTGGGGGAAGAATCCGGGGCGCGGAGCTTCGGAAGGGGAAGCAGGGTGACCGTACCGGTTCGGTAAGAGGCGGGCTGAAGGGCAGAAAGCGCGGGACGGCAGAGGTCATGTTCGGAAAAAGACGGGAGACGGGGCGTGCGATTCGGGCGGAAGCCTTCGGGCTCTGGGAAGCCGGAGAGCCTCCGGGGAGAGGGAGCGCCTGAGCGGACGGCACGGCGGAAGGACAAGGTGGCCTGAGAATCCGACCTGAGGCCTGAAAGAGGCGGGACAGGACGCCGGGCGATGGAGGAAGTGCAGCTGTGGGGGAAGAATCCGGGGCGCGGAGCTTTAAGGTGGGCGAACGCGGAGTCGGGAAGGGGGCTTGCCGTCCGCAGCATAAGTTTTGCCTTGCTCGGGAGGGCTGCGCTCTGATGACCGGCTCGACGGCCGCGCTCACGGACGGAAGGCACGGGGCTCTCGCTGCGAGTTTCGGACATTCGGCTGCGTGCCTGCACTGGTGTCGAGGCGGCAGGGCACGAAAAAAGGCCGGGGCAACGGTGTTCCCCGACCTTTTCCATTAAAGAAAGGAATCCGGCGACAAAAAGGCGCTTTTACCTGGAGCCTCCGGCGTGCAGCAGGCCGCGCTTTTTCAGCTCCACCTCAAGACAGGCGAGTGCCGCAGGAGTCACGCCGGAAATGCGTCCGGCCTGTCCCAGCGTCAGGGGGCGGATGGCGGAGAGCTTTTCCTGTATTTCCCGCGAGAGTCCGGAAATGCCGTCGTAGTCCATGTCTTCGGGCAGGCGTATGGATTCCTGACGGGCCGCGCGGCGCACAAGCTCGTCCTGAAGTTCCAGGTAGCCGGAATAGCGGAGGATGATTTCCGCTTCCTGAATGACGTCGTCCGGCGCGCTTTCAAGCTCGGGCAGAAATACGGAGAGGCGGCGCAGCGGAAGCTGCGGACGGCGGCCGAGGTCGGCCAGCGTGACGGCCTGACTGGGGCAGGGTTCGCCGAGTCCGGCAAAGGCGGCCTGCGTGGCGGCGTCGGGCGTGATGCGCACGGAGGTAAGCCTGTCCATGAGCGAGTGCAGCTTCTGCTGTCTGTCGCGGAAGATTCTCCACTGTTCATCCCCCACAAGGCCGATGTCGCGGCCGCGCGGGGTGAGACGGGCGTCGGCGTTGTCCTCGCGCAGCAGCAGACGGTATTCCGCGCGCGACGTGAACATGCGGAAGGGTTCGTTCGTGCCCTTGGTGACGAGTTCGTCGGCCAGCACGGCCATGTAGGCTTCGCTTCTGGCGGGCAGGAAGGGCTCGCGGCCCTTTATTCTGGCGTCCATGTTGAGCGCGGCCCAGAGTCCCTGAGCGGCGGCTTCCTCGTAGCCGGAGGTGCCGTTGATCTGACCGGCCAGCCACAGGCCTTCCACCTTGCGGGTCTCGAAGGTGGGGCGAAGCTGCACGGGATTCACGTAGTCGTACTCGATGGCGTAGCCCGGCCGCACGATTTTGGCGTGTTCGAGGCCGTGGATGGAGTTCACCATTTTTTCCTGAATGTCCAGCGGCAGGCTGGTGGAAATGCCGTTGGCGTAATATTCCTCGCGGTTCAGCCCTTCGGGTTCGATGAAGACGTGATGGCGTTCGCGTTCGGGGAATCTGGCCACCTTGTCTTCCACTGAGGGGCAGTAGCGCGCGCCCACGCCCGTGATGACGCCGGTAAAGAGCGGCGAGCGGTCGAGCCCCGAGCGGATGATGTCGTGCGTGCGTTCGTTGGTCCAGGTAACGAAGCAGGGCACCTGCGGCAGCACCGGGCCGGGCCCGGTGAAGCTGAAGCCCTGCGGCGGATTGTCGCCGTACTGGGCTTCCATGGCGTCGAAGTCGATGGAGCTTGCCAGAAGGCGGGGTGTGGTTCCGGTTTTGAGGCGTCCGAGGGTGAGGCCGAGCGAACGCAGGGAGTCGGAAAGCTGCAGAGCCGCGGAGTCGCCGAATCTTCCGGCGCTGTAGTGCACGAGGCCCACGTGCACGAGTCCCTGCAGGAAGGTGCCCGTGGTGAGCAGCACGTGATCGGCGGAAAATTCCTTGCCGAGCTGGGTGCGCACGCCTCTGACCCTGCCGTTTTCCGCAATGATGTCCGTGACCATGTCCTGCCAGATGGTAAGGCCTTCCTGCGCGAAGAGGTCGCGCTTTGCCGCGGCAAGATAGGTTTCGCGGTCTATCTGGGCGCGGCGGGCGCGCACGGCCGGGCCCTTGCTCGCGTTGAGTATGCGGAACTGTATGCCCGCTTCGTCGGCCCATTTGCCCATGCAGCCGCCGAGAGCGTCTATTTCGCGCACGAGGTGTCCCTTGGCCAGACCGCCGATGGCGGGATTGCAGGAAAGATGTCCTATGCGGTCCACGTTGCTCGTGATGACGAGCACGTCGTGGCCCAAACGGGCGAGCGCCATGGAGGCTTCACAGCCGGCGTGTCCGGCCCCGACGACGATGCAGGAATAATGTGTCATGGTGTTGAGGGTGCTGAGGTTGGAAAAATGCGCGTTCCGGAGCGGAATCGGCAAAAAATCCGGGGAGCGGAGGGAGGCCCGTTCGTCATCCGGCTTCGGGAAGCTGCGGCATGACCATGCCGCCCTGCGCGTGCTGCGCCTGTGGACGCGTTGCGAACGCTGCCGCCCTGCGCGGAAAACCGGCTTCGGATGCGCCCTCCGGCGCTGCGGCCCGGTACGCCATGAGGCCGCGCAACCGGCAGAGCCGGAGGCCGCGGCCTCATGAAGCGTGGAACACGGAAGCGGCCCGGACGAAGGATCGTCCGGCTTCCGTTCCGGCATCAGTTTTCGTAGAAGGAACGCAGGGTCTGGCTTCTCACGGGGTGGCGGAGCTTGCGCAGGGCCTTGGCCTCGATCTGACGTATGCGTTCACGGGTGACGTTGAAGAGCTTGCCCACTTCCTCGAGGGTGTGGTCGGACTTTTCGCCTATGCCGAAGCGCTTGCGCAGCACCTGTTCCTCACGGGGCGTGAGATCGGCGAGCACGGCGGCAATCTGTTCGGAAAGCTTGGTGTTCACCACCTCTTCGGCGGGAGCCACGGCCTTCTTGTCCTCGATGAAATCGCCGAGGCTGGAATCTTCCTCGTCGCCGATGGGGGTTTCGAGGGAAATGGGTTCCTTGGCGATCTTGAGCACCTTCTTCACCTTGTCCACGGGATAGTCCATGCGTTCCGCGATTTCCTCGGGAGTGGGGTCGCGGCCGAGCTCCTGCACCAGGTAGCGCGAGGTGCGGATGAGCTTGTTGATGGTCTCTATCATGTGCACCGGAATGCGGATGGTGCGGGCCTGATCCGCAATGGCGCGGGTGATGGCCTGACGAATCCACCAGGTGGCGTAGGTGGAGAACTTGTAGCCGCGCTGGTACTCGAACTTGTCCACGGCCTTCATGAGGCCGATGTTGCCTTCCTGAATGAGATCGAGGAACTGCAGGCCGCGGTTGGTGTACTTCTTGGCAATGCTCACCACGAGGCGCAGGTTGGAGCGTATGAGCTCCTGCTTGGCGCGCATGGAAGCCACCATGCCGCGGCGTATGCGCCACAGCACTTCCTCGAGGTCTTCCACGTTGTGGCAGCACTTTTCGCGCAGGCGCTGGAGGCTTTCGATCTTGCCCATGATGAGTTCCTTGTAGGAAAACATCTTGTCCACGCTCATGTCCAGTTCCGCGGCCACGTCCTGCATGGAGCGGGTGCGGTTGTCCAGAGCCTCGAACAGGGCCTGCAGCTCTTCCTGCGTCTTGCCGGTGGTGGCCACGTAGGCGTCGAGTTCGCGCTGATAGTTCTTCATCTGGCGCACGTAGTCTTCCACGGTTTCCACGATGCGGTCGATGAGGGTCTTTTCCAGCTTGATTTCGCGCAGACGGGAAACCACTTCTTCCTTGTACTGAAGAATTTCCTTCTGCGTGGCGGCCACGCGGCGTTCCAGCGTGCAGCAGGCGTCGAGCTTCTGATAGATCTTGTGCTTCTTCTTGTAGATGGCCTTGATTTCGTCGAGCAGCAGAATGACGCGCTGACGCTGGTTCATCTCGTCTTCGGTGGGATCGTCTTCCTCAATGGTCTTGACCACGTCTTTAAGCTTGATGCGGTTCTGCTTGAGGTCTTCGCCCACGTTGATGAGCTCTTCGACGGCCACGGGCACTTCCACGAGCGCGTAGAGCACGTCCTCTTCGCCCGTCTCGATCTTCTTGGCGATGACGACTTCGCCGTCGCGGTCAAGAAGCGGCACCGCGCCCATT
>NZ_CALUWV010000117.1 GCF_944324575.1 uncultured Mailhella sp. | reverse complement strand
CGGGCCTCTGCGCTGGCGGGTGCTCCCCCTGCTCGTGGTGTGCGTGGCGGCGCTGCTTCTTTCGTTCTGCGACGTGCCGCCGGCTGCGGCGGCGCTCTGCGGCGCGCTGCTCGGCCTTGTCATGATTCCCGCGGCGCTTTTCGTCAGCCGGAAAAAGGGCTGGGCCGCCTACTGCACGACCGTCTGTCCGCTGGGGCTTCTTGCCTGTCTTCTCGGACGGCTTTCCTTCTGGCGCGTGCGCACGACGTCGCGCTGCACCTCATGCGGCGCGTGCACGCGCGTCTGCCGTTACGGCGCGCTCGATGCGGCGCGTCTTGCCGCCGGAGGCCCGGGCCTTTCCTGCACGCTGTGCCGCGACTGCCTGAACGTGTGCCCGCACGGCGGGCTTTCTCTGCGCTGGCTGGGCATGGGCGCGGGCGGTGGAGCGGAGAAGGCCTTTGTGGCTCTTGTTGCCGCCATGCACGCGCTGTTTCTCTTTTCTGCCATGGTGTGAGGACGCACGCCGGATCGGAGCCGCCGTCGGCGTGTGTTCCGGCTCCGCACGTGAAGGCCGGGCAGACCCTGTACCCGTGGGCTCCGGCTTCTTTGAGCGGACGCGTCGCATCCCATCACTGGAAGGTTGCCGCCTGAGAAAGGCATTTGCTGTCCGGTTTCGCCGGGCGTTACGGAAATGTGCCCGGCCATGCCGGCGGCGTACCGTTCAGTCGACCGCTTCTATGATGAGCGTGTCGCCGTTTCCGGCGTTTGCAAGCGGCGTCATGTTCGAGGTGACGTGGCCGAGGCGTATGAGCCCCCGCGACCAGGAAAAGTCGCGGTAGAACACGGCAAGGTTGCCCCACGGCGCGTAATAGGTCAGGTCTCCCGCTTCGGGCGTCACGCCTTCCGGGGCGTCCTTTTCGGAGAGGCGGCCGGGAAGGTCGCTGATTTTTTCCGTGCCGTTGAAATCGCGTATTTTCAGCGTAAGCGGAAGCATGGCGCGAAAGTCGCGTGCGGCGGGCGAGTCTTCCAGCGTGGCGGACAGCACGTTTCCGTTGATGGTGAGCCGCAGAGTGCCGGTTTCTGCCGCGTCCGAGGGAACGGACGACAGGAGAAGCAGGGTGAGAGCGCAGAGGGCGGCGAGAATGGTTTTCATGATACATGCCTCCTGAAGCAGGATTGTCGGACGCGCCCTGCACGGGCGTGTCGCGCCTTGTCCGCCCCGGACGTTTTTCTCCGGGGCGGGGCGACCCCGGCAGAGATGCGGCATCCGGCGCGACGGCGCGGAACCGGTAGAGACTTCATGATATGATGGGGAGCGCGGCGGAAGGCAAATACTTCTTCTGCATGGCGCCCATAGCAAAAAGGCATGAGATCCGGAAGCGCTTCGGAAGAGCGCGTGCTGTGCTGAGCCCGGCGTGTTCTGCAAAGCTTTTGCCGCGCGGCAGAGGCGACCCGGACAAAAAGAGCCGCTGATCCGCATGACCGGAACGTTGTCATGCAAAACGTGCTCCGACAACATGGTTTTCGTTTTTTTGCAGAAATGACACCGGCGTTGGCGTTTTTTGCGGAGGTCGCAACGGCAGGTGGAGCCGGAATGGTGCTTTTTGCCGCAGCCTGGTTGTGCGGCACGCTTTTTGCATGACGAATGACAGGAGATTTTCGGCGCATCGGCGGCGTTCGTCGCCTTGCACCTGCGGGCGTTCCATGTCATCCTGAAAACAGGGCATTCCGTGGGGAAGGCGCGGAAGGCGTGACGATTCAGCAAAGCGGATCGAGCAAACAGTACCCGGAGGCATCATGAGCAAACCCATCAGCCTGACGTTCGGCAATCTTGTGCATCTTGCCACGCATATGAGCGACGATGCGAGCATCATCGTGAAGGACGGCGGCTTCAAGACGCAGGGCAAAATAGGAACGTTCTTTACTCTCAAGAGCACCAACCGGTATGCGGGCAACGTGCTTTTTGCCGCCGTGCGTCAGCAGTACGGCGACGCCGTGGCCGATGCGCTTGCGCCCCGCATGAGGGCCTTCCGGCAGGAAGGCAGGCCGCTCAGCGCACGGGCTGCGCGCGACATTCTGGCCGACGCCGCCGCCATGCACGAAGGGCTCGGCCGCATCAATAAGGACATGGCACGTCACTTCGTGCTGGCCAACGACGGTGCCGGCGACACCCGCAATCTCGACACGGCCTTTGACGCCTTCTGCGCCTCTCACGCCGTGAATCCCGCCGACCGTCAGCAGCTCAAAAATCTTTTCGGTGAAGCCCTGCTTCGTGCCGCAGGGCAGGAGAACGGAAAGCTGTTTTCCTACGCGATGCTTGCCGACATGGTGAAGGACGCCTCGCTTCCCGCCATGAAGAAGGCCTGGAATGCCGTACAGGCACAGCGCTTTCTGGACGGCGGAGGCGTGGATCAGGCCGTGGATGCCTGTGCCGCCAGGCTGGGACTCGACAACGCGCAGAAAAGGCAGCTTGGCAGACTCGCAGGCATGGCGGTACTGCATGAAGCGGAAATGGCTGCGGAACAGGGCCGTGACTTCGATGCGCAGGCCGTGTCTCGCGCCGTGGCCGAAGGCTCGCCGGCCATGCTGAGGAATTTTGCCTTTGCCTGCGGCAAAGATGTGAAGATCGACAATGTGGCGCAGGACATGATGGCCTGGGCCACGCCCGGAACTGCGGCGGACATAGCGGCGCTTTGCGTGCGCGCGGCGAATTTCGGCGGCATAGCGGCAGGTTCGCTTCTCGTGCAGAGGCTCGGAGAAATGCGCGCCGCGCAGCCGGAAGGGCCGCTCAGTCGGGCAACGATGTGGCAGGGCTGTTTTCGGGAAGCCATGCCCGGCAATCTCAAGGACGTGAACTGCCGCGACTTTGCCGATGCCATGTTCGGCAGACTGGCCGCCATGTTCCGGGAGGCGCGGCCCGCAGATCCTACGGCCGACTCCGTCGGCATGACCACTCTGGCCTCGGGCATATCCATGGAAAAGACGCTCGCAAGCCTGCGCGGGCCCGTGGCGCTGTCCATGAGCGACTTCGTCAATGTTCCGCGGCTTACGCCCGTGCAGAATCTCGGTACCCTGCAGGAAGTGGAAGCCTCTCTTGCCAAGGACATCAAGCGGCGCGGCTCGCACAACGCTCTGCCCGGATACACGCCCATCGTCAGCTTCGGCGTGGCCGGGGGCGAGGTTGAGACCGTGCGCATTCAGGATACGTCCGGCATGTCGGAAGCGGATCATGCGGAATACGCGGCGGGACGGCCTTCGTCCAGAAGTCACCTGCTTGCCGAACAGGCGCTGCGTCTCTGTGCGGGCAACGAGGTGCAGGCCCGGCAGGTCATTCAGAGCATGGGGCAGAGCGGCGCGTTTCTCGTGCGTTCCAACAGCTCCGTGACCGGCATCTTTGAATCCGAACATTCCCCGCTGGACATCGACGTGCGCCGTCAGGCCGACGGCAGCGTGACCATGCGCTTTTTCAAGCCCGACGCCTCGCCGCTGGACATTGATTACACCTATACCGTCATGCCCGACGGCAGCAGCCGTCTCACCGCCTGCCGCATGCAGGCCAGAGCGCCCCGGCCCGCCGGTGACTAGTCTGTCCGTCCCGTTCCGGCCCGTCGTCGGAACGGGACGCGCCGCAGGCGAAAGGGCGCTTTGCCTGCGCGGCGTCCATGACTCCGCCTGCCGGGAAGGACTGTCTTTTCCTCAGCCCGAAACGGCGAAAGACAGGGCAGGCCGAGTCCCGGGAGCAGGGGCGTTTTCCCGGCCTTCTGTCTGAAAGAGGCGTGCTGTCTGCGTTTTTCGTTCAACCACCTGTGTCATGTTGAGGATATGATCATGTCTGAAGCCTTTTCCTCCCTGCTTGCCGCGCTGGCGCCCGTGCTGGGACTGCCTGAAATCACCGTGCGTGAGGACGACCCCTCCTGTCTGCTCGTCATCGACGACTTTGAAGTGAGCCTTCGCTATCTGCCGGGCTCGGACGCCGTCATGATGTTCACCGTGGTGGCGCCTCTGCCCGAAAGCGGGCGCAGCGGGCTTTTTGCCGAGCTTCTTGACGCCAATACCTTCTTTCGCGGCACGCAGGGCTTTACGCTGGCCGCCCGCGAGGATACCGGCGTCACGCTTCAGGGCGTCATGTCCATGCGCATGCTCGACGGCGCAAGCGTCGTTTCGTGGTTGCAGAACTTCGTGGACGTGGCGCAGCACTGGCAGGCCGTGTGCCTGAACACGGAAGCGCCGAAGCCCGACGAGGCTCCCGCCGTCCTGCCGCAGGACATGCTGCGCGTGTAGCAGGCCGCAGGGCTTCCCTTCCGGGAATGGTGCGGGAATGTTCCGCGCGTTTCCATGAAAACGCGGCGCGCTTTTTGCGTCTGTGCTCGCCGGGCGTTTTTCTTCGTTTTTTCGGAGGAAAATACTTAAAGGCGCCCTTGTCGTGCGGTATCTGTGGCGTTGAGGCGATCCGGCTGTTGTCCGTGAGGAAGGACGCGGCTTTCAAGATTGCGTCCGCCCCGAACGTCGACCCTGACCCGGCTTGGCCGGAACATAGAGGAATGGAACATGGCTGTTGTGCTTTCCCGGCGCTGGAAAAGAAATCCCGAACGCCTGCTCAGAGCGTGGGGCATGGCGTCGCCCGTGCGCTCAGCGCGCGGGGAAAGGGCCTTTCTTGACAGGCTGGATGACGCCCCAAACGACGCGCTCGGCAACCTCTGTCTGGTCATGGGCGGCTTTACCGACGCGTTCTTCGGCAGAGCCTACGTGCTCATGCCCGAGCTTTCCGCGCTGCTCGGCCCGGGATTTGATCTGTATTACCGCGAATATGACGAGATTTCCTCCGCGCGCCGTCTCCTGCGCCGCTATGGGGCTCTTTCGTGCAGGGTGGTGCTCACAGGCCACAGCTGGGGCGCAAGCTCCCTCGCCCGCGACGTCGTTCCCGCCTGCCCGCACATCGCTGTCGACGCCCTCGTCACGCTCGATCCCGTAGGCGTGCGCGGGCCTGTCTTCCTGCCCAATGTGCGCCGCTGGCTCAATGTTTACCTTCCCTACGACAAGGCCGCCTGGAGCCGCGAAAACAACATCGCCCGCATCGGCAGACCCTGGGAGTTCGTAAGGCAGGCCAGCGTCAACCGCGTTCCCGCCTCCCTGCGCCATGCCGATGCCCGCGGCATGTTCCGCGAGTTCGGCGAGGGCTTCATCCGCCTCGCCATGCTGGAACGCGACGCCGCAGAAAGAGAGAAAGGCTGAGATGGCGGGGAAAGGCAGACAGGGGCGCCGCCCCTGGCCCCGCCGGGGGAGATAATCTCCCCCGGGCCCCCATAGTTGTCTTGCGGCTGCGCCGCGCGGCGGGGATCGTGCGGATGCCGGATGTCGGGCCTTGAAAAACAGGTGGGGAGTGCGCCGGGTCAACGCTCCGGGAAGCCTTCGTTGAGCGCAAACAGTCTTTTTTAAAGCTCGTGCTGCCCCTCGCTGCTGCCTTTCAGCTTTTTATCAACGCTCTGGGGCCCCGGGCGACGTCAGGAGCCCGGCCGGTGGTCATAAGTAGGCGGGATTCACTCCCGCCGTTAAACGCAATGACCGCCGTACAAGCCCTGTGTCCGTACAGCGTGTCCAGAGCAAACGGGCGGTTGCGGTACTCGGGCGGCTATTTTTTTAAAGGCGGTCGGAAGCTCCAGCGAAGGGCGAAGAGCGCGAGCAGCAGGGCGGCAGTCACATAGGCCGCCTCCATGCCCCACCGGGCAATGATGAAAAAGCCGCCGAGCGGCCCGAGCGCCGCCCCGAGATCCAAGGCAAGCGAGTGGGCCGTGATGACGGATCCCGGTCGGCTGCGCGAGGCGACGTCCGTGGCAAGGGCGTCGGAAAGCGTGGGCAGGGCCGTGCAGCAGACGCCCACGGCACAGAGCAGAGCAAG
>NZ_CALUWV010000116.1 GCF_944324575.1 uncultured Mailhella sp. | reverse complement strand
AGCTGTCAGATTCGGGGTATTTTCATGTCATAACAAGAGGCATGATTTATTCAATACCTAAATATTGCTTCCAGTATTTCTCTCCTAAATCAAGTATTATAAGACGATTGATTGTGACAGGTCTGTCATCTCCAATATACCCTGTCTTGTAACAAGCATAAGTGCCACCTTCAGGATATCTTTCATAACTGACTTCCTTTCTAAAACATCCTACGCCTCCATAAGCTTCGTAGTAATCACGGTCATTATTGTCTACATAATAAATATAGGAAACATCACCGTTTTCATCAAACTCAGCTCCCCACATAGTAACTACATGACCTTTTGTTATAGGCCCCACAGAAAGACCTATGGCCTTTTTGGAACTTAAAGCATCTTTTACAACTTCATTGAAACGTTCTTTACTAAGTCCCCCTTCATCACTACCCAAACGCACACCTGCAGGAAATACATCTTAAAAAAATCCACCCGCGATTTTAGGGTTATGATGCGGGTATGAAGGTGTCACTCCATGTATGAACCAATTGACTCCTTCATCTCCCTTTCCTGCCTTATCTTGAAACGCATCTACAAAACACTGGAATATATCACTTTCCTGCGCTTTTCCTGTCTTTCCTGCCTTTCCTTTTTGCATGACAGGGGGCGGGGGGGCGTGGTACATGGGGAGCGCGGCGTTCGGCGCGGCTGTGCAGGCTGCGCTTTTTTTCAGGGCCGCGGCAGGAAGGCATGAAGATAGTTCACACATCCGACTGGCATTTAGGTCACAGTTTATACGGCAGGCGGCGGCACGAGGAGTTCCGCCAGTTTCTTTCGTGGCTCATGGAGCTTGTTCACCGCGAGGGCATTGAAGCTCTTATCGTAGCCGGGGACGTTTTTGACAGCGCGGTACCGGGCACGCAGACGCAGTCGCTGTACTACGACTTTCTTCGTGAGGTGACGGCGGCGGGGAGTCCGTGCCGTCACGTGGTGATCATTGCGGGCAGCCCTGATTCTCCGGCGTTTCTGGACGCGCCAGCCGGTCCTCTTTCGTCCATGCACGTTCACGTCACGGGCCGGGCGCGCGCGCCCGAGGAAGAAGTGCTTGCGCTTGACGGGCCGGACGGGGAAACGGAGCTCATTGTGTGCGCGGTGCCCTTTTTGCGCGACCGCGACCTGTACAGGGCGAAGGACGGCGACGCCATGGACGCGCGCGACCGGCTCATGGCCGAGGGCATGAAGGAGCATTACCGTCTTGCGGCTCTGGAAGCGGAAAGGCTGCGGGCCGGGCGCGACATTCCGGTGCTGGCCACGGGGCATCTGTTTGCGACCGGGGGCAGCACGTCGGGCGACGACGGGGTGCGTGATCTGTGCGTGGGCTCTCTCGGGCAGGTGGAAGCCGACGTTTTTCCCGCCGCGTTCGACTATGTGGCGCTCGGGCATCTGCACGCGGCGCAGAAGGTGCACGGCGAGGAGCGCATCCGCTACACGGGCTCGCCGCTGCCCATGGGCTTCGATGAGGCAGGGCGACGTCATGAGGTACGCATTCTCACCACGAACGGAGCGAAGGTGGAATCCTGCGGCGTGGCCGTGCCGGAATTTCAGCGTCTGGAGCGGGTGGAAGGCGACATGGAGGCCATAGAACGCAGGCTCGACGAGCTTTCCGCAGCAAAGGAGAGCGTGTGGGCCGAAGTGCTGCACACCGGCGAGGAGAACGTGCCGGAGCTTCGGCGGCGCGTGGAGGAACACGTGTCCGGCAGGCTGGAAGTGCTTCGCATACGCAACGCGCGACTTCTGCCCGAAGGCATGGACGCCGATCCCGAACAGGACGACCTTGAAGAGCTGGACGTGGAAGACGTGTTTGAGAGGCGGCTTCGGGAAGCCTATCCCGAACGCGCGCCCAAAGACCCTGAACTGGAAGAGCTGCGGGAAGCGTTCCGCGAGACCGTGGCCGCCGTGCGCGAAGCCGAGGAGGAATCATGCGCATCTTGAGCGTTCGGATACGCAATCTTAATTCCCTCTCCGGCGACTGGACCGTGCGCCTTGACGGGCCGGAATACGAATCCGGCGGCATCTTTGCCATTACGGGCCCCACGGGTGCGGGCAAGAGCACCATACTCGACGCCATCTGTCTGGCGCTGTACGGCTCCACGCCGAGACTCGACAAGGTGACCAAAAGCAGCAACGAAATCATGTCGCGGCAGGCCACGGAATGTCTGGCTGAGGTGCGCTTTCGCACCATGCGCGGGGAATACGTGTGCAGCTGGAGCCAGAAGCGGACGGGAAAGCGTGCCGCGGGCGAGTTTCAGCCGCCGAAGCACCGTCTTTACGACAGCGAAGGCCGGTCGATTGCCGAAAACACCAAAGCCGTGCTTGCCGGGGTGGAAGAGCTCACGGGCATGGACTTTGCAAGGTTCACGCAGTCCATGCTTCTGGCGCAGGGGCATTTTGCCTCGTTTCTTCTGGCCGACGGCGACAAGCGCGCGCCGCTTCTGGAAAAGATAACGGGCAAAGGCATTTATACGGAAATTTCCAAGAAGGTGCACGAACGCAGCCGGGACGAGCGGCTCAGGCTCGACAATCTGGACAGAGACCTTGCCGCCCGCGATCTGCTGTCTCTTGAAGAAGAGGAAGGCCTTACGGGAGAAAAGCGCACGCTTTTGGAAGGCGTGCAGGCGCTGGCCCGCCGGGAAGAGGCGCTTGCCGGGGACATGGCGCGCGTGGAGCAGGCCGAGGCGCTGGAGCGGGACGAAAAGACCCTTGCCGCAGACAAAGACGCGCTGAACGCGGAAACGGCAGCGTTTGCGCCGGAAAAGGAGCGTCTTGAACGGGCGGTGCGGGCCGCGGCGCTGTCGCCGTCGCTGGAAGCGCTCGACGTGCGACGCGAGGAAGAGCGGCGCGACACGGAGCGCAAGGCCGCGCTTGATACGGAGCTGCCGCGTCTTGAAGCGGCGGAAACGGCGGAGCGGCAGGCGCTTGCCGGGGCACGGGCCGCGCTTGCCGAGGAAAAGGCCTCCGTGGAACGGGAGCGGGACACGTGGAAAAAGGTGCGGGCCGTCGACACGGAACTTGCCGCACGCCGCGGCGACCTGGCCGCGCTGGACAAGGAGCTCAGCGGCCGCCGCGCGGAGCTGGAGCGCCGGAAGAAGGAACAGGCAGAGGCCGGGCAGGCACACGCGAAGGCAGAGCAGACGCTTGCCGATCTGACAAAAACGCGGGAGGCGCGCGCCGCCGACGCCGCGCTTGCCGATGCGACCGGCTCTCTTGCCATGCGCCTTTCGCTGCTCCGGCAGGACGAAGCCGCGCTTGACGCCACGCGCCGGGCGCTTGACGCGTGCTCCCGGAATCTTGACGAGCAGGAAACCGTCCTTGCCGGACGCCGCCGCTCTGCCGAAGCGCTGAGCCGCGCGCTTGCCGGGGCGCGGGAAAAGCTGGACGCGGCGCGCAAAAACTTTGCCGCGCTTCTCTGCGGCAGAGACGCCGCCTTTCACCGTGCGCAACGCGAGGCGCTTTCCGTGCGCCGGAACGCGCTGGACAAGGCTCTTGCCGCCGCTGAGAGCCGGGCCGCGCTTCTTGTGCGCGCAGCGTCGCTGAAAAGTCGCGGTCAAAAGCTGACCCTTGCCGTGCAGAAGGAGGAAGGCGACCTTGCCCTTCTCAGGGAAAAACTTTCGGCCCTGCGGGAAAAGCTGGCGCTCGAGGCAAAGATACGCTCCTACGAAGAGGAGCGCAAAAGCCTGCGCGAAGGCTCGCCCTGCCCGCTGTGCGGCGCAACGCATCACCCGTTTGCCTGCGAGGCTCCGGCATTGCCGGACGACCCGCAAAAGCCCGTGCGCGAACTTGAAGCGCGCGTGGAAGCGCTGGCCGCCGCCCTTGCCGGACACCGGAGCGACGCCGCGCACGCGCGCGAAGCCTGCGCCGAAGCCGAAAGCGCCGCTGCCGAACAGACAAACGCGCTGCGCCATGCGCTCTCGGCCCTTTCGCCCGCGCTCAGCCGGGCGCTGACCTGCCCCTCGCCCGCCGAAAGCGACGGGGCCGCCCTGCCGGAAGCCGGCGAATCTTCAGACGGGAGCGCCCCGACCCAGCTCTCCGGCAGGGATTCCGCGGTTTCCGCCCCTTCCGCGGATTCTGCCCCTTCCGCCGTTTCCGCAGCGGTTGAGCCGTGGGAAAACGAGATTCTTTCGGCCCTTGCGCTCAGCGAAGACGCGCCCGCCCTCGCGCCGGTTCTGGAACGCCTTGCCGCCGAGACCGCCGCAGCGCTTGACGAGGCAACGGCCCTTCTCGACAGGCTGGACGCGCAGCAGACCGCCGGACGCGCCCTTGCCGAAGACGCGGAAAAGCTGCGCCGCCTGCACGACGAAGCGCAGGCCGCCGTTCAGGAAACGGAAAAGGAGGCGCTGCGCCTCGGCACGGAAAAGGCCGGGCTTGAAAGAGACCTTGCCGAAAAGACGCGCAAGACCGACGCCGGACGGGACGAACTTTGCCGCAGCGTTTCGGCCTTCGGCGAGACGGGAAGCCGTACCGAAGAGCTCGAGCTTGCCGTACGCGCGCTTGAAACTCGCCGCAGCGAATACGCCGCGCTCGTCAAACAGGAAGCCGACGCCCGGGAAGCCCTTGCCGGACGGGAACGGCTTCTTGCCGTGGGCGCGCAGGCTCTCGACGCCGCCGAACGCGAATGGAACGCCGCCCTTGCCGGACGCACGGAACGCGCCGCCGCCCTCGCCGCCCTGGAAAACGAGCGCCGCGCCCTGTTCGGAGACCTAAGCGTTGACGAGGAAGAAAAGGCCGCCGCAAAACGCCTGCGCCACAGAGAAGAGGCGGAGGAGGAGCGCCGCAGCGCGCTGGAGGCCGCTTCCCGGGCGCTGGCCGAAGCCCGCCGCGACGCCGCCGCCCTTGCCGAACGCATGACGCAGCGCTCCTCGGCCATGAAGGACATGGAAGAGGCGCTCCTCATCCGACTCAAGTCCGAAGGCTTTGCCGACGAAGCCGCCTGCCGCGCCGCGCTCATGAACAGAGAAGAGCTCGACGCGCTCACCCTCGCACAGCAGACCCTTGCCGAAAAGGCCGCCGGACTCGATGCCCGCGCCGCAGAGCTGGCCCGCCGCCGCGCCGCGCAAATCCTGCCCCTGCCCTCGCGCGAGGAAACCGAGCGTGCCCTCGCACAGACCCGCGCCGAACGCGAAGACGCCCTGCAACGCCTCGGCAGCCTGCAGGAACGGCTCGACGCCAACAACGAGAAAAAGGCCCAGGCCGCAAAGCTCAGAGAAAAGCGCGAGGCGCAGGCCGCCCGCTGCCGCCGCTGGGCCGCGCTCAACGAGCTCATAGGCTCCGCCGACGGCAAAAAGTTCCGCAACTACGCGCAGGAACTCACCTTCCGCAGGCTCATACTCATGGCGAACCGCCAGCTCGCCTTCATGACCGACCGCTACCTGCTCGTGCACAGCAAAACCGAAGCCCTCACCCTCAACGTCATCGACCGCTACCAGGCCGACGCCGTGCGCTCCTCCCGCAACCTCTCCGGCGGCGAAAGCTTCATCGTCAGCCTTGCCCTCGCCCTCGGCCTCGCCCAGATGGCCAGCCGCAACGTGCGCGTCGACTCCGTCTTCCTCGACGAAGGATTCGGCACCCTCGACGAAGAGTCCCTCGGCACCGCCCTCGACATGCTCGCCTCCCTCCGCAGAAAAGGAAAAATGATAGGCATCATATCCCACGTCCAGGCCGTCCGCGACCGCGTCGGCCTCCAGATCAGAGTCTCCCCCAAGGGCAACGGCAAAAGCGCCATCTCCGGCCCCGGCGTCAGCCATGGATAAAACGCAGGAAAGGCAGGAAACACAGGAAACGCAGAAAGGCAGAAAAGGCAGAAAAGGCATCAGGGGCGCCGCCCCTGACCCCGCCGGGGGACTCCCCC
>NZ_CALUWV010000115.1 GCF_944324575.1 uncultured Mailhella sp. | reverse complement strand
GAGGGGGGGGGGGGGTGGGCGGTCTTGCGCCTCTGGTGGGGGGGGGGGGGGGGGGGCCCGGGGTCGGGTGGGGGGGGGGGGGGGGGAGGGAGGGGGCGGGGGGGGGGGGCGGGGTACAGGGGGGCGGCGGCGCGGCGCAGGGAGGCGAGGAATCCCGGGGAGCTGTCGGGCCAGGAGGCTTCTCCCAGGGGGAGGGCGGATACCATGCTTATGCGGCGGCCGGGGCAGGCGCGGCGCACCATGGCATAGAGTTCCCACGGTTTGATGCCGAGGGGGGAATCGGAGCACACGGCGCAGGAGTCGTCGTCCTGGGGGACCTCCCAGTGGGCGCGGGCGCTTTTGGGCACGCCCGCGAAGGAGAAGAGGTTCCATTCCATGATGATGATGCCGCGTGCGGCCACGCGCAGGGCTTCGGAGAGCACGTTTTCCCCTTCGTTCCGGGGCAGGGAGCTTATGCCGTGATGGACGAGCACGGCGTAATCGAAGAAGCCGTCGTCGAAGGGGAGGGCCTCGGCGCTGCCGCACTGGTAGGCGATGCGGTCGCCGGTCTGCTGTCTTGCGGCGGACAGGCAGGCCGGGGAACGGTCCATGGCGGTGACGTCGAAACCTGCTTCCCAGAAGAATTCCGGGGAGAATCCGGCGTTGAGTCCCACCTGAAGCAGGGAGGAGCCGCGCCGCTTCCAGCCGGAAATGAGCTGATGCAGCACCTTCTGCCGTGCTTCGGAAAGGAAACGACGGCGATATTCGGCCATGAAGAGCCTCCTTTACGGCCTGCCGGGCGCGTCACGGGCGGGGGAGCGGCGCTCCGTCCTCATGCGGGCCTATTTCTTGTCTTCGGAATCGTCGGCCATCCAGCGGCTCAGGGCGTCCACGATGCGGCGGGCCTGATCGTTGCTGGAAATGGTGAACTTGGACTGCTGGCGGTATTCTCCGCCCGACTTCTTGTAACGGCGTATGACGTAGCGGTCGGGGCCGTAGGTGTCGTTTTCCTGCCATTCGCGGTAGCGGAAGAGCACCGTGGCCCATGCGCCCTTGGACAGCACTTCCTTGTCTATTTCCTTGATTTTGAGAATGCCGTCTTCCTCGTAGTCCACCGTAAGTTCGTCAACCGTATTGTTCATGGGTTCCTCTGTTTCTGATGCAGTCTGAAGCGGGCTGCGCCCGGTGCGCGGCCCTTGCGGGCAGGTCAGCGCCTGACCCGGAAAAAGTTTCTGAGAATCCGCGCGCAGGCCTCGGCCTCCACGCCGCCGTAGCTCCAGGGCGCGGAACCGGCAGAAGCGTAGTCGAGCCCCTCAAGGCAGGAACACACGGCTCCGGCCCGGGCGTCGGACGCGCCGAACACCACGCCGGACACGCGCGCCTCGCGTATGGCTCCCGTGCACATGAGGCACGGTTCCAGAGTGACCACGAGCACGCTTCCGCCGAGGCGGTGATTGCCCGCCGCCGCCGCGGCCCGGCGCAGGGCCAGCACTTCGGCGTGGGCCGTGGGATCGTGCAGACTCTCGGTTTCGTTGTGCGCCTCGGCCAGCACTCTGCCGTCCTCGTCCACGACCAGCGCTCCCACGGGCACCTCGCCCGCTCTTGCGGCGCGTCCCGCAAGGCGCAGCGCCCTGAGCATGAGGGCGCGCCAGCTTGTTCCCGCGGGAGCCGGAGGCTCCGGCCCCCACGAAGAGAGCGCCCGCCAGCGCGCATCTTCGGGGCAGAGATTGCGAAGCTCCATGATCTAAAGAACCACGCGCCGACGTATGACGGAAAGCACCTCTTCGGGCGTGTCGCACACGGTGACGAGGTCGAGTTCTTCCTCGCGCAGGTAGCCGTCCTTGATCATGCGGCCGCGAATCCAGTCCAGAAGTCCGTCCCAGAACGCATGGCTGTAAAGAATGATGGGAAAGGGCTTGATGCGGTGCGTCTGCGCGAGCACGAAGGCTTCGGAAAGCTCGTCGATGGTGCCCATGCCGCCGGGCATGACCACATATGCTATGGAGTACTTCACGAACATGAGCTTGCGGATGAAGAAGTACCGGTAATCGCTGCGCACGCTCAGATACTTGTTGGGATCCTGTTCCATGGGAAGATGGATGTGCAGGCCCACGGAAGGCGCGTTTGCCTCGCTTGCGCCACGGTTGCCCGCCTCCATGAGACCTGGGCCGCCGCCCGTAATGATGCCGTATCCCGCCTCGCCGAGAGTCTTCGCCACGCGGCGCGTTTCCTCGTACACGGCGGAATCCTCGCCGGGGCGCGCCGACCCGAAGATGGACACGCACGGCGGCAGCCCGCTCAAATCCTCAAAGCCGTCCACAATTTCCGCCAGTATGCGGAAAAGTCTCCAGGACTCCTGTGCGGACAGCGTGTCGATGACATATTGCTGCGACGTTGTGCTCATGGTCTCTCCTGTAAAAAGTCTTTTTCAAGGGTATCATAGCCCGCGGTTCCTCAGGGCGCAAGAGGCGGCGAAGAAGTCGGCAGGGAAACTGCCGGGGAAAAAGACGCCTGCGTCACACTCCAAGCTCCGCACGCGGCGGACTGCCTTCTGCCGCGCCGTCTTGAAAAGGCGGGAGGTTCATCGTATCTCTGAAAGAAAGGGAACATCGGCCTTCCCAAAAGCCGCCTTTTTTCTTCGCCTGAACGCCCCTGCGGACACTCCGTTTTTTTCCGACGACGCCGACAGTCCGCAAAGGCCCCGCCGCGACCGTATCTTCCGCAGGACGCCCGCAGAACGCGCGCGTCCCTTCACCTTCGGAGATTCCATGTCCGAAAAATGTTCCACGCCCTCTGTTTCCGCAACAGCCCGTTTTTCCTTTCTTTTCCATTCCTTCGTCTGCCTTGCCGTCATGTTCAGCGTCAGGCTTCTGCCCCCCGTTCCTCCGCTCACGTCGCAGGGCATGGCGCTCATCGGCATTTTTCTCGGCGTTCTGTACGGCTGGATATTCATTGAAATCATCTGGCCCAGCCTGGCCGGCATGCTGGCTCTCGTTCTCATAGGCGGGCTCTCCCCCGCAGAGATGCTCGGACAGAGCTTCGGCAGTTCCACCGTGGTCATGATGTTCTTCATCTTCGTGTTCTGCGCCGCCATCAACCATTACGGCGTCTCGAAACAGCTCTCGCTGTGGATCATCACCCGAAAGTTCATCATCGGCAGGCCGTGGCTTTTCACCTGCATGTTCCTTCTGTCCGTCATGCTGCTCGGCGGCCTGACCAGCGCTTCCCCCGCCACCCTCATAGGCTGGAGCATTCTGTACGGCATCTGCGACGTATGCGGCTACAAAAAGGGCGACGACTATCCGAAAATGATGGTCTTCGGCGTGGTCTACGCCGCGCTGGTCGGCATGTCGCTCATTCCCTTCAAGCAGCTTGCCCTCACGATCATGGGCACCTACGAAGCCATTTCCGGTTCCTCCATCGACTACGCCGGCTACATGGTGACGGCGCTTGTCATCTGCCTTGTCTGCTCTCTGCTCTTTCTGCTCTTCGCCCGGTTCGTCGTGCGGCCCGACGTCGGCAGGCTTGAAAACCTTCGTGCCGAAGCGCTCGGCAGCGTCAGCTTTTCCGGCAGCCAGAAAATCGTTCTGGGCTTTCTGGTCGCCCTGGTGATGCTGCTGCTCATTCCCGCCTTCCTTCCGGAAGAGCTCCCGCCCGTCGGCCTGCTCCGGCGCATCGGCAACACGGGCGTGTGCATGCTCGTCATTGCGGTGATGTGCGCACTGCGCTCAAACGGCAGGCCCTTTCTCCCCTTCCGGGCCATGACCGGCGGCGTCGCCTGGGGCATCATCTTCATTCTTGCGCTGGTTCAGCCGCTCTCCGGGGCCATGGCGGCTCCCGAAAGCGGCATCACGCCCTTCTTCCTGAGCGTGCTGCAACCGGTATTCGGTTCCTCCTCGCCCATGTTCTTCGCCGCCTGCATGGGCCTGCTCGCCCTCTGTCTCTGCCAGTTCATCAACAACGGCGCCGTGGGCGCGGCGCTCATGCCCGTCATCTTCAGCTACTGTTCCGGCAACGGCACCAATCCGGTTCCCGCGGTCATTCTGGTGGTCATGAGCGTGCATCTGGCCTTCCTCACCCCGGCCGCCACCTCCGCCGCCGCGCTGCTGCACGGCAACGAATGGACAAACAGCCGGAACATCTGGAAGACGGCTCCCCCCGTCATCGTCGTTTCCTGGCTTGTCATGTGCGCCTCGGTGCTGCTCCTGACCCCCCTGTTCTTTCAGGACTGAGTCAGGCATGCCCGCGCCGGGCAGACAAAAACGCAGCCCCCACGCCCAGTTCCGGCCAAAACGCCCGCGCTGAACGCGCCCCGTCCGGAACAGGGCCGTCACCGCGCGTGAAATCCGTCTTCTGCCGCGGCGCTCCTTCTGCCGAAACCGGAAGGCTGTGGGCACGCCGCGTACGCATGACGGCTCCTTTGAAGAAAACACTTCTGTATAACGAAGCATAAGTCCCGTAAAAACAAAGTTTTTTTCGTCTGTTCCGGCCTGTCATTCTTGCGCCGGAGCTGGAAAACGTCTATGCTGCAATCATACGGAACCTCATTTCAGGAGTTGTGTCATGAAAATCACCTTTCTGGGAGCCGCCCAGACTGTTACCGGTTCCTGCTACGTCATAGAAACCGGCGCGTCTCGCTTTGCCGTGGACTGCGGCATGTTCCAGGGCAACTCCGCCATTGAAGAGCGCAACTTTCAGACCGACAACTATCGTCCCGACAAGCTGGACTTCATCCTGCTCACCCACGCGCACATCGACCATTCCGGCCTTCTGCCCCGCATGGTGAAAAAGGGCTTTACGGGCAGCATCTACTGCACCTACCCCACCGCCGATCTTGCCTCCATCATGCTTGAGGACAGCGCGCACATTCAGGAAATGGATCATGAGTGGAAAAGCCGGCACGACAAGCGGCGCGGCACGACCGAATCTTCCGGAAGCGAACCGCTCTATGAAACGGAAGACGCCCTTGCCACGGCAAAGCTGCTCTGCCCCGTGGGATTCGACACCGAAATCTCCCCCGCCCCGGGCGTGAAGGTCAGATTCCGCCACGCCGGACACATTCTCGGCGCGGCCTTTCTTGAGCTTTCCGTCACCGAAGACGACAAGGTGACCCGTCTCGTGTTTTCCGGCGATCTCGGCCGCCCCGGCGCGCTGCTGCTGCCCGACGCCGCCATGCCCGAAACCCCGGACTGGCTCTTTGTGGAATCCACCTACGGCGACAGAGATCACAAGGGCGAGGCCGACACCCTTGAAGAACTCGCCGAGGCCGTGGCCTACAGTCATGCCCGGAACGAAAAGGTCATCATTCCCGTGTTCGCCGTGGAGCGCACTCAGGAAATTCTCTACAGTCTGCTCATCCTGAAAAAGCAGAACCGTCTTCCCGAAGGCATGCCCATCTATGTGGACAGTCCGCTGGCATCCAAGGCCACGCAGGTCTTCATGAAATACGTCGATCACCTGCGCACGCCGGAGTTCACGGTTGAAGACTTCAAGGCCACCCCCGACGGCCTCGTGCGCTTCACCCAGAGCGCCCAGGAATCCCAGAAGCTCAACACCATGGAAGGCCCGGCCATCATTCTGTCGGCAAGCGGCATGTGCAACGCCGGCCGCATACGCCATCACCTCAAGCACAACCTGTGGAAGGAAGGCGTGAGCATCGTGTTCGTGGGCTATCAGGCCATGGGCACCCCGGGCAGAAAGCTCGTCGACGGCGCAAAGACCCTGCGACTCTTCGGTGAAGACGTGGCCGTGGCCGCAAAAATATTCACCATCAACGGCTTCTCCGCCCACGCCGGACAGAGTCAGCTTCTGGAATGGATAGGCGGCATGGCCCGCCCGGGCATGAACATCGCCCTCGTGCACGGCGAACCGAAGGCCCAGCAGATTCTTGCCGGACTCATCAAGGAGCGCTTCGGCATCACGCCGCGCATTCCCGAATAT
>NZ_CALUWV010000114.1 GCF_944324575.1 uncultured Mailhella sp. | reverse complement strand
CTGCTGCTGCACGCCGTTCGTTCGACGGGCATTCCCTTCCGTGTACTCAAAGGGTTAGACATAGCCCAGACCGGTCTGTCTGGCAAGATGCTCATGGTGCCCGGTGGTTCCGCGCGCCGCAAGGCCGAGGCTCTCGGGCCTGCCGGGGCGGAAGCGGTGCGCAGCTTTGTGAAAAACGGCGGACGCTATGTCGGCTTCTGCGGAGGTGCGGGACTTGCGCTTGCCGACGGCCTCGGTCTGTGCCCGTGGAGCCGCGACGGCATGCCGGACCGGCTTCAGCATCTCGTATCCGGTCACCTCTGCTGCGAACTTTCCAAAAGCAGCGGACTTGTGCCGCCCTCCCTTGCCGGGAAAAGCGCTCTTCTTCCCGTCTGGTGGCCCGGACGATTCTGCGAACCCGACGATCCCGGCCCCGTGGAAGTGCTCGCCCGCTACCGTGCCCCCGGTCCTGATCTCTATGTGGCCGACATGCCCTTTTCCTCCATGCCGGCCGACATTCTTGCCGAATGGGACGCCATGTACGGGGTCAGGCTGCGCCCCTCGATACTCGACGGTCGTCCCTGCGCCGTGACCGGCGAGTACGGCCGCGGAAACTGGCTTTTGAGCTACAGCCATCTGGAAACGCCCTCCGGCACCTTTCAGGGGGCCGAACAGGCGGGAAGCTGGCTTTCGCATATTCTGCAATGCTGGTGCGACGGCGCTCCGCCCCTGGACAGCCTTCCGCCTCTGGATTTTCATGCTCTGCCGGTACAGTGGGAAGACGACGTTCTTCTCGCCTCGCGCGCCTCGCTCGACAGCCTGCTTTCCCTCGCCCGGGAACTCGGCCTGCTCTTTCCCCGCAATTCCTGGCTGCTCGGCTGGAGATCCGGCGTACCCGGCGCACAGTTCAACAGCCTGAACGCCGCACTCTCCACCACGCTCAGTCTTAAGCCGGACAAGCGCCGTCTGCGCCTCTGGAACGAACGCAGGCGCGATTTTGAAAATGCCTTTTCCCTGTTCTTTCAGGGGGCGCGAAGCTGGCTTCTGGCCAGACGCCTTGCCGACACTCTGGCCGACTCCGCGCCGGGAATGCTCCCGAAGGAACTGCTTGTGGACCAGCGCCGGGCACTGTTCGGCTCGCCCATGTTCGGCGGCGGACTCAGCGAGCAGCTTCTCAACGATCTTGAAGAACTGGTCTGAGGCCTCAGCGCAACGCGATGAGCCGACCTGCGTACGTTCCGTGACGAAAAAAACGCCTCCGCCCCGGAAGCGACGCCGGAAAAACGCACGGCTCCAGTCCCGCGGACTGCTCATTCATCTCATGCGCAACCTGCGAGACTGTGACAAATGCCGTGCGGCCCATTGCGACAAAATCTACGATCTGCCCTTTCTCAGGCAGCACCCCACAAGCACAAGTCCTGCCGCCGTAGCCGCCAGCGCGGCCCAGAAAAGAGCCTTCACGTCCCTTGCAAGCACATACCCCCACAGGCCGGTATGCACGCCGCCTCGTCCGTCTACAAGCTGCACGGGAAACAGTTCGGAATAAATCCACATGGTAAGAAGACCGCCCGCCCCTATGAGAAAAAGCAGCACGCCGGCGGCCAGCGCAATGTGACGCGCCGTAGCGCTCACGGAAGCAGCGGACGCCACGGGCCTTTCCGTCCTTTCTTCCGACGGACTCTCCGAAGAAACGGGCTCTCCCGGTTCCGCAGGTGCGTCGGACATCTCCGCCTGATCTCTCAGCAGATAATCGAGGCTGACACCCAGCGTGTCGGCAAGTTCCACCAGCCGGTCAAGATCGGGAGCGGAAAGACCGGTCTCCCATTTCGTGACGGACTGCCGCGAAACACCCATGCGCTGGGCAAGCTCCTCCTGTGAAAGCCCCAGAGCCTTGCGTCTGGCCTGAATTTTTCCGTATAGCTGGAGATCTTTCCTCATCTGATTCCATGGGCTGACAGCTTTCCTGACCGGGGCGGCTCCGTCTGCCCGGCTCAGGCTGAACCTGCGCATTTTCTGCAGGAAAACGTGAAGAATCCGCCCGGAGTCGGATTCGCCGACGGTCATGCATCATATAACCTTAAATTCAAGCATGGCCGGACGCGCGGCAGAATTTCCGCACGGCGCGTCCGACCGCAATGTCATGTTCTTGAGCCGGTGCTCCTTACCTACTTCAGGCGATCCATCGCCTTGTCGTAGAAGACGCACAGGGCGTCCATGTCCTGCTTCTGCTGAAGCTGAAGCAGCTCGGGCTGAAGTTCCTGCATGACCTTCGCATATTTTTCAGGATCCTTCTGAGAAACTTCCTGAATGGTCTGGGCAAAGGCATTGGCCTTCTGCTGCGCTTCTTCAGCGCTGCATCCGGCTTCGGCAAGGGTGGAAAAACCAAGGGTCAGAGCCAGAGCCGCGCAGGCGGCCAACGTTTTCCTGTTCATTATGGGAACTCCTGTGGTTTTATGGCACGTTGCCAGGGTGGAACGGCAGGCCGGAGCATGCGGCCTGTCGATGGCGGCTCTTCAACATCATGATGAAAACAGCAGCCACCTCCCGCCTGACCTCATCGAAAAAACGTCCGAGACGTCAGGCCGCCGTGTAGGACGGTCAAGGTTTAACGCCATAGCCCGGCAGACTCCACCAACCGGAAGTTTCCTTTTCGGCAACTCTCAGTTGCATCCATGTTATTTCAGCAAATTAGCATACTATATTTTCCCTTGTCACGTGATTTTGGCAACCTTTGGTTGCGCGAAACGACAGGTTGCGGAAGGCTTTTGTCAGGACAAGAAGCCCGGGATGAGGGAAAGAAAAACAACGACACGACAGATCAGGGAAACACTGCGCAGAAAGACGCTCTCTGCTCTATCCCGCGCTGCCTGCCCTTGGAAAAACGCCACGCAGTCGCAAAAGACAGCGTGCAGGTTTTCCCCTGACTTCGCATGATACAGAAGCGCGTCGTTCTCAGCCCTCAAAAAAGGGCGGAGCCTGCGCCCCGCCCACTCGTCATGCCTCTGCGGAAAAGGCACTTACATCTCTATGCCCATCCAGGTTTTGGCGGCCCAGCCGATGAAGAAGGAAATGGCCGCCACGCCGAAGCTGATGGAAAGCATTTCCATAAACTGCGGGCGGAAGGGTTCGCGCCGCACCACGGAAACGAAGAAGGTGAACAGACAGATGATGCAGGCCGCGTTGAACAGGCAGAACATCAGCGCCAGATACGGCGAGCTGAACACGCCGTAGGGCAGAAGAAGCAGAGCCACCGTGATCATGTACGCGATGCCTGTGTAGACGGCGGCCTTGAGCGGATGCTTTTCTCCGGGCTCGGCCTTCTTGGAAAGATATTCGGAAGCGGCCATGGACAGCGTGGCCGACACGCCGGTGATGAAGCCGGCAAGTCCCACGGTGGCGTTGCTGCCGAGCGCAAGCGTGAAGCCGGCCAGCGCACCGGTGAGCTCCACAAGCGCGTCGTTGAGGCCGAGTACCATGCTGCCTATGTACTTGAGGCGCTCTTCGTCCACCATTTCGGCCAGACGGCGCTCATGAATCTCCTCTTCCTCCATGATGCCCTTCGCCTCGGGCACATCCTCAATGAGCCCGGCATAGCGGTTTCCCGCGCCGTTCTCACCGGATTCCAGAAGATTGATCACGAAGGTGAGTCCGAAAATCCAGCCCATGAGGCTGTAAAGAAATACCTTGACGCGCTTTGCCTCCGCCTTCTTTCCGGTATAGCGGCTCCATACCTCGCAGTGCCTTGACTCATCGGCGGCCATGCGGCGAAGCACCTCGCCGTTTTCGCCGCCCACGCGCCGGGCAAGCTTGGTATAGATTTCACTGTCCGTCTTTTCATTGACCTGCATCTCTTCCAGCAGACGAAGCGTGCTTTCTCTCATGATTCCCCCTTGTCTTTTCCGCCTTCATACGCCAGCGGACGAACGCTGGCAACCAAAGATCCCCCCATGGAACCGGTACGCCGATCCGGCACTGCGTCACGCAAAAGGCGATGCGAAAGCCGCTGCAAAAATGGACCACGAACCTTTGTGAAGACCTCTGCCGCAGGGATTTTCCGACGTTTTCGCCCATGCGCGGGGAAAGAAAAACCGCTTGAGCTAAACGACGCCACGCCGTATAACCACAGACGAACCCCCAACCACAAGGAGAACGGACAATGGCTCTGGATCCCAAGCAGCACGCGGACTGGGAAATCGCCCAGGACGCGGAATCCCGCATGAAAGACATTTACCAGATCGGCAGAGAGCTCGGCCTTGAAGACAAGGAACTGCTCCCCTATGGCCACGTCATGGGCAAGGTGGACTATCAGTCCGTGCTCTCCCGTCTGGCGGACCGTCCCAACGGTAAGTATGTCGACGTGACGGCCATCACCCCGACTCCCTTCGGAGAAGGCAAGTCCACCACCACCATCGGACTCGTGCAGGGGCTCGCAAAGCGCGGACGCAAGGTTTCCGCGGCCATCCGTCAGCCCTCCGGCGGCCCCACCATGGGCACCAAGGGTTCCGCGGCGGGCGGCGGCCTTTCCCAGTGCATTCCCCTCACGCAGTATTCCCTCGGCTTCACCGGCGACATCAACGCCGTAACCAACGCCCACAACCTGGCCATGGTGGCGCTCACCGCCAGAATGCAGCACGAACGCAACTACGGCGACGAAAAGCTGCTCCGCCTTTCCGGCCAGCCTCGTCTGAACATTGATCCCACCAACGTGCGCATGAACTGGGTCATCGACTTCTGCTGCCAGGCTCTGCGCAACGTGGTCATCGGCATGGGCGGCAAGTCCGACGGCTTCATGATGAGCTCGCACTTCGACATTTCCGTGTCCTCCGAAGTCATGGCCATTCTTTCCGTGGCCCGTGACCTCAAGGACATGCGCGAAAGACTCGGCCGCATCATCGTGGCCTACGACAGAGCGGGCAAGCCCGTGACCACCGAAGATCTGCAGGTCGCCGGCGCCATGGCCGCCTGGATGATCGACGCCATCAAGCCCAATCTCATCCAGACCATCGAAGGCCAGCCCGTGTTCGTGCACGCCGGCCCCTTTGCCAATATCGCCCTCGGCCAGAGCTCCGTCATCGCCGACAGACTCGGCCTCAAGCTCTCCGAATACCACGTCACGGAATCCGGCTTCGGCGCGGACATCGGCTATGAAAAGTTCTGGAACCTCAAGTGCCACTACAGCGGACTTGCCCCCGATGCGGCCGTGCTCGTGGCCACCGTACGCGCCCTGAAGAGCCACGGCGGCGCCCCCCTGCCCCGTCCCGGACGCGCGCTGCCCGAAGAATACCGTCAGGAAAACGTGGGCTTCGTGGAAGCGGGCTGCTGCAACCTTCTTCATCATATTCGCACCATCAAGAAGTCCGGCACCTCTCCTGTGGTGTGCATCAACGCCTTCGTCACCGACACGCCTGCGGAAATCGCCCGCATTCGTGAAATCTGCGAAGCCGAGGGCGCGCGCGTGGCCGTTTCCACGCACTGGGAGCACGGCGGCGCGGGCGCCCTGGAACTGGCCGACGCCGTCATGGACGCCTGCAACGAAACGTCCGATTTCCGTCCGCTCTATGACTGGAATGCTTCTTTCAAGGAACGCATCGAAAAGGTCGCCCGCGACGTGTACGGCGCGGACGGCGTGGATTACAGCCCTGAAGCCGAAAGCCGCCTTGCCGAAATGCAGGCGCGTCCCGACGCCTCCGAGCTCGGCGTGTGCATGGTGAAGACGCAGTACTCCCTTTCCGACAATCCCGATCTCAAGGGCGAGCCTTCCGGCTGGCGTCTCAAGATCCGCGACGTGCTGCTCTACGGCGGCGCGGGCCTCGTGGTTCCCGTCTCCGGCAAGATCTCGCTCATGCCCGGCACCGGCTCCAACCCCGCCTTCCGTCGCGTGGACGTGGATACCGAGACCGGTCAGGTGCACGGCATCTTCTAGGCTCAGGACTCATTAATTGCCAAAAGGGTAAAAAGTTCTTATTGTCGGCATAGGGAGGATGCCATGAAGGAA
>NZ_CALUWV010000113.1 GCF_944324575.1 uncultured Mailhella sp. | reverse complement strand
AAGGTGCTCACCAAGAAGGCCATCGGCAAGCTCGTGGGCATCGCCTACAAGGCCGCCGGCATCAAGAACACCGTCATCCTGTGCGACCAGCTGAAGAACATCGGTTACGAGTTCTCCACCCGCGCGGGCATTTCCATCGGCCTCAAGGACATGACCATTCCTTCCCGCAAGAAGGCGATCATTTCTGCATCCCAGGCCGAAGTGGACGACATCGAACAGCAGTACCGCAACGGTATCATCACCCGTACCGAAAAGTACAACAAGGTGGTTGACGTGTGGTCGCAGACTTCCACCACCATTTCCAAGGAAATGATGAAGGAAATCTCCGTCGATCACGTCGTGGATCCCAAGACGGGCCGCGAAGCCGACGACACGAGCTTCAACCCCATCTACATGATGTCCAACTCCGGTGCTCGAGGCAACGCGGACCAGATGAGACAGCTCGGCGGCATGCGCGGCCTCATGGCCAAGCCTTCCGGCGCCATCATCGAAACGCCTATTACGGCGAGCTTCCGCGAAGGTCTTACCGTGCTGCAGTACTTCACCTCCACGCACGGTGCCCGTAAGGGTCTGGCCGATACCGCTCTGAAGACCGCTAACTCCGGTTACCTCACCCGCCGTCTGGTGGACGTGGTGCAGGACGTCATCGTGTCTCAGGAAGACTGCAACACCGTGGACGGCATCGAAATGACCGCGCTGCGCGAAGGCAACGAGATCAAGCTGCCTCTGCGCGATCGCATCATCGGCCGCGTGCTGCTGTACCCCGTCATGCATCCCACCACCAAGGAACTGCTGTTCCCCGCCAATACTCTGGTGGACGAAAAGGTGGCCAATGCACTGGACGAAGCCGGCGTGGGTACCGTGACCATCCGTTCCGCCCTGACCTGTCAGGCGGAACGCGGCGTGTGCGCCCTGTGCTACGGTCGTGACCTTGCCCGCGGTCATCTCGTGAACGTGGGCGAAACCGTGGGCATCATTGCTGCTCAGTCCATCGGTGAACCCGGCACGCAGCTGACCATGCGTACCTTCCACATCGGCGGTACGGCGTCCGCTCAGGTCGCCAAGTCCAGCTTTGAGGCGCAGAACTCCGGCCGCATCAGCCTGACCCGCGTCAAATCCGTCATCAACCGTGACGGCATCGCCATGGTCATCGGCAAGAGCGGTCAGCTCACCATCGTGGACGATCAGGGCCGCGAAGCTGAAAAGTACATCCTGCCCAACGGCGCCCGCCTCTACGTCACCGACGGCGAGGAAGTGGTGAAGGGCAAGATGCTTGCCGAATGGGATCCGTTCAACGAACCCTTCATCACGGAAGTTGACGGCTTCATCCGCTTCAAGGACATCATCGAAGGCAAGACCGTGCAGGAAAAGATGGACGAGGCTACCCGCCAGTCCACCCGTACCATCATGGAATACCGCACGACCACCTTCCGTCCCGCCATCGACATCACCGCGGAAGACGGCACCATCAAGTCCCGTACTTCGGCGCAGGGTACCGGCTCCATTCCGGCAACCTACACCATGCCGGTGGGCGCCCTTATCATGGTGAAGGACGGCGAGGCCGTGCAGGCCGGTGACATCATCGCCCGTAAGCCCCGTGAAACGTCCAAGACCAAGGATATCGTGGGTGGTCTTCCCCGCGTGGCCGAGCTCTTCGAAGCCCGCAAGCCCAAGGAAATGGCCGTGGTGTCGGAAATCTCCGGCATCGTGGAATACGCGGGCGAATCCAAGGGCAAGAGAAAGCTCATCGTGCGTCCTGAAGTGGGCGAACCCAAGGAATACCTCATTCCCAAGGGCAAGCACATCACGGCTTCCGACGGCGACTATGTGGAGGCGGGCGAGCCCGTGACCGAAGGTCATCCCGAGCTGCACGACATTCTGCATACCCGCGGCGAAAAGTATCTGGCCCGCTACCTCGTGGACGAAATCCAGGAAGTGTACCGCTTCCAGGGCGTGGGCATCGACGACAAGCACATTGAAGTCATCGTCCGCCAGATGCTGAAGAAGGTCACCATTCTCGATCCGGGTCAGACCACGTTCCTCGTGGGCGAGCAGGTCGACAAGGTGGAATTCAAGGAAGAGAACGACAAGGCCATTGCCGAAGGCCGTCAGCCCGCCGTGGCCGAACCGCTGGTGCTCGGCATCACGCAGGCCTCTCTGAGCTCTCTGTCGTGGGTGGCTGCCGCCTCCTTCCAGGAAACCACCAAGGTGCTTACCGAGGCTTCCCTCAAGGGCAAGCACGACTACCTGCGCGGCCTCAAGGAAAACGTCATCGTCGGTCGCCTCATTCCGGCCGGTACCGGCTATCGTGAATACGTCAACCAGAACATCGAGGTTCCGGAACAGAAGGAGCGTCCCGACAAGTTCCTGGAAGACCTTGAGGAGCGTCCCATCATCGCTCCCGACATTGAAGCCGGCATCAACAACGCCATAAACGACTAAAACGGCAGCAGGGGAGGGCAACTCCCCTCGCCGCGGCATATACGAAGCCGGCGCCTTAAGCTCTGAGCGAGCGGAAGGCGCCGGCCTCGGCGTTTAAATCCCGGCCGGAAAAATTCGACTTGTCGGAAGGTGACGGAGCCTTTATGCTTTGAAGAAATGTTGACGGATGTGCAGCAGGGGGCACGGCCATGTTGCTCAGTGAAATATGTGCACCTGCCGTGTATTGACTGCTATGCGTTTTTGATGGAGGAAGCTGTGGCGCTGCTTGAGCATTTTTTTTCTTCCCGGACACAAGGCCCCACCTTCGTTACCACGGCGGGCATAGGATTTTATCTTGAACGAATGTTTGAGGAATCAGAACAGCGCATCGTCATCGTTTCGCCGTACATCAAAATGAGTATGCGCATCCGTTCCATTCTTTTGGAAAAAAGAAAGGCGGGAGTTCCTGTCGTCATTGTGCACAGGGAAAATTTTGAGCATGCGGAAGTGGCCTCGGAAATTTTTACAAGAAACAATCTTCATGCAAAATGCTTTCTGACGGAGAAGGCGGCTATTCTCGGCAGCATGAATCTCTATGATTACAGTCAGATGAATAATGATGAGATGGCAATCTATCTCACCGTCAAGGAAAATGCCGGGCTGTATGAGTCCGTTTCACAGGAAGTTTCCCGGCTCTGTCGGGATTTTCCGGAACGAAAAAGCGTTCAGTCGAGGCGTGAGAATGAAAACCGTGGACTTTGCGGACTCGTTCCGGGCAGAAAATATGCCAGAGCCGAGCTGAAGAACTGGTTTTCCTTTGCGGATGACCATCCCGGCGGCATCAGGCAGACCACGCGCGGCAATATCGTGCTTTTCTGTTCTTCCAACAGTCCGTACAGGAACGAAGAGAGGGACGGCATCATATACTATATGGGACAGAATACCGGATCCGCCGTGCAGATGCTGAAATACGGCAACAAGGCGCTGTACGACAGCTTTGAGAAGGACAGGGGACGAATTTTCCTGTTCAGGGACGAGGTCTTTCTGGGAGAATGCACGGTATGCATGAAGCCTTTTCAAAAAGACGGGAAATGGATTTTTCCTCTTAAGCTCAGGGGGGAGGGGAATATGACTCAGCCTGTCTAGCTCGTCCCGACGGGAAGGATACGATTTTCGGTGCTCCGTTGACGTTTTTCCCGAATGCTGTTGACAAGCGTCCTGTCTTCTTTCTATGTCTCATGGGATGCGCCCGTAATCCGTTGGGCGCATCCTGTTTTCCGGCAATGGAGGAACGGCATGGTGCAAACTGGCGACAGAGCCGCGTGGACGAACACGCTCGGTGTCATATTCAATCGCAATTTCAATGTGGTTGCCGTCATCAATCTGCTTGTGATGACGGCGTATTATATGATTTTCGTTACCGGAGCTCCGTATGTGCGCGAAGCTTACGGCGTGAGCCTGAGTGTGGCGGGGCTTTCCAGCGGCGTCATGGTCATGGGCTGTCTTTCCGGGCGCTTTGCCTCGGGGAGTCTGCTGTCCTTTTTGGGGTGCCGTACCATTCTGCTTGCCGGAATTCTGCTGTATCTGGGCAGTATGGCCACATTCTTTCTTGCCGCTTCGCTGCCCGTCCTTTTTGTGCAGCGCTTTTTGACGGGCATTGCCGTGGGCGTGACGGGAACGGCGACCGGTACCATTGTGGCCTATGTGATTCCCCGGGAATGTCACGGGCTCGGCATCAGTCTGTTCACCATGAGCACGGCCGTGGCGCTGGCCGCGGGGCCCTTTTTCGGCATTGCGCTTGTTGACGGCTCCGGGTATAGGGCCGTGGTGTGGACGTCGTTTCTGTTCGGCGTGATCTGCCTTGCGGTGTTCTTTGCTCTCAGAACGCTGCCGCACATGCTGAAAAAGCATCGTCCCATGACGGATATTTACAGCTACATCGATCCCCGTGTGGTCCGCTTTTCTCTCGTGGCGCTGGTGGCCTGCCTCGGCTATGGATGCATTCAGGCCTTTCTGACCTCGTTTACGGCGGAAAGAGGCGTGTCCGAGGCGGCGAGTCTGTTCTTTCTTGTGTACGCCGCAGCGGCGCTCGGCACGCGACCCTTCAGCGGTCACATCCTCGACCATTACGGGCCGAACGTGGTGTTCTATCCCGCGCTTCTCATCATGGCCTCGGCCATGGCGCTGCTTGCGGTTACGGAAAACAGCGTCATGTTCCTTCTGGGTGCCGTGCTTCTCGGTGCGGGCTTCGGCAACTTTCAGTCCGCAGGACAGGCCGTATCGCTCACGCTCGTCACGCGTTCGCGCTTTGCGCAGGCGACCACCACGTTCTTTTTGTTCTTCGATCTGGGCATCGGTCTGGGTCCATATCTTTTCGGCTTTCTCGTGCCGTCATTCGGCTACGAGGGCATGTTCTTCTCTCTGGCCGTCGTCGCGCTTTTTGCGGCGTTCCTGTACTGGTTTGAGTACGGAAGGATGAAGCACAGAAGACATCACGCCTGAACGGTTCAAACTGCATGAGGGACGCGGCGCTCTCCAAGGGGGGAGCTCCGCGTCCTTTGTCCGGCAGGAATGGCTGTTGTGCGAGGCACTGAGGGCTTTTCAGAAATTTTGAGATAAGGGTGCGCGTTCGTGGACAAAGAAGCTCTGGAGGGCGCAGAGAGGCCGTAAACGGCAGTCGGAATGTGCGTTGCAGTCCCGAAAGAAGGCAAGGGGCTGAGGCAAGCTGCGAGCAGGAAGCCCTGAATGTTCTTCAGGCAGGAAAAAAGGCCGTCCGCGTTCAGACGCGGGCGGCCTTTGTCGGTTGCTTCGGCTCCCTGCGGGGGAAGTCGCGGGGAGCCGGGAAAAAGGCTTAGTAGGAGTGTTCGTCCTTGAGCACTTCCTTGGTCACCTTGTGGGCGAAGGTCCAGTAGACCCAGGCCTGATAGAGCAGCACCACAGGCACGGCGCAGAGCGTGACGGTGAGCATGATCTTCAGGGTGAGGGGGCTGGAAGCGGCGTTGTATACGGTGATGCTGTAAGCCGGATCAATGCTGGAAAGAATGATGCCGGGGTACATGCCGAACACGCCGAAGAAGGTCAGTCCCAGGATGAACAGGGCGCTGCACAGCCAGGCGACGAGGGTGCAGCTGTTCAGGGCAAGGCGGCTGCCCACAAGACCGATGACGGCGAGAGCGAGAGCCGCGTAGGCTGCGGGATGCTGCGCCAGACGTTCGAAGCTGTCGGTATAGTAGCTCGTAAGGGCCAGGAACACGAAGACCAGGGCAAGCAGCACGGGCCAGAGCGCGCGGGCAGCCTTGAGAGCCTTCACCTGCAGATTGCCTTCGGACTTGAGTTCGAGCCAGAGCGCGCCGTGATAGCAGAACATGACCACGAAGAACACGCCGCCGGCAAGGCCGTAGGGATTGAGGAGCTTGAGGATGTTGCCGTGATACACGCCGTCCGCGTCGATGGGGATGCCCATGAACAGGTTGGCGAAGGCCACGCCGAGCAGCAGCGCGGGCAGGAAGCTTCCAAGGGTCATGCACACGTCCCAGCTGAAGATCCAGGTGCAGGAATCGCCCTTGCCGCGGAATTCAAAGGCCACGGCACGGAA
>NZ_CALUWV010000112.1 GCF_944324575.1 uncultured Mailhella sp. | reverse complement strand
GGGGGCTTTTCGCATCCCTTGTTCTTTTAGTTTCCGGCATTGCCGGACAGCTTCACCCTGTGCTTGACGGTAATGCCGTCGCACATGAAGCACAAATGTTCCACCACGTTTTCGGAACGGCGGCAGATGCGGTCTATGGAACGCACGATAAGAATAAGAGGAACTGCCACTCCCGGATCCACCTGATTTTGTCGCACGGCATTCATGAGCTTTTCATAGATGGAGAGCAGAAGACGCACACTCTCGTCCGTACTCTGAAATACCGTCATGCCCTGATTCACATCCTCATTGCGGAAAGAACCGAGCGACGTATCAAGCATGTCGAAGGCAAGCTGCATGTAACGGGCAAGCTCATGTTCAAGTTCCGAAGGGAGCGCCTCCGGAAGATAGCTGACCTGACGACCTATGGTTACGGCCTCGTCGGCAATGCGCTCAAGGTCGAGCACCATGCGCACGGCTGTGAGTATGAAGCGCAGATCCTTGGCTACAGGCTGCGTTCTGGCAATCACGCTGGTGCATTTCTCGTCAAGCTCGAGCTCCATTTCATCAATGACGTCGTCTCCGCTCACCACCTCTGCAGCCACCTTGGTGTCACGGAGCAGCACGGCGGTACGGGCCTTGCTGTAGGCCATCTGCACAAGGCTGCCCATAGTGAGCAGCTCGGTCCTCAGTCCACGAAGTACGGACGATCCGTACATCTGATCCTTCATGATCAACCTCTGTTTGGCGCATGGCTCCGCCATGCGGCATGTTCCGCCGCACGTTCAGGTTTCGTGCGAAAAGTATGACGGACAAATCCGCCGCTTCTGTTGTCTGCAATAATCATCCGTCAGATGTGCAGTTCAGGCCCATCAGTCCAAAACCACACGCCGAAAACACAGACTAGCCGAATCTTCCCGTAATGTAATCTTCCGTCTGCTTCAGCTTGGGACGCGTGAATATGACGTCGGTTTCATCGGTTTCTATGAGATCACCCATGTAGAAGAACGCCGTATAGTCAGAAACGCGGGCTGCCTGCTGCATGTTGTGCGTAACGATGATGACGGTAAGCTGATCCCGGAGCTGCCCTATGCCTTCTTCTATCTGCTGGGTGGCAATGGGATCGAGTGCCGAGGTAGGCTCGTCCATGAGCAGAATTTCCGGTTCCACGGCAAGAGCGCGGGCAATGCACAGGCGCTGCTGCTGACCGCCGGACAGGGCCAGTGCGGAGTCGGACAATCTGTCCTTCACTTCGTTCCAGAGCGCGGCGCGCTTCAGGCTTTCCTCGACCTTGGCCGCAATGACGGATTCGGACTTCTCACCGTTGACGCGCAGTCCGTAGGCCACGTTTTCAAAAATACTCTTGGGGAAGGACGTGGGCCGCTGAAACACCATGCCCACCCTGCGCCTCAGGGAAACCACGTCGCAGTCGCGCACGTTGATGTCCTGTCCGTCCAGCAAAATGCTGCCTTCCGCCCTGCTGCCCGCCACAAGATCGTTCATGCGGTTCAAACAGCGAAGATAGGTACTCTTGCCGCAGCCGGAAGGACCGATAAGAGCCGTTACCCGTTTTTCGGGAAACTGGAGACTGATATTCTTCAGCGCCTGCTTCGCTCCGTAAAAGAAGTTCAGCGACACGGTCTCCATTTTTATGTTCTGCATGGGAAATCTCCTTGAAAAGAGACATAAGAAAAGGTTCAGGCAAGGGGAACAGTGAATCGGACTATGCAGCCGGGACCGTCTTCAATGGAAATGCAGCCTCCGTGTCGTTCCACGATGTGCTTGCAGATGGCAAGTCCCAGCCCAGTCGAAATCTGACCGCCTCTGTGCTTTTCCACTCTGTAGAAGCGTTCGAATACACGGACACGGAGCTCCGGCGGAATGCCGGGGCCGCTGTCCGCCACGCGGAAGACGGCCATACCGCTTTCCTTGTCCGGCTCGGCAGAAATGACAATCTGAGAGCCTTCCGGCGCATAGCGGCAGGCGTTTTCCAGCAGATTGCGTATGACTCTCGTCAGATACTCGGCGTCGGCCTTGATGGAGAAGTCCCCGACGGTAAGCTTCTCACAGAATTCAAGTTTCTTGGCTTCCGCCGAGGTTCGGCACAAATCCATTCCACCCCGTATGGCCATGGAGGCAGGCATAGGTTTGATGTCCATGGGAATGGCGCCGTTTTCTATGCTGGAGAGCTGGAGAAGATCCTTGACCATGGTGGCCATATACTGTGAGTTACGGTCTATGACCTCAAGGAAGTGAAGGGCCCTCGGCTCGGAAACATAGCGTTTCAGACTTTCGGCATAGCCCATGATGGCAGTAAGGGGTGTGCGCAGCTCATGTGAAACGTTGGCCACAAAATCTCTGCGCATCTCCATGAGTACGGACATTTCCGTAATGTCATGGAACACCGCCACGGCCATGAGCAGCTTGCTTTCCCCCACAATAGGACAGATGAGCACCTGCAGCTTGCGGCCGGACATATTATCCATTTCAAACTGCACCGGCTTTTCCGGAACGTCATGCTTCAGAGACTCTATGCCCTTCTGAAGATCCGGTGAAGGAATGACCTCCACAGGCTGCATTCCTTCGGCATGTGCGGCTCGAGGGAAAAGACGTACAAGCGTGGCGTTCACACTGCGTATGCAACCGTCATGATCCACTACGAGCACACCTTCGGCTATGCTGTTGAGCACGGCATCAAGCTGAGCCTTCTGGGCAAGAATATGATTGACCTGCAGTTCCATGCGCTGCGCCATGGAATTGACAGCCGACGCCAGGGGGGCAAACTCATCGCCGGGAAGAGTGCGCAGACTTATGCGACCGCTGCGGCTGCCAGGAGTCGCCAGATTCTCCACAGAAGAAATCATAAGCTGCAGAGAGCGCCGGAAGCGCATGGACATGAATGCCGCGAAGGCAATGGCAAACACCAGCGCCGCCACGGCGCCCGCCATGAGCGCCCGGCTTCTGTTGGATGCATGATTCTCCACGTGAGAAAGCGGTGCGGCAACGCGAATAATGCTTATGGGAGTTCCGGGAATGCTGACACGCTTTGCCGCATAAACAAAGGAAGTGCCGAGACTGGAGCTGTAGCGCACGCTGGAGCCCTCGCCATCGGCGAACGCCATGGCCACTTCCTCATGATAACGGTGATTCTCCAGCTCGGAGACGTTTTTTGCAAAGGAATCATAAAGCACCGTGCCCTCAGCATCAATGAGGGTCACGCGATGCTTGCCGCCCGAATAAAAATTCTTCAGCGTATCCGGCAGCACCTCACGCTCTCTGAACTCACCCTTCTCTACCTCTTCCATAATGTAGGTGCGGACAAAGGCGACTTCCCGGAAAGCTTCCTCGCACGTAAGGTCTATGCTCTCCTGCTTGATGCTGTGGAGAAAATACCCGCACGGCACAAGTACGGAAAACAGAATGACAACGCAAAAACAGAAAAAGATCTTGATGGAAAAGGTAGTGTTTTTCATGACTATTCCTTATAGCGATAGCCCATGCCTCGTACCGTTTCCAGATACTGGGCAGCATCTCCCAGCTTCCGGCGCAGGCGAGCTATGTGCACGTCGACCGTACGTTCATATCCTTCAAACTGATATCCCCACACGGAAGACAGCAGTTCCTCGCGCGTGCGAATGCGCCCCGCATTAAGGAAAAAGTCCTCAAAGATGCGATACTCAAGCGCCGTAAGCTCCAGCGTACGTCCATCAATGGACACCCGGCGTCCCTGCTGATCGAGACTGACACCGTGCCTTGTAATGACACGTTTGCCGGTATCCATGCTGCGACGTCGCAGAATGGCGCGAACCCGCAGCATGAGTTCACGAATGTTAAAAGGCTTTACCACATAGTCGTCGGCTCCGTACTCGAAGCCTATGATGCGGTCCATCTCCTCACCCCGGGCCGTCAGCATGAGAACAGGACACGGCATACTTTCTGCGGCGTGCCTGTTAAGCTCCCGGCAGACGGAAAGACCGTCCCTTCCGGGCAGCATGAGATCCAGAATGATGAGATCGGGTTTTATGGTTTCGGCCATTTCCTGACCGCGCAGGCCGTCGGCAGCCTGCTCCACATGATAACCTTCCTCCTCCAGAGAAAAGGCCACCAGTTCCCGAATGTCGTCGTCATCTTCTACCACAAGTATGACAGGCTGTTTGTTATCCACAACTTTCCCCTTTCGGTTTCAGATGTATGTAGCTTTCCTGTATGAAGCCAATGTTACATTCCGATAAAAATATCGTGAATTGCCGCGTTGTTGAGATGAAACAAAAAGTTAATATCCGGGATATATTGCCGCAACAATCCCCTTCTAAGTTCCAACCTGTCCGAACGGAATGAACCGCCGGACAAAACAAGGAGTCTGATCCATGAAGATCAAAAACATTCTTATGAGCGTTCTCTTCACGCTCTGTGCCGTTTCCCCGGCTGCTGCCGCCGAATCCGTCACCATCAACGGTTCCACCACCGTGCTGCCTATCATTCAGAAGGCTTCCGAGCACTTCATGGCGAGCTATCCCGACATTTCCATCGTGCTTTCCGGCGGCGGTTCCGGTACCGGCATCAAGTCCCTGCTTGACGGCATCACGGACGTGGCCATGTCCTCCCGTGACGTGAAGTCCAGCGAAACCAAGCTGGCCGCCAGCAAAAAAATGGAACTGACCCGCACCATCATTGCCGTGGACGCCCTCGTTCCCATCGTGAACACCAAGAACCCCGTGAAAGACCTCTCCATCGATCAGCTCCGTGACATCTTCTCCGGCAAGATCACCAACTGGAAGGAAGTGGGCGGCAGCGACAACACCATCGTGGTCGTCAACCGTGACAACTCCTCCGGCACCTACGAATGCTGGAAGGAACTGGTCATGAAAGATGTCAAGGTCATGCCCAAGGCTCTCACCCAGGCCAGCAACGGCGGCGTTGCCCAGAACGTGGCCACCAATCCCAACGCCATCGGTTATATCGGTATGGGGTATCTGAATGACAACGTCAAGGGGCTCTCCATCAGCGGCATTCAGGCCACTGCCGAAACCGCCCTTGCCAAGAAATGGCCCCTCTCCCGTGACCTTTACCTCTTCACCAACGGCAAGCCTGCCGGCAACACTGCCAAGTTCATGGATTTCATGCTTGATCCCCAGCTTGGTCAGCAGGATGTGCTGAAGGCCGGCTACATTCCGCTCTCCAAGTAGACGTTTTCTTCTGCGGATCCGGGACGGATGAAATCGCCCCATCCGCGCCTGAAACGCCGTTACGAGATCAGGCTCCCCAGAAGCTCCGCCGAAGGCTGAAATTTCGGCGGACGCTTCCCGGAGCCGACCCACCGGGGGGACTTTCCCCCACTTTTTTGTATCCAACGGACTCGGCATGAAAACACGTAAGGAACGATTCACAGAATGGCTGCTGGCCGGCATATCCACGCTTTCCATTCTCTCCATGGCAGGCATAGTTCTCTTTTTGTTGCTGGACGGCCTCCCCTTCTTCAAGGACTATCCGCTCACCGACTTTCTGTTCGGCCTGAACTGGTATCCTACCGACGATCCCATGGAGTTCGGCATTCTGCCGCTCATCGTGGGCTCACTCACGGTCATGGCGCTCGCCACCGTCATTGCCGTACCGCTCGGCGTGGCTACCGCCATTTATCTTTCCGAAGTGGCAAAGCCCGGCATGAGACGAATCGTCAAGCCCTTCGTCGAACTTCTGGCGGCCCTTCCTTCGGTGGTCATAGGATTCTTCGGCATGGTCGTAGTCGCCCCCTTTCTCCAGGACTACCTCGGAGCTTCCACGGGACTCAATCTGCTCAATGCCGGTCTCATGCTGGCCTTCATGAGCGTTCCCATCATCTGCTCCGTCGCAGAGGACGCCATATATTCCGTTCCCAGAGATCTGCGTGAAGCTTCCCTTTCCCTTGGTGCCACAAAGTGGGAAACTCTGACCCGCGTCGTTCTTCCGGCGGCAAGTTCCGGCATAGGCACGGCCGTCATGCTCGGCATGTCACGCTCCATAGGCGAAACCATGGTCGTGCTCATGTTCGCGGGCGGCGCGGCCATGCTGCCGGAATCCCTGCTCGATCCGGTGCGCCCCATGCCCGCCTCCATCGCGGCGG
>NZ_CALUWV010000111.1 GCF_944324575.1 uncultured Mailhella sp. | reverse complement strand
GGGGTCGGCTTCGGCAAGGCCCAGATCCTGCGCTTCCTTGAGCGCGGTGGGAAAGTCGAAGCCGTGGCTGTTCATTTCGGAAAGAATGTAGTTGGACGTGCCGTTCAGAATGCCCATCACCGAAGTGATGTGGTTGCCGGCAAGGCTGTCACGCAGAGTCTGTATGACCGGAATGGCTCCGGCAGAACTGGCCTCATAGCCGAGAGCCACGTCTTTTCTTGCGGCGAGCGCGAAGATTTCCCGGCCGTATTCCGCCAGAAGCGCCTTGTTGGCGGTGACGACGGACTTGCCGTTTTCCATGGAGCGCATGATAAGTTCTCTGGCCACCGTGGTTCCGCCCATGAGCTCCACGACCACCTGAATGTCGGGGTCGTCGGCAAGGGACATGGCGTTGTCGGTGAGAACGACGCCTTCGGGCAGATCCCGCTTCTTGGCGAGATTGTGTACGGCCACCGCCTTGATCGTGATTTCGCGGCCCGTTCTGCGCAGAATTTCATCGTGATTCTTTTGCAGCATTTCTACGAGACCGCTGCCGACCGTACCGAGGCCGGCTATGCCGATGCAAAGGTTCTGAGACATGCAAGCTCCAAAGGAGGAAAAAGGTTCTGCCGGTCAGACGGAAGATGCCGCCTTGTTCCGGCCCGGAGCGGGCGGCTGCACCGGTGTGCGTTCTGCCGTCCGCTCCGCTGGGGATGGTCAGCTTTCCTGAAGCACCTTCTTGATGCCCTGAAGGGCCTGTCTGGTGCGTTTCTGGTTTTCGATGAGGGCAAAGCGCACATACTCGTCGCCCATCTGTCCGAAGCCTATGCCGGGCTGCACGGCCACGTGGGCCTTCTGCAGCAGCAGCTTGGAAAACTCCATGGAGCCCATGGCGCGGAAGGGTTCGGGAATGCGGCCCCAGGCGAACATGGTGGCTTTGGGCGGGGTGATGGGCCAGCCTATGCGGTTGAGTCCCGTGCAGAGCACGTCGCGTCGCTTGCGGTATTCATCGCAGATTTTGTCCACGGCGTCGCGGGGCGCGTTGAGAGCCACGGTGGCGGCTATCTGGATGGGCTGGAAGATGCCGTAGTCGAGATAGCTCTTGATGCGGGTGAGAATGTGCACGAGATCGCGGTTGCCGAGACAGAAGCCCATGCGCCAGCCGGCCATGGAATAGCCCTTGGTCATGGAGTAGAATTCCACGCCTACGTCCTCGGCGCCCTTGGCCTGCAGGAAGCTCGGCGCCTTGTAGCCGTCGTAGCACAGGTCGGCGTAGGCCATGTCGTGGATGACCCACATTTTGTGTTCCTTGGCGAATTCAACGATGCGCTCAAAGAACGGAAGATCGACGACCTGCGTGGTGGGGTTCTGCGGGTAGCTTATGATGAGAAGCTTGGGCTTGGGCCAGGTCTGTTTTGTGGCGGTGAGCAGATCTTCAAAGAAGTCGCGGTCTTCCGCTACAGGAATGCGACGCACGTCGGCCCCGCAGATGACGGGGGCGTATACGTGAATGGGATAGGTGGGGTCCGGGGCGAACACCACGTCGCCGGGATTCAGCATGGCAAGGCACAGATGGGCGAGCCCTTCCTTGGAACCTATGGTGGCTATGGCCTGCGTTTCGGGGTCGAGGTGCACGTCGTAGCGGCGGGCATAGAGGTCGCATATGGCCTTGCGCAGATTGGGAATGCCCCGGGAGACGGAATAGCGGTGGTTCACGGGCTTGCGGGCAGCTTCACACAGCTTGTCCACGATGAACTTGGGCGTCGGCAGGTCCGGGTTGCCCATGGAAAGGTCGACGATGTCGATGTTCTGCTGGCGGAGCTGCTTCTTGATTTCTCCCACCACGGCGAAGGCGTAGGGGGGCAGACGGTCTATCCTCGAAAATTCGGGCATACTGTCCTCACAGTACGGAAAGCCAGACCATGTCGCGCTCCTTCCCCTGGCGCTGGCATGACGCTTCCGGGCGGCTTCGACGCAGTCTGAACTGCTGAGGATTACAGGCATGCCGGGCTCTTGCGCGGCATACGGAAGATGGCGGACTCTGGACCGGTGTCGGAGTCGCGCTGGCATGACGCGCATCCGACGGAGCCTGCCTTGATGATATTTCACGTTTATAGTAGTACATCAAGGGAGTTGTAAAGAGGCCGGCATGAGGGCTGCCCGGCTTTTCTTTTTTCCTAACGCGGCCCGGGCGAAAATCATGGAACAGATGGATATGCTGGCCTCGGAAGACACCGACAGGCCGGAGGAATTTTCCGGCACGCTGGAGCGGGTGGTCTTTCACAACGAGGAAAACGGCTGGACGGTATTCCGGCTCCGTGTCGAGGGGCGGGAAGACCCGGTGGCGGTCGTGGGCAGTCTGTCCTCGCCTCAGCCCGGAGCCCGTCTTCGAGTGAAGGGGCGCTGGATCAATCATCCTAAATTCGGCAGGCAGATTCAGATGACCTCCTGTGAGGAGGAGCTTCCGGCTACGGAAGAAGGCATACGCCTCTTCCTTGCCTCCGGCTGCATCAAGGGCATAGGTCCCAAATGGGCCGACCGCATAGTGGCGCATTTCGGCTCGGCCACGCTCGACGTCATGGATCATGACCCCGACCGCATGCTGGAGCTGCCGAGGTTCGGCAAGAAGCGCCTTGAGGCCATGAAGGCTTCCTGGGCGGAGCATCAGGGCATACGCGAGCTCATGATCTTTCTTCAGCCGCACGGCGTGACCGCCAACATGTCGGTGCGCATCTACCGTCAGTACGGAGCGCAGGCCCTTGCCGTGGTGCGAGAGAATCCTTACCGCCTCGCCATGGACATACACGGCATAGGCTTCACCACTGCGGACGCGCTTGCAAGAAAGCTCGGCTTCGACGAGTCTAGTCCTCTGAGGGCCGAGGCGGGCGTGCTCTATCTGCTCATGCGCCTCACCGAGGACGGGCACATTTACTACCCGCGCAATCTCCTTGTGGAAGAGGCCGTGTCCAGGCTTTCCATTCCTGCGGACATGGCCGACGAGGCCGTAACCGACCTGGAGAGAGAGGAGCGCGTGGTCATTGAGGATCTCGGAGACCACGAGGGCGTCTATCTCACGCGCAACTATATTTATGAGTCCAAGATTGCCTTTTACATGCAGAGACTTCTGCATTCTCCGAAGTCCGTGCGCATTCCCGAGCCGAAAAAGCTTGTGAGAAAGGTCATAGACGCCATGCCCATGACGCTGGCCGAGGAGCAGAAGCAGGCCGTGTATACTGCGGCATCTTCCAAGGTCATGGTGCTTACCGGCGGTCCCGGCACGGGCAAGACCACCATTCTGAACGCCATCATCAAGGTTTTTCTGGAGGCGAAGGCCCGCGTGCTTCTGGCCGCACCCACGGGCCGCGCCGCCAAGAGAATGTCTGAGGCGAGCGGGCTGGAGGCCAGAACCATACATCGTCTGCTGGAATACAGTCCGGCGGAGGACGGCTTCAACCGCAACGAGAACAATCCTCTTGCCTGCGGTCTTCTGGTGGTGGATGAGGCTTCCATGATGGATACCATGCTCATGTACCATCTGGTGAAGGCCGCCCCTGTGGGGGCCACCTTCATTCTTGTGGGCGACGTGAACCAGCTTCCTTCCGTGGGACCGGGCAACGTCCTGCGTGACGTCATCGCCTCCGGCGTCGTGCCCGTGGTCGAGCTTCTGGAAGTGTTCCGTCAGGCGGCGCAGAGCGACATCATCTGCAACGCTCACCTCATCAACAGGGGCAATCTGCCGGAACTTCATCAGCGGGCCGGACAGAAGACTGACTTCTACTTTTTCCGTCAGGAAGACCCGGAGGCTGCCGCAGACCTTGTGGTCGATCTTGTGAAGAACCGCATTCCCCGCAAGTTCGGCTTCCATACCGAGGACATTCAGGTGCTTTCGCCCATGCTGCGCGGCGCCGTGGGCGTGAACAGCCTGAACCGCCGTCTTCAGGACGCCGTGAATCCGCAGCATTCCTCCCTGGTGCGGGGCGAGCGGCAGTTCCGTCTGAACGACAAGGTCATGCAGGTGCGCAACAACTATGACAAGGACGTGTTCAACGGTGATACCGGAACCATCATCTATCTGGATGCCGAGGAACGCGAGGTCACCGTTCGCTTCGACGACCGCAACGTGAACTATCTGTGGGAAGAGATGGACGAGCTCGTTCCTGCCTACGCCATTTCCATCCACAAGTCGCAGGGCGGCGAGTATCCCGTGGTGGTCATTCCGCTCATGATGCAGCATTACATGCTTCTTCAGCGCAATCTGCTGTATACGGCCGTGACGCGCGGTCGAAAAATGGTCGTGCTGGTGGGCGAGTGGCGCGCTCTGGCCATGGCGGTGAAAAACAATCATATCCGCAGACGCTACACCTGGCTGGCGCACAGGCTTGCCGGCAGTGAAGGCCCGGTGCATGCCGACATGCTTCCCGAGGTGGACCCAGGCAGACGCCGCGCGGAAAAGAACGAGGAGAATTCATGACAGCAGCGCATTATCCGACGCTCGGAACGCTGACGGAATTTTTCGGCGCAAAGGCCGTCGTTATGGGGCTTGTGCTCTCCGGGGCCGTGCTTGCCGGAGGCTGCGCCGGTCAGCCGAAGATGCCGCCGCAGAGCCAGAACGCGGCCGGTGAAGTGCGGGACGTGCAGACCGTTCCGCAGAGCCTTGCCGTGTTTGCCGAAAAAGCGGGCGGAAGCGCGCTGCTGCGCTCAGCCGCTGCGGCGGAAGCGGACATGCAGAAGTTCCGCAGGAATTTCTTTGTCCCCTGGAGAGCTGGCAAGATGACCCGCGCAACGCTGCGCGAATTTGAGGCGGTGCTGAACTGGGCTCCCGGCAAGAGAGGCTATGCCGAGAATCTGCGTCCGTGGAGCGATGCGGCCTGGGAGAACATGCGATACAACGCGGCGCTTGACGAGATTTCTTCCCAGCCAGGTGCGGCCATTGCCGTCCGCCACGCCGATCTTCGGCTGGCTCCCACCGCGAAGCCGCGCTTTGCGAGAATCGAGGGCGCGGGGCAGGGCTGGCCTTTCGACGACTTTCAACAGAGCTCCATGGCCGCAGGTACGCCCGTCATGGTGCACCACGCAAGTCGTGACGGCGCGTGGCTTCTGGTGCAGAGTCCCATGGCCTGGGGCTGGGTGGACGCCGGAAGCGTGGCCTTCGTGGACGAGGCCTTTAAAAATCTGTGGCAGTCAGCTTCGCTGGGCTGTGTGGTGAAGGAAGGCGTTTCCCTGCGTTCGGCGGGCGCGTTTCTCGCTCTGGCCGACATAGGTACGGTGCTGCCCGTGAGCGGCCAGACGGTGCTTGTGCCCGTGCGCGGCACGGACGGTTTTGCAGAGGCGGCTCACGTGTTTGTGGAGACAGGAAGCATTCTGCCCATGCCGCAGCCGCTTTCCGCTCAGGCCGTGGCTGCCATAGGCGACCGCATGATGGGAGAGAATTACGGATGGGGCGGCATGTACGGCAACAGAGACTGTTCGGCCATGATGCGCGATCTGTTCGCGCCTTTCGGCATCTGGCTGCCCAGAAATTCCGCGGCGCAGGCGAAGGCCGGGGATTTTCACAGCGTTCAGGAGCTTTCCGTCAGGAACAAGACCGAAGCCATAGTGCGCGGGGCCGAGCCCTTCCGCACGCTTCTGTGGCTGCCCGGACACATCGGCCTCTATGTGGGCTGCTTTGACGGCCGGCCTGTGTTCTTCCACGACATCTGGGGCGTGCGCAGCAGACTGCGCGACGGCCGCGAGGGGCGCGTCATTCTCGGCAGGGCCGTGATCACGGGGCTTGCGCCCGGCAGCGAGAGAAGCGACATTGACCCGAAGGGGCTGCTCATTGAGCGCATACGCGGATATTCCATCATCGGTGGACGGTAATCATGGAAAGGGCATTTAAATTTTACGCCGTCACCTACGGCTGCCGCGTGAACCAGTATGAAACGCAGGCCATACGCGAGTGGTGGCAAAGTCTTGGAGGCGTGGAGACCGACGACCCCGCCGAGGCCGACGTCATGCTCGTGGACTCCTGCGCCGTGACGGCCGAGGCCGTGAGCGACGCAAGGCAGATGACGAGAAAGCTCGGGCGACTCAATCCCGAAGCGCGCATTTTTGCCGCGGGCTGCGCCTGTTCGGCGGAGCCTGCGGACTTCGAGCTGCCGGGCGTGGCGGCGGTGATTCCGCAGAGGGAGATCGGAAGAGCACACGTCTG
>NZ_CALUWV010000110.1 GCF_944324575.1 uncultured Mailhella sp. | reverse complement strand
CCACCGTGAACACGGTGCTGAAGGCTCTGAACGTGGGCCCCGAAGCCCTGTTCTCCACGCTCGGCCGCACCGCCGCCCGCGGCGTGGAAGCCGTGGTGGTGGCGAACGGCATCGGCGAATGGCTCCAGCAGCTTGAAGACAACATCGCAAAGGGCGACAACAAGATCTGCATCAACACCGAAGTGCCCAAGAACGCCGAGGGTGTGGGCTTCGTTCACGCGCCCCGCGGCGGTCTGTCGCACTGGCTGGTCATCGAAAACGGCAAGATCGCCAACTTCCAGCTCGTGGTCCCCTCCACCTGGAACCTTGGTCCGCGCTGCGCCGAAGGCAAGCTCTCCGCCGTGGAAGCCGCCCTGGTGGGCACTCCCGTGGCCGATCCCAAGCGTCCCGTGGAAATTCTGCGTACCGTGCATTCCTTCGACCCGTGCATCGCCTGCGGCGTGCACGTCATCGACGGTCGTACCAATCAGGGCTATGATTTCAAGGTTCTGTAACGCACACTGAATCAGAAGGGGGAGGATACGTCATCCTCCCCCTTTTTTCATGGTCCGACCTTCAGATAACGGGCGAAACGTCTTCACATCGACCAAAAACGCGCCTCGTGAACGTGCATCCCTGCACGTTTTCAGCGGAACTTCTCCGTCGATGCGACACAAAAAGACCGGACTCTCATCAAGAACACCTCGCCCCGCGACAACGTCCCTCCCTTTTTCATCGGTTCGACGCGTGCCGCTGCCCCAATAAACACCTTTCTTCCAACTTCCCGCTTCCGCAGACGACAAAAAGCGGAAGGCGGCGACAACATTTTCCCGGCTGTCGTCTTTATGGCGGCGCCATTTTCAGGCAGAAGCGTCCTCTGCGCTTTTGCCCCCTTCCGAGAGCATTATGGAACGTATTCTCATCCTCGGCGTAGGCAACATTCTCTTCACCGATGAAGGCATAGGCGTGCGCACACTCGAATGGCTGCAGGAGCACTATGTCTTTCCCGAAAACGTCACGCTGGTGGACGGCGGCACGCTGGGCATGGGACTCATGGACGCACTTCTCAACTGCGACCGCGTCTATGTGCTCGACGCCGTGCTCGGCGGCGACGCCCCCGGCAGCACCTACCGGCTCACGGATGAAGACCTCAGAAAAAGCATGAGCTTCCGAGACTCGCTGCATCAGACCGATCTTGTGGACACGCTCATTTACTGCGACATTCTCGGCCACCGGCCGGAAGGCGTGGTCTTCGGCATGGAGCCTGCCGACTACAACACCATGGAACTCGGTCTCTCGCCTGTTTGCCAAAAATCCGTGCCTGCGCTCGCGCAAAAACTCGTGGACGAGCTGAGAGGCCTGGGCATGAACATTACCGAGCGCTGAGCGTTCCCCGCTTTCGCCCGCCCTTTCCGGATCGCGTTCTGCTTTTCTGCACAACCGCGGCCCTTTTCAGTCTCTCGAACGCCGACTCCAGGAGTTTCGGAAAAATCCGTTTCCGGCATCAATCGTCCGACAGCGAGGCGAAGCCCGATGCGTTCCCAAAGCCGAGGCTCAGTTCCGCCCATCCCTGTCCGGCGTTCTCTTCCATCTGGCCTCCTCCGGCAGCCACAGGGGCGGCACCGCTCCCCGTGAACTTCCATGCACGGCTCTTCCCCACGTGCGTCACGTCGCCGATATGTGAGACTTCGCGAAATCCCCTCTTCTCCGCCTTTCTCTTCCCTGTTTTCAGAAATCCTATGTATTGACTCGGAATTCAGCGCTCCACGCCTCAAAAGGCCGCTGAGCGCAAAAAAGTCCAAACGGCACGACTCACTCCTGCCTGTGCTCTCAGAGTTCCGGAAGATGCATGGCGGCGTCCTGCCCGGTCCATGTGACGGTCATGCCTCCGAGCATGGTGGTGCTGTAAAGAGGAATGTTCCGTCGCTCCATTTCCTCCCGCACCTTCCGGCTGGGAAATCCGTAATGATTGTATGCTGCCGCCGAAGCGAGCACCGCCTTCGGCGATACGGCATCGTAAAACTTCCGCTGAAAGCTCGACGCTGCGCCGTGATGGGGCAGCACAAGAATATCCGCTCGAAGGTCCTGACCGCTCTTCACAAGACGGTTCAGGGAGGAAGACGTCATGTCTCCGCACAGAAGAGCCAGCGAACGGTCGTCACGCATCAGCCGGAAGGCAACCGAAGCGTCGTTGCCCGACACCTTCTTTCCCGGCCTGAGCGAAGTCATCATCGCCTCATCCGGCCACACGACCTCAAGCCGCACGTTCTCTGTCAGCGAAAAGACGTCTCCCCGCTCAAGAATTTTCTCGGGAATGTTTCTTCTGCGGGCTATCTCACGCAAAGCCCTGCCGTCGACGGAGTCATCTGCCGCGGAAAAGGACGACCAGACAAGACAGCCCACCTCAAAATGCTCCAGTATCCAGCGCAGTCCCCTGGCGTGATCCATGTCCGTGTGACTCACAAGCACGGCGTCGAGACGCGGCAGTCTCCGATACGTCAGTGCAGGAGCCAGTATGCTGCGTCCGCAGTCGAAAAACGGCGAGGCTCCGCCGCCTCCGTCCACAAGCACGCGTCCTTCCGGCCCCTCAATGAGCACGGCCTGTCCCTGCCCCACGTCGAACATGGTCAGAGAAACGCGACCGTCTTCACGGGCATGAACATCCTCCAGCCAGACGGACATCTGGCCGAGCGGCATGAGCACCATTCCCGCCAGAAGAAGCCTGCGCGTAGCCGCTCCCGCATCCCGCCCGCACACTCTGGCCCCGGCCAGCAGCATGAAACCGACAAACAGCGCCCCGTACCCCAGCGACGTCAACGACGAAGGGCGAAAGCACTGAACAAACGGCAGCCAGTCCGCGCCGTCCATGACGGCAAGCAGGTCTATCATGGCATCGGCAGGCCATGCCGCCACGGTAAAAAAGAGGTCAGACACGGGCTGTGGTCCGAAAACCGTCAGCATCAGCAGTCCGAGAGCCGCCGCAGGAAGCGTGATGAAGGTAAGCGGCGGGAGCCATACGAGATTCATCCACACGTTCATGCTCACCACGCCGAATACGGATATGAGTACCGGCAGTACTGCCATCTGTGCAGACAAGGAAAGCAGAAGCATGGTTCCTGTCCAGCGGATGAAGGCATATACCGCACGACGCGGAGCGTTCCGCCATGTCCGATCCGGCCGACGAGCCGGAGGAAAGCGCCTCCGCAGCGCCGACGTCAGCGGAAGGGAAAGCAGTATGCCGGCCACGGCGAGCACGGAAAGCTGAGCCGAAAGATCGAAAACCACATTCGGCCAGCCGAGAAACAGCAACAGAGCGGCGGCAAACAACGCATCCAGCGGCGCCACGCTCCGGCGCAGGCACACGAACACGGCCGCTGCCAGCATCATGCAGGCCGCCCGAACAAGAGAAAACGGCGCGCCGCCGAGGAAAAGATAGGCCAGCGCAAACGGCAGGCCCGCCGACACGACAAGCACTCTGCGCGGCACAAAAAGAAAAAGCCTGCGATGCAAGAGAGAAAGCAGAAACACGAAAGCCACGCCCGCCATGGCGGCAAGCGCCAGATGCTGACCGGACAGCGCAAGAGAATGCACAAGTCCTGCCCTGGTGAACAGATCCACGGTTTCTGGAGTAAGCACGGATCTGTCGCCGAAAAGGAGGGCTATCAGCATGGCACGCCCCTGCGAACAGGCAAGCGGGCTCTCCCCGCTCCACAGGCCGCCTCCCCGATCTGCGCCCGTCTTCGTCCCGCCGCTCTCAAGCGCCGCTTCCAGCTCGCTGCGCCAGCGCTCCCGCAGCAACGAAGCCCGAAACATGCCGCCCTCTCCCTCGGAAAATTCGAGGAAGACCGGTCCCGTCCGCGTTCTGTTCACTCTCGCATTATGCCACACGTCGCGATCCGCCCAGTACGCACCAAGATCGGACGTACCCGGGTTCACGCTGCCCACGCAGGGATAAAGACGCAAAAGCGCCCGCATTCTCTGCCCGGCAACCGGCCGTCCGCAAATCGTCAGATCGTCGGCGTACAGCGTCATGCTGACAAGGCCGGGAACGGGCGATACATCGTCCTCCACAACGAGACCGGGATAGCCCTTTCTTCCGCCGGACAGTCCAACATCCACTCTGCGTTCCAGAGCCTTGACTACGAGTTCTTTCGTGCCCTCCGGAAGCGACGGCACATCCTTCAGCGGGCGCATGTTTTCAAGCAGAACGCGGACTCGCCCTCCGGCAAGCCCCGTAACGGACTCAACGTCTGCTTCCACCAGTACGCTTTTTCGCGGCACGGACGCCCACGACGGACAGACCGGAGCTTCCGGCGAGGAGAACTTCGTGACGCCGAGGCCGACAAAAAAGAAAAGAATCAGCAGCGCAGTCCGTCGCCAGCCGGCATTTCGGGGAATCATGAGCACAAGAAGAAAAAATCCCCCGCCGAGCAAGGCATCGCGCAACGCTACGGAACCGGCCAGAACGGCAAGAATCAGCCTCTGGCGAAAAAGCAGCAACGGCAGTCCCGACACAACCGACATGACAACACTCAAAAAACGGCTCCTCCGCACCGGAGCCGTGCTGAAACACTCTGCGCATGAATCGTCGGCACGGACCTTCGTCTTCTCTGCATTGCAACAGATTGCCAGGTCGTGCCGCACAAAAAAGAACTCCGCACTGAAAAAGCCCGCGCCTTCTCAGATACGAACCTCATCGTTGCAGCGGAGGTTTTCCGAAATTGCGCTTCCGCCCGTCCTGCTCTGAAGAAAGAGCAGCCTTTCTGGACCTCTGCGCCCCTGAACGGTGAAGGCCGCACAGGCGGCCTTCACGTTCCAAAAGAAATCAGTCGACATCCTTTACACGACGGATGTGCGCCCCCACGGCGGAAAGCTTCGTCTCAAGGTGCTCATAGCCCCGGTCCACATGATACACACGCTGAACTCTCGTCTCGCCCTTTGCCGCAAGACCGGCCAGCACCAGAGCCGCCCCAGCACGCAGATCGGAAGCCATGACGGGAGCACCGGTCAGAGGACGCCCGCCGCGCACCATGGCGGAAGAGCCCGTCACATGGATGTCCGCCCCCATGCGCACAAGTTCCTGCACGTGCATGAAGCGGTTCTCAAAAATATTTTCCTCCACAAGACCTGACCCCTGGGCACAACACATGAGCACCATGAACTGTGCCTGCATGTCCGTGGGAAATCCGGGATGCGGACGGGTGCTGATGTCCACGCCCGTAAGACCGTTCTCTCCCGTGCGGGCCAGCACGCCTTCCGGCGTTTCCTCAATGATCATGCCAGCGGCGCGCAACTTGTCCACCACGGCGGACATATCGCATATGGGACAGTTCTTCAGCAGAAGCTCCCCACCGGTCACGCCTGCGGCAATGAGGAAGGTCCCCGCCTCGATGCGGTCGGGCATGACGTCATAGGAGCAGCCGTGCAGCTTCTCCACGCCCTGTACGCGGATCATGGTCGTGCCCTGCCCTTCAATGCGCGCGCCGCACCGGATGAGAAAATTCGCCAGGTCCACGATTTCCGGCTCTCTTGCCACGTTTTCAAGCACAGTCTCACCCCTGGCAAGACTTGCGGCCATAAGCACGTTTTCCGTGCCGCCCACAGTAGGCATGTCGAAGCGGATGTGGGCTCCCCGGAGTCCTTCGGGGCAGCGGCCGTGAATGTAGCCGCTTTCCAGATCGAACACCGCCCCCATCTTTTCCAGAGCGGAAAGATGCTGATCCACGGGCCGCGCGCCGATGGCGCAGCCGCCGGGCAGAGATACCTTGGCCTCGCCGAGACGCGCCAGAAGAGGCCCGAGGCAGAGCACGGAAGCGCGCATGGTCTTCACAAGATCGTACGGAGCCTCCTTGCCGAGCGCGCCGTTCTTCACTCTTACTACGCCGTTTTCCAGCGATGCTTCTCTTCCCAGGATGTTGAGCAGCTTGATGGTGGTATGAATGTCCCGAAGGTCGGGCACGTTGGCATACGTAACCTCGTCATCCACGGCAATGGATGCCATGAGGATAGGAAGCGCGGCATTCTTGGATCCGCTGATTTCAATGATGCCCCTGAGCGGTACGCCGCCCTCTATAATGAAACTGTCCAAACTCTTCCTCCGCAGAGATTGTCAAAAAAATGCTTGACTATTTTTCGGTAATTGAATAATAACTCTTTCTGCACGGCGAATATAGCTCAGTTGGCAGAGCACCTGGTTGTGGCCCAGGGGGTCGCAGGTTCAAACCCTGTTATTCGCCCCATATTTTGCCCCGATTTCATCGGGGCTTTTTTT
>NZ_CALUWV010000109.1 GCF_944324575.1 uncultured Mailhella sp. | reverse complement strand
GGCGCCGCTGGCCTCGTAAAAAGCGGCAACAAAGTAATTGCCAACAACGATTACGAATACGCCTACGCTGCGTAAGCGGCAGGGCACCCTGACGGCCTAGGCCGTCACGCCGAAGCGACCGACGTCCGATACGTCGCCGAGGTGTCAATTCATCGGACTGGCGTACGTCTGCTCCTTCCGGGGCGTGCGCGAGGAGTTACGGCGGGATAACTGACGGACGCCCGTCTGCGGGCCAGTCCTGAGGCGAAAACTCATACGCAGACTACACCTGTAGAGGCCTTGCGTGGACCTTTCTCGGACGGGAGTTCGACTCTCCCCGCCTCCACCAAAAAGTCGAAGACATTCAGTTTCCACTGAATGATAAATCATGCTCTCCATGCCGTGACGCCAGTGCGCCGTGCATCGGGAGCATTTTTTATGCCTTCTTTCACGCCCGCCGCGTCCTCATACTTTCTCTCGATGGCTGCAAACAGTCCGGCATATCGTCGGAAGCGGCGGCACGAACGGCTCCTCTCCATGCTCTCCGCAATAAAAAAGCATTCCATGCCGAGTCGCACCGTTCCCCCAAAAATATCGACCCCGTCCGTGCGGTTCCCCGAATGCTTTCTGTTCCAAAGGCTGCATGACGTTTCCGACATCTTCCAAACTCATCGTTCAAGCGCAAAACGCGCATTCTGGAGTCTCCTGTAAAAGTCTCGATCTCTATATCGGGATTTTTTATTATTTTTAATAGGTTATGCATATTGTTCCCTCAGAGTTCCAGAGCTTTCGACGGCTATGCCGCACGCTGTGCGGACATTCGACACGTGACTGGCGAACCAGTTTTTTACTGTCATATCAACTGACAGTTCTCATAGACAAAATCCCTGTTCATTCTCGAAGAATAGCTCTGTATGCTCTTACTCTGCGAAACGGCCTCAACGCCGTTTCCTCATGACAGTTTTACAACATGCAAAACCGTTCAGGAGGTAAAAACATGACCGACAAAGTCCATTCATCAGCAGAAAGGACGCCCGTCATCCTGCCCAGGCCCTCACCCGCCGTTACGGGCCGATCCGCTTTCCCGGCGTCATCCGGTGCACGGCTCTCCGGCTCCGTCCCCTGTCTACGGCAATGTCCGACGTACACGGCGATCGCAGCAGTCATGTCTTAATCCACAGCACCCCAAGGAGATCCACCATATGGGCAAAACATACGGTTACATCCGCGTTTCCAGCACGGACCAGAATGAACTCCGCCAGTGCATTGCTCTGCAGGAGCGAAACATTCCCAAGGAAAACATCTTCATCGACAAGGTATCGGGCAAGGATTTTCAGCGTCCGCAGTACTGCGCCATGCTCAAGCGCCTGAAGGCCGGCGATCAGATATGCATCACCAGCATCGACAGACTGGGAAGAAACTACAAAGAAATCCAGCAGCAGTGGCACATTCTCACCAAGGACATGAAAGTCGACATTCTGGTACTGGACATGCCGCTTCTCGACACCCGGCGAGACAAGGATCTGCTCGGTACCTTCATTGCCGATCTTGTACTTCAGGTACTCTCATTCGTGGCGCAGAATGAACGGGAAAACATACGGAGACGTCAGGCAGAAGGCATAGCCGCGGCCAAAAGCAGCGGCATACGCTTCGGCAGAGAGCCCAGCCCCCTGCCCTCCGGATTCTCCCGGGTGTACGCCCTGTGGAAGGAAGGCAAAATCAACACCTCCGAAGCGGCAAGGCGTTGCGGCATGCCCCGCTCGAGCTTCCGGTATCGCGCCGCAGCATACATGAGAAAAAATACCACATAATCACGAGCCATGGCACATCGTTCTTCATGAAGGCCGGCTCCTCTCCGGCCGCATCGCGCCCGCGCGATCAGTAAGACTCACGCCATGAATCTCAAGCCAGAAAGGCGCCCCGAGTTTCTGCGGGGTCCGCCTTTCTCCACCAGAACGCCTCCGGCCTGTTCGACATATTTCACGGCAAACATACCTTCCGGCTATGGCCATGTGCGGCGCTCCATGCTAAAAGGAAAAGCCTGCAGGAGTGACGCCATGAAATTCTTTACAAAAAGCCGCTACGCTCTGCGCGTGATGATAGAACTGGCCAGACAGCCTCAACAGGACAACACCCCCCTCAAACACATTGCAAAGTCCCAGCACATCAGCCTCAAGTATCTTGAACAGATCATCGTGCCCCTGAGCAGGGCGGGACTGGTCAAAAGCGAACGCGGCAGTCAGGGCGGCTACCGGCTGGCCATGCCTCCCGAAGAGTGTACGGCAGGCGACATTCTGCGCGCGGTCGAAGGCAGTCTTGCCCCCGTGGACTGTCTTGAGCCGGAAGCCAAGGCCTGCGGATTCCAGAAGCAGTGCGCCTCCCTGCACTTCTGGAGCGGACTTGGAAAATGCATCGAACGCTATGCCGACAGTGTGACTTTGAGAGACCTTGCCTCTCAAAACAGTGACTGTACCCTGTCTTCAGTGCTCTGAAATCTGCGAACCGTGTCCCCGCATTCTGCCGAGGTCTTCATGTCTTCCAACGGAATAGATCTCTCCCGTCGCTTTTTTGCCACTGTCCTTCCCCTTCTCAACGAACGAATCCCCGACGTCATGACCCGATCCGCTGCGGGTCTGGTCGGCGAAGGATCGGAATGTCTCGGTCTGGACGATGAAATTTCCCGCGATCACGACTGGGGTCCGGCATTCTGTCTCTGGGTACCTGACGACCTGCTCCGCTCGGAACTCGACCGCATCGAGAGCGTCATGGCCGCTCTGCCCGCCACGTTTGAAGGCCATCCTGTCCGCATGAAGCGCGACAGACGCATGGGCAGAACAGGGCCTCTGCCTCTGCGGGGTTTCTATCGCCGCTTTCTCGGCATGGATCATGTACCCGAAGGATGGCGCGAATGGATGTCTGTGCCTGAATACCATCTCTGTTCCTGCACCAACGGTGAAGTGTTCATGGATGAAGGCGGAGAATTTTCCGCCATCCGCAACGCGCTGCTCGAGTACTATCCCGAAGACGTGCGCCGCAAGAAAATGGCGGCGCGCTGCATGATCATGGCGCAGGCCGGACAGTACAACCTGCCGCGCTGTCTTCAGCGACAAAACGCCCCGACCGCCATGCTCGCCGCCGCGCGCTTTGCCGAAGCCGCGCTGTCCATGACCTTTCTGCTCAACCGCCGCTTCATGCCCTTTTACAAATGGGCGGGCAGGCTGGCCGAAACTCTGCCCGTCATGGGCCTGAGCGTAACCCGAACGCTCGGCGTTCTTGCCCGCACTCGCTGGGATTCTCCGGAACTCGGCATGCAGGCCGTGGACGCCATTGAAAAGTTCTGTACCGAAACCGCTGAGGAACTTCGCAGGCAGCACCTGTGCGACATAAGGGACAACTGGCTGTGGGAAGCCGGACCGATTGTCCAGATGAGCGTCAAGGATCCCGAACTTCGCGCGCGCAACGTCATGGAGGACTGATGGAACATCTTCGTGCCGCCCTTGACGCGGCAAGAAATCTTCCCGACGCACAGGCGGAACGCCTCCTGTGCCATTTTCTTGAAGAGCATGGCGACCTTCTCCCCGACGAAAAGGGGCGCGTCTGCCATGCCCTGGCGCTCTGCCAGCTTCGTCAGGAAAAACACGCCGAAGCGCGGGAATCACTGGAAAAGGCTGTTCGCCTTCTCGAAAAGGACGCAGAGCTCGCCCTTGCCCTGACGGCGCTTGCCCGCGTCCATCTTGCCTGCGGAGAGCTGCAAAAGAGTCTCGATACGGGCAGAAAGGCACACAGGATGCTGCACGAATACCTTTCCCCGGACGACGCCCGGCTCGCGCCGTCGCTGTTCTCCCTGTCTTTTGCCGAATATGAGGCCCGGAATCTGGATCGAGCCGAAGAGCTATGCCTTGAGGCAAAAGCCCTCTGGGAAAGGCAGCGAGGTCAGGAAAGCCTCGAAGTCTCCACGTGTCTCAACAATCTCGGCCGCATTTATGAAGAGGCCGGCCGTGAAGAAGAAGGCATAGCGCATCACCGCAGCGCCCTCGCCATTCGGCGCAAGGTGCTGGGAGACCACCCGGAAACGGCCTTTTCCATGGGCAACCTCGGTACGGCTCTCGCCGCAGCCGGAAAGTGGCAAGAGGCCGCCGCCGTACTTGAGGAGGCCATCGCCTGCTACGCACGCTGCGGGCACGCCGAAGGCCGCGATATTGAAGGCTATCGCCGCAACCTGAACGTATGCAGAAAGGCTCTCGCAGAGACGAGAGCTTAAGGAGTCGGTCATGAACGCAGAACAAATCAAAGAATCTCTCATCCAGGATATCGTGGAACGGGAACTTGCCATGTTTCTCGCCACCCCCAACGAAGGCGGCCCCAGCGTATGTCAGACTCGACCGCAGTCCTTCCGCCTCATGCGCTGGATGAATCACAGCACGCACGACGTCTCCACGCTGGAATCCTATCTGGACGACCTGAAGGACGCCGAGGCCCGGGGCAGAAACTTCATGATTGAAAAGTACGCCCGCATGGAGAATCGTCTTCCCCCGCTCTCGACAAGTCCTTTGCTCGACGAAATCACCGACGCCGAGTCCGCCTTCCTGCGCGAGGCTTCCGCGCATTATCCCCACGCCATCACGGGAAACGGCGACACGGCCTTCCGCAACTACTGCCGCTGCGAGCTCGAGACTCTTTCCGAGCGCACGCGGAAACTGTACTCAGCAGAGGTGAAACGTGCGCAGCAGGAAGGCCGCAACCTTGCCGAGGAACGCTACGACAATCTGTGGAAACGACTCGGGGAAGGCTCTCTTGCAGCCTACGACGCAAAACTGGCGGCCCGTGTCTGAGCCATGCCGCCTCTTTTCCATTGAAAAAAGACCGGGGTGCAATGCAGCGCCCCGGTTCTTTGTTTTCATAATCAGCAGGAAAGTCCGAGAGCCGTCAGCGCCTGCCGAAGCAGCGCCTCCGGCTCCAGCGTGGCGTCCAGTACACGGAAACGTTCCGGCCAGCGGGCCGCGCGGGCCAGAAATCCCTCCCGGATACGCTGGTGAAAGGCCAGCTCCTCGGCCTCAAAGCGTCCCTCGCTCTGCGTGAGCCCCTCCCGTCCGTTGCGGGCAAGCGCCCGGGCGAGCCCCGTTTCCACGGGAAGATCGAGCAGCAGCGTTCTGTCCGGCCACAGGCCGCCAGTGGCATAGTCGTTGAGCTCCTGAAGTCTGTCTGTGTCCATGCCCCGACCGTAGCCCTGATATGCGATGGTGGAATCGGCGTAGCGGTCGCACAGCACCCAGTCGCCCCTCAGGAGCGCAGGACGTATGGTTTCGGCTACGTGCTGCGCACGGTCGGCCAGAAAAAGGAAAAGCTCGGCGCGGGAATCAAGCGAGCTCGACACATCAAGCAGGAGAGGCCGAAGACTTGCGCCGAGGTCGCAGCCGCCGGGTTCCCTCGTGCGCAGAAAAACAATGCCGCGCGTCTCAAAAGATTGTGCAAGCATATTCATGAGCGTGCTCTTGCCCGCTCCCTCCACGCCTTCTACAGTAATGAACACTGCCGCTCCTCCTGCCGGGATTCCTTCTTTTCATGCCTTGAGCCTCGAGCCTCTTCCCGCGCTTCCGGCGTGCGGACGGGACGGCAGACGCTGCGCCCGAGAAGCGTCTGATACGGACTCCAGACCATGCCTTCCTCCCCGTCGGCGGGCAAAGGCAGCACCCCGCGGCACTGGGCCAGCTTGGCGTCGATGTTGTCGGCATAATGCAGAACGAAGGCCTCCGGAGTGACTGGCTCCCTCGCCGCGCCGAATTCCATCTCTCCGTGATGACTGGCTATGAGATGCTTGAAATGCATGACGAGCTCCGGAGCGAGTCCCGCCTTGCGAAGGTACGGCTCAAGCATGATCAGCCCCTGAACGATATGGCCGAGAAAACGTCCTTCATCGGTATACTCCGTCACGAGCAGCCCTTCCATTTCGTCTATCTTGCCTATGTCGTGCAGAAGAGCCGCGGCCAGCAGCGTCTGACGGTCGAGGTCAGGATAATGGTCGGCCATGAGCATGCACAGTTCCGCCACGGAGAGCATATGCTCAAGCAGGCCTCCCGCGTAGGCATGATGCACGGACTTGGCGGCCGGAGCCCTGAGCAGCAACGGACGTATGCGCCTGTCGGAAAGCACGGAACGCATGAACTTCTTCCACGGCTTGTGCACAAGTACGGCATCGCACAGCCTTTCGATGTCCGCCATCATGTCGGCGGCCGGCCGCGGACTGGAGAGAACATAATCCTCCATGGGCAGAGAGGCGGCCTCATCCTCTTCA
>NZ_CALUWV010000108.1 GCF_944324575.1 uncultured Mailhella sp. | reverse complement strand
GTTTCCAGCTGGTCCAGAAACTGGGGGAACGACTTGCCGATGCGAAGGTCGGAAAGCTGGGACATAAGGCACCTCGTTGGTTTTCTCAAGGGGCCTTTTCTGAAATAGAAAAGGCCGGGAGCTGAGAAACGCCAACGAACGTCCAGGCCTATTCCCCCGAAGGGTATTCTATTAGCCTACTCCCGGCCTTAAATAGCCGATAGATATGCCGCTGCTTTTCAGGCGCAGGGCATGAAAATAGCCTTCATTCGGGAAGGACTGACCGTCGTTGGTTTACGGAGGTTCTCAGGCTCCGTAGGAAGTAGTGAATTAAATTTTTGAGGAGATGTCAAGAGGGAAGTTTGACAGATTGTAGAATATAATCTACATTTTCCCCATGCAACACGAAATCCACATCTATCAGACAGAAGACGGCCGCATCCCTTATGAGGAATACATGGATGCCCTACGGGACAGGCAGGCCAAACTGCTGATCGCCAGGCGCGTCCAGCGTGCCGCTGTGGGAAATTTTGGCGACCATCACAGTCTGGATGGCGGACTGCATGAAATGCGCCTTGACTATGGGCCGGGATACCGTGTGTACTATATGTATCATGGTAGAGCAGTGGTCATTCTGCTGCTGGCTGGTGATAAATCGACACAGACCGCAGATATCAAAAAAGCCCGAGCCTATCAGGCCGACTTCAAGAGGAGAAACGCATGAACGGTACACTGGAGGGGGCCGTCCCCTATGATGATGTTGCAGTGCGTATGTATGCCAAAGATCCTCAGCTTGCTGCCGATATGCTTAACGTCTGTCTTGCTGAAGGGGAAATGGACGAGTTTTTAGTGGCGCTTCGTCAGATTGCCAAGGCTTTCGGCGGGCTGCATGAAGTGGCGCGTGTAACAGGTGTGCATGAGAAAACGCTTTACAAGAGTTTGAATTCCACGGGGAATCCTACTCTGAAAACCCTTATGGGGGTGGCCGATGCCATGAATATGCAGCTGGCCTTTATTCCGAAAAAATCGCAATCTGTCGCATCATAAAAAACGGGGCAGGGAGTGCTCCAACACCCCTCCCCGGAGATGACACATCCTCCGCAATGTTACTCGTTTTGTTTATGCCCCGGTGAGAGCTGCAGACTCTCACCGGGGCGAGTTGTATTCTCCGGCGAGCTTCATATCAAGTCATCCATGTCCACCTGAAGCAGGTGGGCGGCTTTTTTCAGGGCAGGTGCGGAAAGTCCGCGCTTGCCCTGTTCCACCATGTAGATGTGCGAGGTGCTGACTCCCAGCTCTTCGGCAAGCTGTTCCGCGCTTATGCCGCGGAAGCTCCGAATGACGCGCAGGGGATTTTCCCCGCCCACAACGATGCGTTCCACGACATCTAGCGGAAGGTTGCGTTCCCCGTCGCCGGCTTCTTCTTTTGCGGCCTGTGCGGCTGCGATATCTGCGGCGTCAGTATGCTCCTCATTGCCAGCGCGGCGAAGCAGTTCCAGATAATCTTCATACGGCAGCACGGCAAAGGCCGGGCGACCGTTGGTTTCCAGTATTTGTACGTTGCTCATCTGTACACCTCTTTCCGATGTCCCATTTCAAGTACGGTAATGACCAGCTTGTCGTCATAGATGTCATAGATGACCCGCCAGTCAGCAACGCGAAGGCGGTAAAAATCGCTCCCCACCAGCTTTTTCACGTTTGTGTTCTGATAGGGCGCTTCCGCCAGCTGTTTGAGCGCGGCAAGGATGCGTACGGCCATATCTTTCGGGGCTTTTTTCAGCTGTCTTCGCGCATTCGGTGTAAACTCTATGGTGTACATGATGGTAACTCTTAGTTGGTTTAAGTCAACTTTTAGTTTGTTTTTGTCTTAGGATACGTGAGAAGACCGGAATGGGTCAAATCATCCTTTTCATATCGTCAGGGTATCCAGACATTCCTTTTCCTCCTGCTGCCGAAGATATCCCTTCACGCTGGCAAGGGAAATCTGCAGTCCCTTCCTTGCGCCGATGCGCACGGCTTTCAGCTTGCCCATGCTGATAAGAGAGCGTACCCAGCTTTCGCTGCACTGCAGGTAGGTTGCCGTTTCGGCCACCGTCATGCGGCGCGACCTGTCGTACACCAGAGTATTGTGTCGTCGGCTCATGGTCTTCCTCAGTAGGTATAGGATCCCCGTCTCTGGGGAAGATTGCGTTCCATGCGGGGGCTGTGGGGCGGTTTTATTCCGTCGGCAGAGTCCACCTGCCGATGGGAGCCTTTTGCCGCTGCACGGGCCTGCATTTCCGCTTCCAGAATGAGGCTGAAGGAGGGCAGCCAGGCATCGTCCACACAGGCCGAAGCCATCATGCAGCAGTCGATGTAGTGGTTGTTCTTGTGGTGGCGCACCCAGACCATTTTCCCATCCCTGCCGCGCTCCAGCGTTTCAGCAGTCATCTGGAGGGCAAAGCTCTGGTCGGTTTCCCTGTTCAGGGTAAAGGGCTGGCGGGCGTCTTCCTGAAGGCGGGAGAACAGCAGCGACTTGAAATAGCCGGTATCCAGCAGGTACAGCCAGAGGCCGCCGGGAATGCGGATTTTCGACGACGGCATTCTGTCGATGCTGGTGGCCCGCACAGGCGCGTAGCTTTCCCGGCTTGCGCCCTTGCAGGCAAAAAGCCGGTTTTCCCCGTGCCGGCGCACGAAGCTGTACACTTCCTCGGTGCGGGACACCACGGCTTCATCCGTGCGCGTGCCGCCGGAGTCGATGCCGGCGCGCCAGATGGCAAGGCTCTGCCCGGCCCTGGGGCTGTCCGCCTCAAAGGGGTAGCGCGTTTCCAGAAGCGCCCCTACGGAATCCCAGTCCGTCAGACGCCCGTAGTCTATCAGGGCGGAGCTTTTGTCTGGCCGCCATGCCAGCACCACGAACCAGAAGCCGCGGGCCTGCACGTCTATGCCCGCCGTAAGCGCCACTGCGTCGCCGGGAACGGTTCGCGCCGGGAGATCAGGGTCGATGCGGGAGAGAATCTGCTCTTCGCTGGTCTCAAGCTGCACTTCCTTATAGGCCCGCGCCCAGATGCCGTTGTCGTACTGCTGCCGGACGGCAGGGGCATCCGAGGCTTCGGCCCGCATCTTTGTCGCCACCACTTCGGAGATGGAGACGGCCTTGCTCAGAATGGCCGGCAGGTGGAAGCCTACGCGACGCGGCCGGGGCACGGGATTTTCCGACATCCAGCGGCCGTGCTGCACCGCCTGATCGCGGATATGGTCGCTCCACAGGTAGCTGCAGCGGACGCATCGGTACCGGCCTAGTCTGCGCCGTTCCACTTCCTGCGGATTGGAGGTCTTTTCCGCCAGCGTCAGCCCCTGTTCCGTCATCACCTGATAGGTGCCGCAGGCCGGGCAGCGCACATGGTACTGCCGCACTTCGTCACACTCCGAGAGCGCCAGCAGTATGGAGGACTCTTCGCCGCCGATGGGCTTCGACACGCGCAGGATTTTCCGCTTGTCGCTGTAGCTTCGGGTTCGCTCGATGAATTCCGCCACGGGGACGCCCTGGCCGGAAATCTGCTTGTACAGGGCCTCTTCGTCCAGAAACAGATCCTGAATGGAAATGGAGGCTCGCTGCCCCGGAGACATGGCGCTGGCCAGAAAAAGGCCGGTGCCGTCATGGAACGCGATGTAGGAAGAGCGCACCTTGCCCAGCTTCCCGCGGATGGCCGGGGAAGCCTTGAGCAGGGGCAGAAGTTTGGCCGTCATGACCTTGCTGATGGTGTCGTCGTCCTGCATGGCAAGCATACGAGGGCCGGGACGCATATCCACACAGTAGGCGATGGCGCAGTGGAGGATGGAGGTCTTGCCAGTCTGGGCCGAGCCGCAGATGTCCGTTTCTTCCACCTGGGGATCGCTCCACGTGTCCATGATCCCCGCAAGGTACGGATTCACATCAAGGCGGAAGCGGCTGCCCGCGTAGGGGCCGTCCTTCACGATGATGTTTTCCGAAGCCCATACCGAAAGGGGAGTGTAGGGACGGCGGCGGAAGATGTCCTGCTCGCCGGAGGTGAAGCGAAAGGTGTGCATCATTATACCCTGAACTTGTTATTCTGATGAAGGAAAGGGCAGGACATGGCGAGGTTCTGGCGAGAGAGTTTGATTATTTCATCGAAAAGAAGTTTTACAACGTGCGCATCTTTTTCGTCTTCCACGAGCTGCTTTGCGATATCCTGAGTCATGGCAAATCCAATATTGCCGTCCTTCAATCCACTCACAATAAAAGACAGCTGTTTTTCAAGCGAGGTGTCGGGAGCTTTCATTCCTGTTCCTCCGTGTCTTCTCTGTTTTCGTTCTGAATCGTGAATTCCCTATCCGCCGCCCAGGCGTCCATCCAGTCCCCGGTTTCCCTGTCCCACCACTCCAGAAACTGAGGAAGGAACTTTTCGTCCCCATGAACCAGCAGGATGAGCTCGCCGGCCTTTCTCCTGCCGAAGTTTTCAATCTCTCTCCGGAAGAAGAGCGCACGGGAGGCAAGGTCTTCCTCATGCTCGGTTTTCTGCATGAGAAGGCCCATTTCCTTTTCCAGCTTCAGGCGGGCACGTTCTGCGCTATAGCTTTTCAGCTTGGCGTCGGCCGAAATCCTATCGGCGGAAGCCTCGGCAAGGGCGCGGTTTTCCAGCTGGGCAAGAGGGGAAAGATGTGCCGCCGCGTAACCAAGCAGCGCCGATTCCTCAAAATATCCGTCGCCGTTCTTGCTCACCTTGCCTGCTGCCACGTCGCGGTTGAACGCGCTCTTGCTGATTTTGAACCCGGAGTCGCGCAGAAACGTGCAGGCATCAAGCTGCGTCTTGAAAATCTTCATGGCCGTCGAGCCTCCTTGGATGCGCCGGGATTCTTCTTCCACCGCGGCCCTTGCCCGCCGAAAAGCGGAAATGTTGTCCGGGGTGGGTGGGGTTCTGCTTCATGCGGGCCTTGCTCTGTTCCTTTGCCTTGAGCAGAAAGGCGAGATCATTGGCCTTGCTCTTTTCCACCAGGTCCAGCAGGTCGATATCTTCAGTCATGGTCAGCCTCGCTGAGCGTAAAAGGTTCACCGGTCACGGCATGGATGGCCGTTCCGCCGGTCAGTTCCTGCCAGCGCCGGATGATGACGTCGGCGTACTTCGGGTCAAATTCCATGATGTTGCACCGTCTGGCCAGCCTGTCCGCGGCAATGAGCGTTGTCCCGGAGCCGCCGCACACGTCCACCACAAGTCCGCCTCTGGGGGAAGAATTGGCCACCATGCGTTCCACCAGCGCCACGGGTTTCATGGTGGGGTGAAGTTCAGACTTCTGCGGCTTGGGAACCGAGATGATGGTGCTGGCCAGGTCTTCCACCATGATGTTGGTGCCGGTGAACCGGAGAATGGAGTCTCCGCTGGCCACCTGGTACACGTTGTCGCCCACCTTCTGCACCACTTCTCCGGCATAGTGCTCGAAGAACGACCGCTGCTTGCGGTCACCGTGCCAGCGGTGCTTTCCCGTGGGCTTCCAGCCGTACAGAATCGGTTCGTGCTGCCAGTGGTAGTCGCCGCGGCCCAGGACCGGAGCATTTTTCTTCCAGATAAGGCAACAGGAGAGCTTGAAGCCCGCACTCTTGAACGCCTTGCGGAACGCCATGCCGTCGCCGGCCTCGGAGTGGGCGACATATATGGCTCCACCATCGGCGAGCAGGTCATAGGCAGAAAGCATGAGCCGCCGAAGAAACACGTCAAATTCTTCCGGCGTCATCTTGTCGTTTTTGATTTTTCCGGCCTTGCTGCTGTAGTCTACATTGTAAGGCGGGTCGGTCCAGACCATGTCCGCCTTCTCGCCTGCCATGAGCGTGGCGATGTCGGAGGTGGAAGTGGAGTCGCCGCACATGAGCCTGTGAACGCCAAGCGCCCACACGTCTCCCTGCTTGCACACCGGCTCTTCCGGCAAGGGCGGAACCTCGTCCGGGTCTTTTTCTCCGGAGGCGACCGTTCCCTGCAGAAACGCATCCAGCTCCTTGTCGCTGAAGCCGGTCAGGCTGAGGTCAGAAAGGTCCAGGCGAAGTTCCGCAAGCTCTTCTCCCAGAGCCTCGGCATCCCATTCCGCCCAGGTCGCGCTGCGGTTCACCAGAAGACGGAAGGTGCGGATCTGCGTCGGCGTCAGATCGCTGGCTACCACCACGGGCACCTCGGTCATCCCCAGCTGAATCGCGGCCAGATACCGCATCTTGCCGTCGATGATTTCCCCGTCTCCGGAGACGAGCAGGGGGATGCGGAATCCCCATTCCCGAAGGGCATCGACCATCTTCGGGGGTGCTTGTTCCCGGTCTTTCAGGTCGCG
>NZ_CALUWV010000107.1 GCF_944324575.1 uncultured Mailhella sp. | reverse complement strand
CGCCCTTAAGGCGCGAGTAAGTAACAAGCCCTTACAGGGCTGAACAAGCCACCCGTTTTACGGGTGGTCCTGACTTTCTCGGGCGGCAGTCGTGCTGATCGGCGGGCCGCCCGCATGTTTAACACCGGAGGTCGTTATGAAAAAGCTGCCCCTTTGCCTTGCTCTGTCCGCTGCTTTAGCCGCGATGCTGTCTTCGTCCGTCATGGCGGCGGAAGTGGCATTTCCTGAAAAGCGTCTTCCTTCCATGAACGCAAAGCCGCGTTCCGTTGCTCCCGCGGCAACCATCGCCGAAAAGGCGGACATAGACGGATTTCAGCGCACCTGGAAGCTCTATGTGCCGGAACGATGCAAGGGCGACAGGCCGGTTCCGCTGGTGGTGGCGCTGCACGGCTTCGGCGGGCCGAGCATGGATTATTCCAGCGCATGGCACATGACGGCGGAGCGCGAGGGGTTCATCGTCCTGTATCCCGAAGCCATGTCCCCCAAATGGTGGAACATATGGGAGCTTCGGAGCGATGCTCCTGACGACGTGAGCTACCTGGACTACGTCATTGAGGACACCTGCAGGAAATACGCCGTCGATCGTTCCCGAATCTATCTCACCGGCGTTTCCATGGGCGACAACATGGCGACGACCTACGCCTTCCGCAGGGCCGACAGGCTGGCGGCAGTGGCGCCTACGGACGGTCCCACGCTTCCTTCCATTCTGGTGGACCCGAAGAGCGGAGATTTCCGCATGAGGCCGGAGTTTGCCGTGCCTTCGTTGCGTCTGCACGCCGAGCTGGACAGCATGGCCGGACTTCCCTCCACCTATCAGCAGTATTCCATCACCCAGAGTGAATACGACAGCGTGGTTCCCCTGGCTGAGAGACGGGCGCTCAGGCACATGATGGATGAAAGCATGAAGAAGCTGTGGCTCGAAAAGAACGGATGTGCCGCCCTGCCGAAGCTTCATCTTGATGAAAGGCGCAATTTCGCCATATATGCCGGGGCGGATCACTGCGACTATGTGGCCTGTTCCACGCTGGGAGAAGGGCACGGCGGCGGTTTTGAGCGCTCCGACCTTCTGTGGGACTTCCTTTCCTGCTTTGCCCGCAAGGACGGCAAGGTCATTCGTGCAAAGGCAGCCTCTCCCGTGGTCGCCGATCGCAATGCCGTGGCCATAGCTGCCGGAGCTGGGCGGGCCTATGTGGACAACACGCTGGTGGATATGCCGAAAGGCATGGCCATGGAACGAAACGGCGAGCTTTTCCTTCCCGTGTCCTTCCTGCCGGTGGCCTTCCCGGGCACGACGGTCTCCTTCGACAGAAAGAGTGAGACGGCTGTGGTGAACTGGAAGGGAAAGACACTGAAGATGGGCTCCGAGCGGCCTCTCATGCTGATGGACGGCAAGGTGCTGGACTGCCCTGAACCGTTCATGGCCAAAGGAGAGCTCATGGCCCCTGCGCGTACGCTGGCCCGTGATTTCTATGTCATGCATTATGACGATGAGTTCGAGGCTGCCTATATTTCCGAACAGCCTGCGAAGCTGAGCTACGACTTTGCCGCCGATTTTCGCGTCATGCTCGGCAGGGACAAGGCTCCCAAAGCTGATATCTCCATGGAAAAGGCCGCTGTGCAGAAGATTCTCGATTCCCGTAAAAAGCAATAGACAGAAAACGGATTCATGCAGATATGAAAACCTTTTCCCCGGTAAAAAGGATGTGAAGCAGCCAGGGGGACCGATGTCGTTTTCAGCCGGGCGGTGAGCCTGGTCAGTGACGGACACGGGCCTTCCCGGCGCCGGGGAGATTTTTATAAAACCTTCAGGGGCGGGGATTTCCCTGCCCCTTTTTCATGGGCGACTGGATGGGAAAGTTCTCTGCTCTTGGAGAGGGGTGTGCAGCGTTCAGACGTTTTTTCGATGCTGAAAGCGGGCATGGAGCTGACCAGTGGCGTTCATGCCCTTTCTGTCGGACAACGGTTACAAAATTTTTTGAGGACCGGAGGACGAGGGAGATCAACATTGCACAAGCTGCGGAGAAAATCCTGGGCGTATGAAAAAGCGTCCATGAAGGAGGCGTTGAAATCTCTTTCATGGACGCTGTCAAGCTGCGGGGAGGCTGTCTGTCAGAGATTGCAGGAGAACTGCTCAATGAGATAGTCCCAGAAGAGCTTTTCGATGGAGGAGAGTTCCGGTGCGTGAAGGGCGAAGACCTCGGCCCGGCTGTCCACTTCCGTGAGGGGAACGGGACGCTCCACAATGAGCTTTTCCATGACGCGGTAATCATGACGGAATAGATGGCAGGGCTGGATGAATGCGGCTTCGTTCTTGATGACGAGGTCGAGTATGTCTTCCTTGTTGGCAAGACGATAGGTTGTATCGAAGAAGGGCACGTAGTTGCGGGAGACCTGGTCTCTCACATCGGAGTAATAGGCCAGATTCAGAGACTTGAGATCTTCTTTTGTCAGATTTTTTTTAGACGCCAGAGGATGTTTTACGCCTAAATACAGGCGCCGTTCATCGGTGAACAGATGCTGGGATTCCCATCCCATGGCACATATCTGTTCAATAAGCTTGTTGTTGCCGGGCAGCGTGGTGAGCGCAATGTCGGCGCTTGTGGTCTTGAGTTTGCCTATGATGTCGTAATACTGGGAACTGTGGACGAAAATGGTGATCTTGGGATAGAGTTTCTGAAAGGGGACAATGATGTTCGGCGTAATGTAGCAGCTGATAATGGGCGTACAGGCCAGATGTATTTCCCCTTCCGGTTCCTGCTCATGGTACTGATTGTACCAGCCGTTGATGATGTTGAGTATTTCCACGGCGTCGCTGTGTATTTTTTCTCCTTCTGCCGTGAGAAATATGCCCCGATTTGTACGCTTGAACAAGGAAATGCCCAGTTCCGTTTCCAGACTTTTGACCGATGCGGAAAGGGCGGGTTGAGAGATGTGCAGCGTTTCCGCAGCCTTGCTGATGGAGTGAAGCCGCGTGATTTCAATGAGGTAACTCAACTGTTCAAGACGCATTAAAAATCTCCTTCCCGTATTTTCCCAGGCTCGTCAGTGTGACGGGGAGTATAATTTGTCGTGATAATATATATTGGCAGGCTGATCTCTGCAACATCCATGGATATTAAATAAAGAGGGGCAGAAGAAGCATATGTTCTTCCACCCCGTCCGGTGAGGAGTACTGTTTCAGCTACAGGGTAAGACCTGCATCGAAGCCGGTATGCACGGCATGAACGATGCTGGAAGCCTTCACGCAGTCGCCCACGCTGATGACGTCGAAGGCCACGTCTTTGAACTGGTCGCGTTCCTGGGCAAGAGGCTTGGTGCCCACGGAGATGATGACGGTGTCGGCTTCAATGAACTGTCTGCCGTCCTCATTTTCCACCCACACGCCCTTGTCGGTGATTTCCTGGCAGGTGGTCTTGACCATGGTTTTGACGTTGTTCTTCTTCAGATGGATCATGTAGGCGGTGCGCTCGGTGAGCTCCGTCTTGGAAGCGAGGTATTCGGCCATTTCCACGATGGTGCACTCATGGCCGAGGCCGTTCAGATGAATGCCGAGCTCCACGCCGATGGCGCCGCCGCCGATGATGACGACCTTCTTGCCGACCTTGTCTTCATGACCGAACACGTCGAAGGACATGGTGGCCTTCTCCACGCCGGGGATGCGGGGAACGATCTGTTCCGCGCCCACGGCCACGATGACGGCGTCGAAATCGTTTTCTTCAACGATTTCACGGGTGGCCTGCGTGTTGTAGACCACGGTGATGGCCGGGCGCTTCTTGACCTGGCGTTCCAGATATTCGTGGAACAGCTTCATTTCCTTCTTGAACCACATGGGGTCGGAGAGAAGGGCCTGTCCGCCGAGGCGGTCGGTCTTTTCGTAGAGCACCACGGAATGGCCGCGGTCGGCGCAGCTTATGGCGGCGTTCATGCCGGCCACGCCGCCGCCGATGACGGCGACTTTCTTATGACGGTCGGACGGCGGAATGCGCAGCTTCTGGGCGCTCTGGAACTGCAGCGGGTTGACCATGCAGGTGCGGTCGTAGCTCGGATAGGTGAGCAGATGCAGATCCTTGGAAATGGCCACGCGGCGGCCGTGATCGAGGCAGTAGTCGCAGCGCAGGCAGGGACGGATGTCGTCCTCGCGGCCTTCCTTGGCTTTCTTGATGATTTCAGGATCGGCCATGGCGGAGCGGCCCATGAGCACGTAGTCGGCCTGTCCCTTGGCGAGCACTTCTTCGGCGATTTCGGGGCTGTAGATGCCGCCCACCACGCCGATGGGGATGGACACGCCGGACTTCTTCACGATTTCGCTGGCCCAGGCGTTGTGCGCCACGGGATCGAAGCCGGTAGGATGCATCTTGGGACGGGTGAGGGCGTCGATGCGGTGGCCGCAGGTGATGTGCACCATGTCCACGTAATCCTGGAAGATCTTGACCTGTTCGGCCGTTTCTTCGGGCATGATGCCGCCTTCAACGCCGTCGGTGCCGTTGAGTCGCAGTTCGATGAGCAGGCTGTCGCCCACCACGCGGCGGATTTCCTTGAGTATCATGACGGGGAAGCGGCAGCGGTTTTCAATGGAGCCGCCGAACTCGTCGGTGCGGTGGTTGGTGAGCGGGGAGAGGAAGTAGTTGATAAGCCAGCCGTGGGCAAAGTGCAGCATGAGACCGTCGAAATTGGCGATCTGGGCCCAGTGGGCGTATTCGCCGAACAGAGCGGCGATTTCTTCCATTTCCGCCACCGTGGCGGCCTTGGCGCCGAGATGGGGTTCGTCGTCGGCGGCAATCTTCTTGAAGCCCTCGCGCATGTAGGGACCGCCGTGGATGAATTCCGCAAAGCTTCTGCCGTTGTAGGCGTGAACGGCACGCTGGAAGCGCTGGAAATTCATCTGGTTGCAGGTCTTGGGATTCAGATTGAAGCAGTGTTCGTGGCTGCCGTCGATGGGCACTTCCATGGGCAGGGCCACGGAGGAGAAGCCGCCGCGGATGAAGCGCATCCAGAAGTCGATGCCGAAGGTGTTGATGCGGCCGTCGCTGTCTTCGCCGCCGCCGGTGGCGCCGGTGCCGATGGGCGCAACGCGAACCCTGTTGTTGAAGAGCACCTTGTTCTTGCCTACGTACATGGGTTCAAAAAGATGAGGATATTTTTCCTTGTATATCGGTTTCATGGCAAACTCCTGGGGTATTTTGGGCATCCGCCTTCCGCGGATGCCCCGTGCATCTTTTGAAGGAATCCGGAATTACAGGGTGAGGCCCGCGTCGAAGCCGGTGTGCACGGCGTGCACGATGCTGGAAGCCTCCACGCAGTCACCCACGCTGATCACGTCGAAGGCCACGTCCTTGAACTTTTCCCGTTCGTTGACCAGCGGCTTGGTGCCCACGGCGATGATGACGGTGTCGGCTTCGAGGAACTGTCTGCCTTCCTCATTTTCCACCCACACGCCCTTGTCGTCGATTTCCTGGCAGGTGGTCTTGGCCATGGTCTTGACGTGGTTCTTGTCCAGGTTGATGAGATAGGCGGTGCGTTCGGTGAGCTGAGCCTTGGCGGCGATGTGCTCGGCCATTTCCACTACGGTGCACTCATGACCGAGACCGCTCAGATGAATGCCGAGTTCCACGCCGATGGCGCCGCCGCCGATGATGACGACCTTCTTGCCGACCTTGTCTTCATGGCCGAAGACATCGAAGGACATGGTGGCCTTTTCCACGCCGGGGATGCGGGGAACGACCTGTTCCGCACCCACGGCCACAATGACGGCGTCGAAGTCGTTTTCTTCAATGAGCTCGCGGGTAGCTTCAGTATTGTATACTACGGTAATGGCCGGGCGCTTCTTGATCTGGCGTACCAGATACTCGTGGAACAGCTTCATTTCCTTCTTGAACCACATGGGATCGGAGAGCAGAGCCTGTCCGCCGAGACGGTCGGTCTTTTCATAGATGACCACACTGTGGCCTCTTCTTTCGCAGCTCAGGGCCGCTTCCATGCCGGCTACGCCGCCGCCGATGACGGCGACCTTCTTATAACGGTCGGCCGGCGGGATGCGCAGTTTCTGGGCGCTCTGGAACTGCAGGGGGTTGGTCATGCACTGGCGGTCGTAGCTCGGATAGGTGAGCAGGTGCAGATCCTTGGAAATGGCGACGCGGCGGCCGTGGTCCATGCAGTAGTTGCAGCGCAGGCAGGGGCGGATGTCGTCTTCGCGTCCTTCCTTGGCTTTTTTGACGAGTTCGGGGTCGGCCATGGCGGAGCGGGCCATGAGCACATAGTCGGCCTGGCCTTTGGCCAGCACTTCTTCGGCCACGGCGGGATCATAGACGCCGCCCACAAGACCGATGGGAATGGTGACGCCGGACTTTTTCACGATTTCGCTGGCCCAGGCATTGTGCGCCATGGGATCGAAGCCGGTGGGATGCATCTTGGGACGGGTGAAGGCGTCGATGCGGTGGCCGCAGGTGATGTGCAC
>NZ_CALUWV010000106.1 GCF_944324575.1 uncultured Mailhella sp. | reverse complement strand
AAAAATCTGGTAATCACTTCAAAGCATACCGATGTTGCGCGCAGCGAAACATCGGTCGGCCAGCCGCAGGCGGGTGCTTACATCCCGCCACCCGAGTGACGCCAGGGCCCGTCTGTTCTCTCATTTCTCCCGAGTACCACAAGCGCCCGTCTGCTCTGGACACGCTGTACGAACGCGGGACTTGTACGACGTCCGCCGCGTTTAACGCCGGAAATGAATTCCGGCTACTTATGACCGTCGGCGCGACCGCCTGAAGGCAGGTCGCGGGCCCCAGAGCGTTGAGAGGGATTTGTTTCGTTGCAAATGAAGGCCCGCCATAGCTTCGAGAAACAGCAATTCATGCCAACGAAGGCTTTCCAGAGCGTTGAACCAACGCTCTCCCTTAAAAATCTGGTAATCACTTCAAAGCATACCGATGTTGCGCGCAGCGAAACATCGGTCGGCCAGCCGCAGGCGGGTGCAGGGCACACGCCTGCACTGACTTGGCAGCCAGAAACGCGCCTGCCGAGACTTACGACCTTTTCGCCACTTCCCTGCTTTTCCCGCGGTTTTCTGCACAACTCCCGGCATTGGCACGACACCCGCCGCAAGGCGAAACAGGGGGGCGCGGGGGGAATTATTTCCTCCGCCGGGGTGCGGGGCGGCGCCCCGCATTGCCTTTTCTGCCTTTCCTTTTCTGCCTTTTCTTACCTGCTTTTTCTTCATCGTCTTCCCATCTGGGAGATGAAGAGGCCTGCGAGGGTAAGAACGGTGCCGAGGGCGGAGAGCCAGGTCAAAGGCTCGTCGAGGACGACGACGGAGACGGCAACGGTGATGACGGGCACGAGGTAGATGTAGAGGCTGGCGCGCACGGTGCCGAGGGCACGGACGGCCATGTTCCAGGTGGTGAAGCACAAAGCGGAGGCCACGAGACCGAGGAAGAGCATATTGACGAGATTGACGGGGCGCAGGAGTCTGGTCATGTCCCAGCTGAAGCCGAAGAAGGCCAGAAAGGGAATCATGAACAGAATTCCCCATCCGAAGGTGGCGCGGGTAATCTGCATGGAGGATATGCCCCAGGTTCCCATGATGCTGGTGAGGCAGGCGTAGAAGGCCCAGACGAAACCGGCGGTAACGGCGAGCAGGTCGCCCACGGGATTCAGGGAAAGCTGTGCGCCGTTGAAGCTGATGAGGCAGATGCCGGTCATGGCGACCACGAAGCCGAGACAGAAGCCTGCGCCGAACCTTTCGCCGCTGTGGAAGACGAAGCGCCCGACGAGCGCGGTAAAGAGCGGCGTTGCCGTAAGAATGACGGCCACGTTGGACGCCATGGTGTGTCCGAGGGCGATGTTTTCCAAAAGATAATACAGACAGATGCCGCACAGTCCTGCGGCGGCCACCACGACGTGCCGTTTTGCCGTCATGCCGGGAAGACGTCCGGGCGCGGCGAGGTACAGGGCAAAGAACGCCATGACGAAGCGCAGAAACAGGATTTCCACGGCCTGAAAATCCCGAAGCAGTACCTTGGTGCACACAAAGGTGACACCCCAGACGACAATGGTGAAAAGCGCCACGGCATGACCGACGGCAGGAGAAGACACATTCATGGAAGACTCACTGGCGGCAGACGGAACAACACAAAAGCCCGAAACGGGCGACCGACGCCAACGTAGCACAACAGGCCGACAGTTCAAGATGCCCGGGCCCTTGCCTTATAAAAAACCCGAGTACCGCCCACGCCCGTCTGCTCCAGACACGCTGTACGGGCACAGGACTTGCACGACGGTCATTGCGTTTAACGGCGGAAGTGAATCCCGCCTACTTATGACCGTCGGCGCGACCGCCTGAAGGCAGGTCGCGGGTCCCAGAGCGTTGAGAAAGGGCAAATCGCTGCAAACAAAGGCCGACCCGAGCGTTGAGAAAGGGCTGAAAGGAGAACTTGAATGCGAGGCAGACGTTGAAACACGACCGTTTTTATCACCGACGGTTTCCCAGAGCTTCGAGCCTCCACTCTCCCGTAAACATCTGGTAATCCCTTCAAAGCATACCGATGTTGCCGCGAAGCGGGAACATCGGTCGGCCACGGCAGGCGGGTGCTTACATCCCGCCGCCCGAGTACCGCAAGCGCCCGTCTGCTCCAGACACACTGTACGGGCACAGGACTTGCACGACGGTCATTGCGTTTAACGGCGGGAATGAATCCCGCCTACTTATGACCGTCGGCGCGACCGCCTGAAGGCAGGTCGCGGGCCCCAGAGCGTTGATAGGGATTTGTTTCGTTGCAAACGAAGGTTTCCCAGAGCTTCGGGCAGGCGCCCTCCCCTGCCCTGTCGCTGTTTCAAAGCTCGGCGTCCGGCTTCCACATATTCCCGCCGCGCGGCGCAGCCGCAAGGCAAAACAGGGGGGCGCGGGGGGAATTATGACATTTCCCCCTGCCCCGAGTACCACAACCGCCCGTCTGTTCTGGACACACTGTACGAGCGCGATGCTTGCACGACGCCCGCTGCGTTTTACGCCGGAAGTGAATTCCGGCTACTTGCGGACGTCGGCGCGGGCTCCTCACCTCGCCCGCGTTCCCCCGAGCGCTGATAAAAAGCTGAAAGAATCAGGGGGGCGCGGGGGGAATTATTTCCCCCGCACTGCCTTTCCTGCCTTTCCGGGGGCCCGGGGGGCTCCCCCGGCGGGGCCAGGGGCAGCGCCCCTGCTCTCTCTTTTTCCCCCGCCGGGATCCGGGGCAGCGCCCCTGTTCTTTCTCTCCGGCGCCCTGCATTAAAAAAAGGGCGGGGCCCTGTTCGGGCTCCGTCCTTTTACGGCACGCGCAGGAAGCGCTTATCTGATGAAGTTGGTCTTGATGGCCGGTTCCTTTTCCGGCAGGGGGATGCCTGCGGCCTTTCCGGCCTCGAAGCAGCGGAGCATCCACGCCATGTTGCGGGCGAGCTGGCGCATGGTCTGGAGGCCTTCGGCGTCCTGACGCACTTCGTCGGGGGTATTGCCGTGCACCTGGTTCCAGTAGCTGGAGGTGACCACGGGCATGTTGTTCATGCCGAAGTACTTGTTGATCTGCTCAAAGGCTGCGGAAGCGCCGCCTCTGCGGCAGCTCACCACGGCCGCGCCGGGCTTGTTGGCAAAGAGGGCGGAGCCGGCAAAGAACAGTCTGTCGAGGAAGCTTTCGAGCTGGCCGGATGCGGAAGCGTAGTACACGGGGGAGCCGAACACGAAGCCGTCGAACTCGGGCACGAGGGCGAGGGCCTCGTTCACCTTGTCGTCGCGGAAGCAGCGGCCCGTCTTGCGGCAGGAACCGCATGCGCTGCAGCCCGCAACGGGCTGGGTGCCGAGCTGAAAGATCTGAGAACTGATGCCCTGCTTTTCCAGTTCTGCGGCCACTTCGGAAAGGGCCGTCCAGGTGCAGCCCTTGGCGTGGGGGCTGCCGTTCACGAGAAGAACCTGCATAACATTACTCCTGTGTCATAAATTCAAGTCTTTTATCATCCCGGGCCGTCATGCCATCCAAGCCCGAAGTCACAAACGACGCGGGCGGCGGATGCGCCGTCCGGCAACATGAGCGACGGGGCGCGGCTGCGGCTCTTTTCCGTCCAAAGGATCAGGCGACAGGAAGGCGCGGCAAAACGCCTTTCCGTTCTGAAAGAGTCCGGGCTTTTCGCGAAAAACGCAAAACGGAGCCGCCCGCAGGCGACTCCGTTTTCAGATACGAATGGACAAAGGACGCCCCTACAGAGCGACGATGACGCGGGCGGGGCGCAGCAGATGGTCGTTGAGCCTGTAGCCCTTCTGCATGACGCGGACAATGCAGCCGGAGTCGACGCCTTCGGCCGCCTCCTGCCCCACGGCTTCGTGGTCGTTGGGATCGAAGACCTGACCGGGTTCGCCCACGGGCACGAGTCCGTGTTTCTTGAGCGCGTCGAGCAGCATGGTACGGGTCATTTCCACGCCGACCATCATGTTGCGGCTCTCTTCCGACTGACCGCCGTACTGGAGGGCGAGGTCGAGATTATCCAGCGTGGGAAGAAGATCGGCGAGCACCTTTTCGGCAGCGTAGCGGGCCTGCTCTTCCTTTTCGCGCTGAACGCGCTTTTTGAAGTTGTCCATCTCGGCCAGCGCGCGCAGCTTGACGGCATTGGCCTCGGCGGCCACATTGCAGGCCGCGCAGAGTCTGGCGCGGCACTCCTCAAGCTGCTCTTCTTCCGTCTTTTCCTGAACGGGAGCGTTCTCTTCGGCGACCTGTTCCGGGGCCTCGAGTTCCGCCTCTTCGTTCACGGCTTCCTTGTTTTCAAATTCCTGACTCATGAAAAGACCTCCAATAGTGGTACACGAAAGGTAGGAACGAAGAGTCCCTCTGTCAAGGAGTTCCGGGCACTTTGCCGCGTCTGCCCTCGCGCACGGCGCGCCAGAGTCCCGTGGCCATGGCGTCGAGGGCGAGCAGCGGATTCACCTGCGCGATGAGCGCGTCCTGACACTTCACGAAGAGCTCGGAAATCTCAAGAAGCATTTCTTCGGGCAGGGGCCGCAAAAGTCCGGCCAGGGGGCCGGAGCTGCGGGAAGCAAGGCAGTCGGCAAGGGCCTTCTGCCCCACGAGCACGACGTTCTGTGCCGTTGCGGCGTCGAGACCGTTTCTTGCCTGGGTCATGTCGAACCAGCCCCGTCCTTCGGAGGCGAAGCGCGCAAGGGCGTTTTCCCAGACCTGAAGCTCGGCAGGCAGCGCGCGTCCGGTTTCAGGCCAGGGCAGCGTGATGACCCATCCCCGGGAAACCAGCGTGGGCAGAAGCCTCTCGCGCTGAGGCGCGGTGAACACGAAGCAGGTATCGGGCGACGGGTCTTCCAGCACCTTGAGCAGGGAATTGGCGGCTTCCACGCCGAGCGACTGCGCCTCTGCCAGCACGATGACGCGGCGACGTCCGAAATGGGGCTTTTCGCCCAGCACGGGACGCAGCGCACGCACCTCGTCTATTTTGATGGACGCGGCGCGACCGTCGAGCAGGAAGAGATCGGGATGCATGTCTGCCCCGATCCGCAGGCAGGAATGACAGGCCAGACACGGCTCGTCGTCCTGCTCCTCGCAGTTGAGCAGCGCGGCCCACCACAGGGCGAGGGCCACGCGGGAGGAGGCGTTTCCGCCTTCCAGATGCAGAAGCTGCGGCGGTTCCTGCCGCATGGCGCGCAGAAAGGCGCGCGGCCTCTCCAGTTCCGGGTCGAGAGATGCGGAAAACGCGGCGCGCGCCTCGTCCACGCCGGGAAGTCTGTCCTCGGGCGCAGATTTGCGCGCGCTCGCCTTGCCGCCTTCCTTTCTGGCCGCAGCCATGCTAGCGCCGGAAGGTCTGATTTCTGTCGGGGCCCACGGAAATGAAGCCGATCTTCACGCCGAGAATGTTCTCGATGCGCTCGATGTAGCGACGGCAGTTTCCGGGCAGGGATTCCCAGGTGGTGCAGGTGGAAAGATCCTCGTCCCAGCCGGGCAGCACTTCATAGACGGGCTTCACGTTGTCGAGTCCGCGCGGGGTCTGCGGCGGATACTGCATGACCTTGCCTTCATATTCGTAGGCCACGCAGAACTTGATTTCCTTGAGGCCGGAAAGCACGTCCACCTTGGTGAGGGCGATGGAGGTGGGATCGCACAGACGAACCATTTCGCGCAGCACCACGAGGTCGATCCAGCCGCAGCGGCGGGGTCTGCCGGTGGTGGCGCCGTATTCGCCGCCCTGACGGCGCAGGAACTCGCCCATGTCGTCGAGCTGTTCCGTGGGGAAGGGACCGGAGCCCACGCGGGTGGTGTAGGCCTTCACGATGGCGATGCGCTGATCGATCATGCCGGCATGCACGCCGGAACCGATGGAGGCGTTGTCGCACACCACGTTGGAGGAGGTCACAAAGGGGTAGGTGCCGTGGTCGATGTCGAGCATGACGCCCTGCGCGCCTTCAAACATGATGTTCTTGCCTGCGGCGTCGGCGTCCATGATGAGCGTGGACACGTCGGCGAGATAGGGCACGAGACGGGGCGCGATGGCCATGAGGTCGTTGAACACGGTTTCGGGATCCAGCGCGGGCAGGCCGTAGAGCTGGGTGAAGAGCACGTTCTTTTCCTGAAGGGCGTGCTCAATCTTGGCACGGAGCACTTCGGGATCGGTGAGATCACCGGCACGGACGCCCACGCGGGCCTTCTTGTCCTCGTAGCAGGGACCGATGCCGCGGCCGGTAGTGCCTATTTTGGACTTGGCGTGTCCTTCGCGCGCACCGTCTATGATGCGGTGATAGGGCATGATGAGATGCGTCTTGTAGCTTATCTTCAGCCTTTCGGGGCTGACGTCGAGACCGAGACTCTGGAGGGCGTCGATCTCATCAAGAAAACTCTCGGGATCAAGCACGACGCCGTTGCCGATGATGCACATTTTCCCGGGGTGAAGGATGCCCGAAGGCACAACATGCAGGACGTACTTCTGGCCATCCACAATGACCGTATGTCCGGCGTTGTTGCCGCCCTGAAAACGGACCACCATATCCACTTCGGAAGTGAGCAGATCGACGATCTTGCCCTTGCCTTCGTCGCCCCACTGCGCACCAACGATAGTCATGTTCGACATATATTTCTCCTTCGGACGCACCTTGGAAATAGTAAGGCCTTCCGGCCTTTCTGAAAACGCGCCAAAGTCATTTTTATAGAGTCCTTTGTCTGACTCGTCAAGCCGAGGACACCTACCTTTGTCCCGGCATCTGCCTGTCACGCAATGCCCGGGGCGACATGTTCCGATGCCCGAGTACCGCAAACGCCCGTCTCTCCGGACACGCTGTACGGACGCAGGACTTGCACGACGGTCATTGCATTTAACGCCGCGAGTGAATCGCGGCTACTTATGACCGTCGGCGCGACCGCCTGAAGGCAGGTCGCGGGCCCCAGAGCGCTGAGAGAGACTTGTTTCGTTGCAAACAAAGGCTTTCCAGAGCGCTGACCCAGCGCTCTCCCCTCCCCATCTGGAAATCCTTACAAATCACACCGATGTGAGCGCGAAGCGGGAACATCGGTCGGCCAGCCGCAGGCGGGCGCAGCCGCGCACGCCTGCACTGACTCCGAAGCCCGAACAGCGTGAAACCAGCCTTCCGGTCTTTGCGCCGTTCTCCCCTGCCCTTCCCGTTCAGCGCTCTTTGCCCGCGTTCCCCAGAGCGCTGTCAAAAAGCT
>NZ_CALUWV010000105.1 GCF_944324575.1 uncultured Mailhella sp. | reverse complement strand
TGTCCGGGGCCATCATGATGCGGTCGGGGTTGCCGCCCGCGTTGTAAATGTCCGTGAGCAGCGCCTTGAGCATGGCCTCGGTGGGCACGCGGGTGGTTCCCGCCGTGCAGGCCGTGCCGGGAAGAGAAGCCCTGGTGCCGTCTTCCGTGGCGTAGTTGGTCTGCATCCAGCAGGGAAGCCCGGTCATGAGTCGGCCCTCGCTGGAACCGTTGTCCGCGCGCGCCACCTTGTTCTGCAGAAGGGCGTATTCCACGTCCTTCTTGAGCTCGCGGGTGCGCAGGGCCATCTGATAGGCGTACTGACGGGACACACCCGCCTGCTTCACGGCCTGCGCCGTGCCGGATACGTTGATGCCCTTCCTCAGAATCTGCGTCTTGTTGGAAAGCTCCGTGGTGAAGCTTTCGGAAAACGCCGTGGTGTCCGCGCCTTCGAGCGCGGCGTTCTCGGCAGGGCTGGCCAGGGTGTCGGTCTGCCATTCGTGCAGGGTCTGCGTGGCCTCGGACTTGCCGCACATGGACAGAAAAGGCGTGTCCGTGGGGGCCACGTTGAAAATCATGTCCATGAGATCGCGGGGCTTGCCCTTGAGATTCGCATCCCTGAGCTGACCGGATACCGTATTTGCCATGTCATGTCCTCCCCTGAGGGCTTGATATTACCGTTGATGCATGAAGAGATTTGCCGGAGAGTTGAGAAACGGTCATTCCGCTGCCAATGAAGGTTTCCCGGAGCGTTGAACCAGCGCACGGCGTAACCATCTGGAAATCCCTTCCAACCACACCGATGTGACCGCGAAGCGGGAACATTGGTCGGCCAGCCGCAGGCGGGTGCGGCAGCACACGCCTGCACTGAGATTGCAGCCCGAAACGCGTCCGCCGAGCCTGCCGGCCCTGACGTCACTCCCCCCTGCCCTTTCCGTTCAGGGCTCAGCTCCCGCGTTTTCACGAGCGCTGTTAAAAAGCTGAAAGAAACAAGGGGGCGCGGGGGGAATTATTCCCCCCGCACTGCCTTTCCTGCCTTTTCTGCCTTTCACATAGTTGCTTCGAAGAGGGCGGCGAGGGCGTCGGTGCTGTCGGGGTTGTGGGCGAGGGCGTCGCGGGCGCGGGAGGCGCGGTCGGAGGATCTGGCCGAGGCGCGCGGGGGGCGGACGCTGGGGGCGTCGGCGACCTTTTTGACGGCGGCGGCGCGTCGGGCGGCGAGGGCGTCGTAGAGCATGGCCTTGGCGACGAGCTTGACCTCGTACCCTTTGGTCAGGCCGTTGACGGCGGAAGGGGGGCAGCCCTGCTCCTTCATGTATTCCGCAATGTTGGCGGCAAAGGTTCTGCCGTTGAATCCGGCTCCCATGAGAGCGCGAAGTTCCGGCTGGACGCGGGCGAACTCGTCGGCCATGGCGCGGGAGGCCTGGGCGGCGCGTTCGGCTTCGTAGCGGCGCGCGGCCTGCGTCACGCGCTCCTGCACGCGGCGCACGGCGTCCATGCGGGAGGCGCAGGCCTGACGCAGCTTCACAAAGGCGGCGGGATCACGCTGGGCAAGCGCGTTCCAGTCCACGGAGCCGTATTCGGCTTCCACGATCTGCTTCATGGCGGCAAGCGCCTGCTGAAGCTCGGCGTTGGCCGCCACGGCAAACTGCTCCTCGCGCTGCCTTGCGGCCTGCTCCTTCTGCCTCGCCTGCGAAAGCTCCGCGGCATGGGCCTGCTCGCGCGAGTGCACCGCGCTTCGCGCCTCGGGAGAAAGCGCGCTCCACAGCGCCTCTTCAAAGCCTTCCGGCATGGGCACGTCCGCAAGGCCCTCTTCATCGTTTCCGGCGTCCTTTTCGGCGTCATCGGCCTTGCCTGCGGCGTCCTCTGCAGCAGCGCCGGTCTTATCTTCGGCAGCGGAGCCTTCCCCGTCACGGCCTTCGTCGTCCCGAACGTCTTCGGGCAGCGTCTCCCCCTCTTCGGAGCCGCCTTCCGCCCCGCCGTCGAACAGGGAAGCTATGGCGTCCACGTCGTACACGCCTTCCGCTTTTTTCTCCATGTCGTTCATGCGTTCTCCTTCACGGCTCTCACGGCCGCATTCAATGCTTCATCCTTGCCATGTTCCTTGAGCGCGGCGCACTGCAATTCCCGAAAAATTTCCTTTTTCACCTCTGCAAGCGCCCGCTGTTTATGCCACCAGTCCTCACGCTTCACGCCGTCGGCACTGGCGCGCCACGCCTGCACATACCGCGCGTCCAGGCGCTCGAACGCCCGCCGGAACACCGCGCTCTGCAAAATGCGTCCGGCTTCCAGCGCTTCCATCCGCTCTTCATGCGTCATTGTTTTCCCTCATGAAGTACCCGGGCTGCCCTTCCGGTACCCTCTTTCCTTCAACAGATGTCCGCCCCTGAGGTTTCGGCTCGCGCACGGCAACGGTTTGAAAACCTCTCCGGTTCGGCGGCTCAGGCAGATCCCGGAATCCCCAAAAGTCCGCCCGGCTTCCTCACGTCCGTCACCATGCCCCGGCGCCCCTGATCTTCGTCAGCCCCGCGCCCCGCTCGCCCGCGGCCAGACGCGCACGGTCAAGACCTTCCTCCATGCGCATTTCCGCCGCCTTCAGCGCAAGGCTTCCTTCGGTCTTCGCCCTGTCCAGAAGCGCGCTCTGCGCCGTTTTGGCCGCGTCGCGCGCGGCGTCCGTCTGCGCCTTCCACGCATCAAGACGCAGCCGCTCCAGCGTTTCCGCCTTCTCAAGCTCGAACTTCTCCCGCTCAAGACGCAGCTTTTCCTTTTCAAGCTCCAGCTTCCTTTCCTCCGCCGAAGGCGCGGCAGGCGCGCTCCTCATGGCCGCCTCGGCCTTCTTGGCGTCCTCTTCCGAGCCGAAGAAGCGCTCCGGCGATTCCAGACCCGCAGCTTCCGCCATCTTGTGGCAGGTGTAGACCACGTTGGACAGATGCACCGGCGAGTTCGCCCCGAGACGCCCCATGAACGCCTGCTGAAGCTGCAATATCTCGCGACAGGCCGCCACCAGCTTCATGCGGTTGCCCGTGCCGAGTCCCACGGCCACGGCTATGTCCATGTCCGGATCCCAGTTGCGCGGATCAAAGGCCATGAAACGGCCCTTCAGCCGCAGCTGCACCGCCTTGTCGTGATACCGGTGCAGAAGATGCAGCACATAACGGCCGAGCGGCTTGAAAAAGGTTTCGGCGTACACGCGCGCAATGAGCTCAAGACGCTGATTTATGGCCTCTTCCATGATGCTCGCGCCCGTGGCCGTGTTCTGAAGCGTGTCGGCCTGCAGGCTCTGCGTGCGGCTCGACACCCCCGTGCGCCGCTCGATGAGCGTTGCGCTCATGTCGAGCCCGGCAAGCGCGTCCGACGACGAGGCCGTCACGGGCAGCGGCGTTATGGTGGCGTCGCCGCGCACGCGATGCACCGCCCCCACCCCGCGCGCCAGCAGACTGTCGTATTCCACGCTGCCGCTCATGCCCTCGTTCACCACGAGCTCGCCCTGATTGGACAGCGCCAGATTGTCCAGATACTGCCGCGTCATTTCCGTGCGCAAATCCTGCACGTCGGACACGAGATCCGCCAGACACAGCCCCACCACCTGATGCGGCATGGGCACCGAACAGGCCGCAAAGAGCGGCGCTCGATACAGCGGCCATTCCTCAAGCTTCAGAATGCGGCAGCTCTCCCCCTCGCCGCAGAAGGTGGCCTTCACCTTTTCGTCAAGCCCGTCGCCGTCCAGATCGAAGTCGAACCACGCTTCATAAATTCTGTATTCCCGCGCCGCCCCGCGTCCCTCGCCCCGCACCGGCCCGAAGGCGTCGTTCACCGCGCGGCCCACTGCGGTTTCCGGCATTTCGTCCGCGCCGTCCGCAGGTTCCAGCTCCTCAATGAGCGCGCGCGGATACCCTTCGCTCACAAGCTCCGAGGCCGTGCGCCTCTGCCAGCAGGCAATGAAGCGCGCCTTCTCCACGCTTTCCGCGTCCGCCGACACTATCACGTTCTCCGGCGGCACGGCGTCGATGCGTATCTCTCGCACGGTCACGGTCTGATGCACAGTCACGTCGTAAAGCGGCCCCTGCGGCGACGCGTAACGACGCACCTTCACCGCGCCCGGCGTTTCCATGTCCAGCGAGGGGTCCATGAGCAGCGCCACGGCCTCGGCTTCCGAAAGCCCGGTGAACTGCCTGACCCGCCGCTCCCTGCGCTCCGGACAGTGCGCCATGCACCAGCCCGCCCGCTGATACAGCCCGTCGGCAAGCACGTCGTGCACCAGCGAAAACATCCTCCTGCCGAACACCACCTGATTCACGTACAGCGTGGCGTCCTCGGCGGCCTGTTCCTGTTCGGGCGTCTTCGGCTCGAACCGTATGATCTCATCCGTGCAGAACACCCGCATGAGGCCGGGCTTGGCCCATTCCACGGTTTCCATCACCGTGCGGTCGACATAGGTCGAAAGCCCCTTGCCCTCGCGCTCCTCGTCCACGCCGTAGCCGTAGCCCAGATACTTCTTCTTGAGCGCCGTGCGCTCCGAGGAAAGACGCGAGCCCTCCCCTCCCATGCACGATTCCATTTCCCGCGCAATCACGCGGCGCGCCCGCTCTTCTCTGTCCTTTTCGTCCATCAGCATACCCGCAGATTTCTGCGCGGCGGAAGCCTGTCAAAGCCGCCCCGCCCCGCCACGTTGTCCAGCCCCATGGCCAGATACCGGAAGGCGTCCGCCCCGTGACTCGTCCAGTCATGCAAGGGCCGCGCCCGAAAGTCGTTCGCCTTTTCGTCCCATTCGCGCTGGTACAGACGCAGAGCTTCCAGCCCCCGCGCACAGCGCTTCCCGTCAAACCAGCAGCGCGGCAGAAGCAGCCGCACCGCATTTATGCCGTCGTCCACCGTGGTCATGGGCAGCACCCGCCCCCGCACCCCGAGACGCTGCAGCGTCTCAAGCCGCGTCGTGCCCGTGCCGAGCTCCGAAGCCGCGGCATCGTGCGGCAGAAGATGCTCGCCGTACACGTACCCCTTTTCGCCCAGCACCTTTACGTAATGATCCAGCCCCGCGCCCGACGCCTGATAGTAGTCGATGACGTGCACCTCGCGCCCCACCACCTGCGCGAACCAGATGGCCGTGGAGTCCGAAAAGCCGAGATCCCACGCCGTCACCACGGGAAATCCCGGCTGATACGGCACCGCGGCAATCTTTCCTTCCCGGCCGAGCTGCTCCATGAGCCTGCCGTAGTACGCCCCCGCCACCGCCGCCGTGAACGAACACTCATATTCCTGCTCGTATTCCGACTCGTCGGTCTCGCGCCGCGCCACGGCCAGATCCTCTTCCGAGAGTATTCCCGTCTCGGAAGCGCGGTACATGAGCGCCGCCCATTCCTCGTCGTGCAAGCGCGCGTTCTCCCATACCTTCCAGAGCGCATTCCGGCCCTTGGGCGTGCCCAGGAAAAGCGCCCGGCCGTGCGTGGCCAGAATCATGGGAAGCACGATTTCCGACCACATCGAATAGGGCATCTGCGCCACCTCGTCGAACACCACGTCGCACAGGTTCAGACCGCGCAACGAATCGGGATTCTCCGCCCCGTACAGACGTATCCGCGCCCCGTTTTTGAAGTCGACCCGAAGCTCCCCTTCGTTCACCTTCGCCCCGGCCGCCAGAGCGATCTTCTTCAAATAGTCCCAGGCCACGTCCTTGGCCTGCCGGTACGTGGGCGCAATGTACGCCCCGCGGTACGACTCCCCGGCAAGCGTGGCGTTGCGGCACAGCCGCGACACCGCAAGCACCGTCTTGCCGAAACGCCTGTGGCAGACAAGCACCCCGAAACGCCGGGCATCCAGCGCTTTCAGCGCCTTCTGCTGCAGCGGCCTCAGCCGTATGCGAACCTCGCTCATCTCTCCTTCCTTACACGATCATGCCCGCCGCCCCGGGGCCACGAACGCTCCGGGCCCGGCCCGCATCACGCCCGGGGAACGCGAGGGGGCCCTGCCGACTCCCCCGGGGCCACGAACGCCCTACGCCCCGCGCCCCGCCCGGCCGCATCACGCCCCGACTCCCGGCCGCAGATCTCCTAACCGGCCCGCCGTGGGGAAACGCGGGGGGCGGCGGAAGCCTCCCTCACTCGCCCCCGAAGAGCACCACTTTCACGCTCTCGCGCACGTCGGCTTCTATTCTGTCGGTGAACATGCCGAGGTGCCGCCCCAGAAGCTCGAGCGCCTTGTTCGCGCTCCGCGCATCAAAGCGCCACACCCCGCGGCCCTCCTCGTCCACCATCTGCTCGCCCCGCGCCGTGAGCACCGGAACCCGCTGCATGGATCGCTCAACTATCTCCACCAGCGAGCGCACCACATAGTCCGCATCCACCCCCGTCCGCGCCGATACCCCGGCACGCGCCGCTTCCAAAGCCGTCTGCACCGCAGGCTCGTGCAAAAGACGATACGCCGCCCGCGACGCCCCCTTCTCCGAATACCCCGCACGCTTCGCCGCCTCCGCGCCGTTCATGTCCACAAGGTATTCCTCCACAAATCGCTTCTTCCTGTTCGTCAGTCCCATAACTCGTTCTTTTTCATGATGATATTTGAGGCGGAAAAACGGAGAGGCAGACAGACAGGCAGACAGACAGGCAGACAGACAGACAGACAGACAGGGGCTCCGCCCCTGAAACCCCGCAGGGGCCCTGCCCCTGGCCCCGTCGGGGGAGATAATCTCCCCCGAACCCCCATGGTTCCGCCTTCGGCGGCTCTCTCATCAAAGCCGGTGACGCTCTTCAAAAATGCAAGGCAGGAAAAACAACGCCAAAACCGGAAGGCTTGGCCGGACACGTTTCTGCCTGCTCTCTCAGTGCAGGCGTGTGCCCTGCACCCGCCTGCGGTAGCCGACTGTTCCCCGCAAAAGCGGGGACCAGTGCTGCAAGGAAAAAAAGTCACGCACCCGCCCAAGTACCACCACCGCCCGTCTGCCCCGGACACGCTGTACGGACTCCACATGGCACGACACGCCCCCTGAACGCTCCACTTCTCTGCCTCTTTCCTCTCCCCGAATACCACCGCCCGTCTGCTCAAAGACACGCTGTACGGACACGGGCTTGCACGACGGGCATTACGTTTAACGGCGGGAGTGAATCCCGCCTGCTTATGTCCGTCGGCGCGACCGCCTGAAGGCTGGTTGCGTTCCCCAGAGCGTTGAGAAAAATTGTCCCTTGCAAACAAAGGTTTCCCAGAGCGTTGAACCAGCGCACTCCCCTTAAAAAATCTGGAAATCCCTTCCAATCACACCGATGGCACCGCGAAGCGGGGCCATCGGTCGGCCAGCCGCAGGCGGGCGCAGCCGCGCACGC
>NZ_CALUWV010000104.1 GCF_944324575.1 uncultured Mailhella sp. | reverse complement strand
TTTCCCCCCAAAAAAAAAACGGCGCACGCACAGAGCGTAGGTTCTGCTTTCCATAGCGCAGAACCTTAAAAGAAGAAGCGCTCCCGAAAATTCAGGAGCGCCTCGTCATGTACGAAGTTCCGTCCGGCAGAGCCACAATCGGTCAGCCCCGGCATCAATGCCTTATTTCTTCATGGATGCAAAGGATTCGAGACCGAAATGAGGCTTTTCCTGCGCCACGCCGGAATCCAGACGTTCCCGCAGCTCAAGAAGAGCCCTGCGGAGCTGTTCCGGGCAGGACGAGACCTTGGAGGTGGAACAGACGGGCATGTCGGCAAAGCGGTCGATCACCTCATCTATGTGCATTCCGCGTATGAGACGGCCTATGCCCTGAAGGTTGCCGGGGCAGCCGCCCTTGAATTCAAAGTTGGTGATGGTTCTGGTCGCATCGTCCACTTCTATCATGAACATCTTGGAGCAAACACGCTCCGGAGTGAAAACAAACTGCATGAAGATCCTCCGTTGTTGGAAAACAGTGTATTACGAAAAACTCCCGCACATGGCAAGACGGCGACGGACGAAAGACATTCCCCCCGAGACAGTTCTTCCCGCGCAGCGTTTTCGGCTCATGACCTTCGCGTCTTTTTCTCCGATGCCGTTTTTCTCTCCTCTCTTCCGCAAGGTTGACGCCGCGCGATTTTGTCCTATCTTGAACGTGCCGCGCACGCCTGTTTCCTCCGTCGATCGCGACGGAAGGAAAACGGCCCGCCCCCGGACAAAAAACGTCCGGCCTCGCCGCGCCCCGCCATCAACGCGCATCCGCGCTCTCAGGAAGGTCATCATGAAAAAGAGAAAAATAGTCCCCATCACCGTTCTGTCCGGCTATCTCGGCGCGGGCAAGACCACGCTGCTCAACCACGTGCTCTCCAACCAGGAAGGCTACAAGGTTGCCGTCATCGTCAACGACATAGGCGAAGTCAACATCGACGCCAGCCTCATCGCCAAGGGCGGCAGCGTGGAAATGGACGACAGCCTCGTCCCCCTTTCCAACGGCTGCATCTGCTGCTCCCTCAAGGTCGACCTGCTTCAGCAGGTGCTGAACCTTATCGAATCCGGCCGGTTCGACTATATTCTCATTGAGGCAAGCGGCATCTGCGAACCTCTGCCCATCGCTCAGACGCTCTGCCTCGGCGACGAGTCTCTGCCCAAGATCTGCCGACTCGACGGCATCGTCACCGTAGTGGACGCCCAGCGCATGGTGGATGAATTCCTCGGCGGACAGCGTCTCGTGGAAGAAGACATAGAAGAAGAGGACGTGGCCAGCCTGGTCATTCAGCAGATAGAGTTCTGCACCACCATCGTGCTCAACAAAGTGGCAGGTCTGAGCGAGGATCAGCTCGGACTGCTCAGAACCGTCATCCACAAGCTCCAGCCCGAAGCGAACATCATTGAGACCAATTACGGCAAGGTGGACGTGAAGGACATTCTCGATACGGGCCGTTTCGACTTCGACCGCGCCTGCTCCTCCATCGGCTGGGTGCAGGCTCTGGAAGCCGACGCTCCCGAAGAAGACGAGGACACTCATGAACACGGGCATGAACATCATGACCATGACGAACACGAGCATGAGCATGACGAAGAAGGGCATGCGCATTGCCACAGGCATGACCACGATCATGACGGGCATGAGCACGGTCACAAGCACGAACATGACCATGATGAAGAGGAACACGGCCATCACTGCCACCATCATCACCATCACCACGGCGACCATGAGCACGGTGAAGAATACGGCATCACCACCTTCGTGTATTTCCGCCGTCCTCCCTTCGACCAGAAGAAATTCGAGGATTTCGTCAACGACGCCTGGCCTTCCAGCGTGATCCGCTGCAAGGGACTCATCTGGTTCCGTGACGAGCCCGACACCGCCTACCTTTACGAACAGGCAGGCCGTCAGATGACCGCCTCTCCCTACGGAGAATGGGTGGCCGCCGCCCCTGCCAAGCGTCAGGCCGCCGAGCGCCGCGTGGACGAGCAGCTCGACAGAGAGTGGGACGATACCTACGGCGACAGAATGCAGAAACTGGTTTTCATCGGTCAGCATATGGACAAAGACGCCATCTGCGCCGCGCTGGACGCCTGTCTGGAAAAATAATCCCGGGGCCTCTTCCCTTTCCCGGGCAGTTCTGCCTTCGGGCGCTCCCCGCGCCCCGGGCGGGCTGCCCGTTTTCCTTTTGCCCGCAGGCCGCTCTTCCCATGCCGTCCTGCCTTGCCTGACGGACGGCAACCTCAACCCGCGCCATGCGCGGCTCAATTTTTCCCATGCACAGAAACATCGTTCCCATCACGCTTCTTACCGGCTATCTCGGCGCGGGCAAGACCACGCTGCTCAATCATGTTCTTTCCAATCAGGAGGGCTACAAGGTCGCCGTCATCGTCAACGACATAGGCGAAGTCAACATCGACGCCGCGCTCATTGAAAAAGGCGGCAACGTGGAGATGGAAAGCAGTCTTATTCCCCTTTCCAACGGCTGCATCTGCTGCACATTGAAAGAGGATCTCATGCAGCAGATTCTGGACCTCATCGCCACCTGCCGCTTCGACTACATTCTCATCGAAGCAAGCGGCATCTGCGAACCCCTGCCCATTGCCCAGGCCATCACGCTGGGTGACGAAGTCATGCCCACGGTATGCCGTCTCGACGGCATCGTCACCGTGGTGGACGCCATGCGCATGGCCGACGAATTTCTGAACGGTGAAAAGCTGCTCGGCGACAACGACGAGGACGACGTGGAAAGCCTGCTCATCCAGCAGATAGAGTTCTGCACCACCATCGTGCTCAACAAGGTGGACGAGGTGTCCGCAGAGCAGCTCGCCACGCTCAAGGCCGTCATCCGTCAGCTGCAGCCCGAGGCGCGCATCATCGAAACCAACTACGGCACGGTGGCCGTCAAGGACATTCTCGACACACGCGCCTTCAATTTCGCCAAAGCCGGAACGTCTGCGGGCTGGATACAGACCCTTAAAAACTTCGACGCGAAAAAAGACGGGCATGACGTTGATCACCATGATCACGACCATGCCGGACATCACCATCATGACCATGAGGAAGGCCATTCACATACCGAGGAATACGGCATTTCCACCTTCGTGTATTTCCGCCGCGCCCCCTTCGATCAGGACAAGTTCAGCGAATTTGTGGAAATGTCCTGGCCGGAAAATGTCATACGCTGCAAGGGCCTTCTGTGGTTCAAAAAGAATCCGTCCATGTCGTACATGTTCGAGCAGGCCGGAAAGCAGACCGTTGCCACTCCCTTCGGGCGCTGGATGGCCTCCGCGCCTTCGGACCAGCGCCAAAAGGCCCGGGCTGCGAATCCGGAACTCGACCGAAACTGGGACGAGCGCTACGGCGACCGCATGATCAAGCTCGTGTTCATTGGCCGTCAGATGGATGAAAGCGCCATCTGCGCCGCCCTTGACGCCTGCCTCGTCAGCGAATGACCCTTCCCGTTTCCGGGAAAGATGCCTGCCCGCCTTTCCCGGAAACGTCTGCCCTGAATCTCCCGCACCCGCAACACGCAGAAATTCTCTGGCCGCGAAGCCTTTTTCCTTCTCTTTTCTGAATAATTTCCTATAATTCCAAAATATTGAAAAAATATCACGTTCTTTGCAGACAACGATCGCTCTTGCTCTTTTCCGGAGAACAGGCGGCTCCCTCACGCTCCGCGTCCCGCCGGATTTTGTCCATCCTTCCCTAATCCTTTCATAAGTCCCGTCCCGCTGCTCTTTTATCTCCGCGCCACTTGTGCTAAGCTGAACTTCATACCGGGACAGCGGCATTTCTCAAGGGTATTCCTGCCCTGTCCCGACGGCATCTGGAGCTGATTATGCTGAATGGTTATGACGTGATAGGAGACATACACGGATGTGCGGACAGGCTGGAAGCCCTTCTCTCCCGCCTCGGCTACGAAAAGAACGGGGGCGTGTGGAGGCATCCCGACAGAATGGTCATATTTCTCGGCGACTACATCGACCGGGGACCGCAGATTCTGGAAACCCTGACGATCGTCCGCAACATGCACGAGGCCGGCTCCGCGGAGTGCCTCATGGGCAACCATGAATTCAACGCCGTATGCTGGAACATCTCCGACCCCGATCAGCCAGGCCAGTACCTTCGCAGTCACAACGAAAAGCACACGGTCCAGCACGCCGCCACGCTGGAGCAGCTTGCAGGCTGTTATCAGCCCTGGATTCAGTGGATGCGCACCCTGCCCCTGTGGCTGGAGCTCGGCGATCTCGGCGGAGACGGCAACCGTCTGCATATGGTGCACGCCTGCTGGTCCCCGGAGGCCATGCGCATGCTGCTGAAGGGCGAATGCGGCGGCGAAGCCATGCTCACCGGACGCAAGGACGCGCCACGCCTCACCGAAGCGGGCTATCTGCGGGCCGGACGCGACAAGGGCAGCTGCGAATATCAGGCCGTGGACGTGCTGCTCAAGGGACCGGAAATTCCCCTGCCGGAGCATACGGTTTTTCAGGACAAGGACGGAAACGAACGGGATCGCATACGCGTCAGATGGTGGCTCGGCATGGGCGAGACCTGCCGGGACATGGCCCTCATGGGCGAAGACGACCTTGCATCCCTTCCCGAAGACGCCAGACCCGAACCCGACATATGGGAAGCCATTCCCGTGGAGTACCCCACCTTCTTCGGCCACTACTGGAGAAGCCCCGGAGAGAGCATACGCCTGTACGCGCCATCCGTAGCCTGTCTCGACTTCAGCGCCGTCAAGGGAGGTCCGCTTGTGGCCTATCGCTGGAACCGCGGCGACACCGCCCTGAGAGATGACCGCTTTGTGTGGGCTGGCAGGGATACGGACGCCACCGCCCGCTCCAAGCGCATCTTCTTTCCCTGATCATTTCCGTCCTGCCCGCAGCGCCGACGGCATCTTCACGCCACGCTCTGCCGACAGCGCCCCAGCCTCGCACGCAACGTTCGGAAAGACCTGTTTTCTCCTGCCGAAGATTCTGAACGTCTTTCTTCCCCATAAAAAAAGCTCCCGGTAACGGGAGCTTTTTGTTGTCCGGCGCTTCTGCGGAGATGAAAACCCCATCCGCAGGAGCGCCGCGGCATGCCGAGCCGGGCGGGCGCGTCGAAAAAAGGACCTGTTCTCCCTCCGACGAAACGCTCTTCTCCTGCCAGAAAAAAGAGATGCCCGTCCGTCCGATTTTTTCCTGCCGCGGAAGGCCGGAAGTATTGCTGTCAGTTCAGAGTCCGAGCGGCATATTCCATGAAGTCGTCGTCAAACTCACGCCGCGGCCGATGCACCGCCGCGGCGCGGCAACGAACATCCGTCCGGCATGCGACTAAAAGCGCAGATCGCGTTCCCCTGCCTCAAGTCTCTTCAGATACAGGGCCGTCTGATTTCTGCGACTTTCCCTAGCAATGCCGGCAAGCTCATCGTCAATCATTTTCTCGCCGAGCGCGCGCAGCTCATCGTCGGCATAGTCGAGCAGATATTCTTTAAACGTGAGCATGGCGTTGGGCTGACAGCAGTTGCTTATTTCTCCGCTTTTGGCCAGAGGCATGAAGCGGTCGCCCGTGCGACCGGAACGGTAGCACGCCGTACAGAAGCTCGGCAGATATCCGTCGCGCACGAGGCCCTTGAGCACGTCTTCGGGCCTGCGCTCATCGGCAAGATGAAACTGCGGCGTCTCTCCGGGCACCGTCCGGCCCGGATGGGCATAGCCTCCCACGCCAACGCAGGATCCCGCGCTCATCTGTGACATGCCTATGTCGAGCAGCTCGCGACGGAACTCGGCGGACTCTCTGGTGGTGAGTATCATGCCGGTATAGGGCACGGCCAGGCGCGTGACCGCAATGAGATGCTTGAAATCCCGGTCGCTCACCAGCCTGTAGGCGGAATAGTCCACACCTTCGGCAGGCAGCAGCCGGGGGAAGGAAATGGTGTGCGGGCCCACGCCGGCCACGGCTTCGAGATGTTCCGCGTGCATGAGCAGGCCCATCACTTCATAATGCCAGTCATACAGGCCGAAAAGCGCGCCTATGCCCACGTCGTCCAGACCGCCTTCGAGCATGCCCCGGTCCATGGCCTCGGTGTGCCATTCATAGCTGGCCTTGGGGCCTCCTCTATGCATGAACTCATAGGTGGGCTTGTGGTAGGTTTCCTGAAAAAGAATGTAGGTGCCGAGTCCGGCTTCCTTGAGTCTGCGGTAGTTCTCCGCCGTGGTTGCGGCTATGTCCACGTTTACCCGGCGGATGGAACCGTTGCGCAGCTTCGTGGAATAAATGGTGTGCATGCACTCGAGAATGTAGTCGAGGGGACAGTTGCGGTCGTCCTCGCCGGCCTCCAGAAGAAGACGCTTGTGCCCGAGCGCTTCCAGCGCCAGCACCTCCTCGCGAAGCTCCTCCTGGGAAAGCTTGCGGCGCACGGTTTTATTGCTGGCATGAAAGCCGCAGTAGCGGCAGTTGTTCACGCAGTAGTCGGAAAGGTACAAAGGCGCGAACATGACGATGCGGCGTCCGTAGATGCGCTCCTTGATCTCGCGGGCCAGCGCATACATACGCTTCAGCGTTTCCTCATCGTCCACGAAGAGCAGCACCGCCGCTTCGCGATGCGTCAGGCCGCGGCATTCGCGGGCCCTGTTCAGAATGCGTTCAACCTCGGTTCTGTCGGAAGCCAGTCTTCTCCCTTCCTCCAGAGATTCCAGAATCTCGGCATCATCGATGAACTCGTTGGAATCGCGCGATCGTACGTCGTACATAATCATCCCCCGGCGGACACATCCGCCCCGGCTCTCGGCCTGTCATGGCAACACTGCCGTTAAACATGGCGCACACAACAAAAAAGGCGCCTGCCCGCAAGGAAAGGCGCCCGGCAGTCGACAAGAGTCGCTCAAAAGGCGGAAGACAGACGGGGACAGCACAGACCTTTCTGCCCGGAACGGCCGAAACGGCGCGTCTTCGCAGTCGGGATACCGCAACAAGGGCCGCACACTGGCGGCAGGACTTTCCGGAAGATGAATCCGCCGGTCAGTTGGAGGCATCATACGCTTTCTGCATCGTGAGGCAAGAAAAATCAGACTTCAGTCCGAAGAGCCTTTTTCCCCTCCGGCAGTCGGCCGTATCCGCACCTTGACAAGAAACGCCATTCCTGAAAGGCTCCCTCCCGCCGGGAACATCCTTTTCCAACGCCCGGTCATCACTCCGCCTTCCAGAAAAAGGCATTTCCACAGGAGAAAAAACATGGAAGAAAACCGCCTCGGCATTGTCGGCATCATCGTGGAAAATC
>NZ_CALUWV010000103.1 GCF_944324575.1 uncultured Mailhella sp. | reverse complement strand
GGGCCGCCTGGCGGAACGTTCTCTGCCCGGAGGGATGGTCTGCGTTTTACGGGCATGAAAAACGCGTGTCCTTCGATTTTGAAGAACACGCGTTTGCGGAGTGAGTCTTGTCCGGTCTGTTTCGGGGTATCTCGTCTGCCTTTCAGCGCAAGACACACTGTACGGGCCTTCAGCCTGCACGACGGCGGCTGCGTTTAACGCCGGAAGTGAATTCCGGCTACTTGCGGCCGTCGGCCGGGCTCCTGCCGTCGTCCGGGGCCCGAGGGGGGAGAGGTCGGTTTGACTTTTGCAGAGACAGCCTGTCTTGACGTTGCAAAAGGCTGGTCGTACCGGCGAGAGTTTTTCCGAACGCTGATCCGTCGCTCTCTTTTTAAAATCTGGAAATCCTTCCATCAACACCGATGTGCCCGCGAAAGCGGGGACATCGGTCGGCGACGGCAGGCGGGCGCAGCCGCGCACGCCTGCACTGACTACGAAGCCCGAAACGTGCCCGCCAAGCCTTCCGGTCCTGACGGCAAGCCTTCCGATTTGCCGCTTTTTCAAAGCCCGCCAGTTACATCCGCACGATGCCCGCCGCGCGGCGCAGCCGCAAGGCGAAACAAGGGGGCGCGGGGGGAATTATTCCCCCCGCATGCCTTTCCTGTCTTTTCTGTCTTTTCTGCGTTTCCCGCCTTTTCCTTCTTCTACAGGGAGAAGTAGTCTCTGGCGGACTCGAACAGATGGAGGTCGTAGTTGCCGGGCACGTTTTTATAGAGCGTTGCGCCGGTGCGTTCCGAGTGACCCATTTTGCCGAGCACGCGTCCGTCGGGGGAGGTGAGGCCCTCGACGGCCCAGGCGGAGCCGTTGGGGTTGAAGTCCACGTCCATGGTGGGATTGCCGTCGAGATCCACGTACTGCGTGGCTATCTGGCCGTTTGCCGCGAGCTTTTTGAGAAGTTCGGGGCTGCACAGGAAGCGCCCTTCGCCATGGGACACCGGCACGGAGATGATCTCTCCCACTTCTGCCTTCTTGAGCCACGGAGAAAGCCGGGAAGAAACGCGCGTGCGCACGATTTTCGACTGATGGCGTCCTATGACGTTGAAGGTGAGGGTGGGGCAGGCATCGTCGGTGTCGATGATCTCGCCGTAGGGCACGAGGCCGAGCTTGATGAGCGCCTGGAAGCCGTTGCAGATGCCGAGCATGAGTCCGTCGCGCTGCTTGAGCAGATCCATGGTGGCGTCGGTGACTTCGGGGTTGCGGAAGAAGGCCGTAATGAACTTGCCGGATCCTTCGGGCTCGTCGCCGCCGGAGAATCCGCCGGGCACGAAGATGATCTGACTGTCGCGCACGGCCTTTGCAAAGCGTGCTGCCGAGGCCGAGACTTCGGCGGCGGACTGGTTGCGCAGCACGATGATCTCAGGTTCGAGGCCTGCGCGCATGACGGCGCGGGCGCTGTCGTATTCGCAGTTGGTGCCCGGGAATACGGGAATGACCACGCGGGGTTTTGCTGCACCGACGCGGGGAACGGCCACGGGCTCCTTGTCCGAGCTTATGAGCGGTACGGCGGCTTCGTCTCTCTTCGTGCGGTTCGGGTAGATGTCCTCAAGCACGGATTCATTCAGGGCCATGAGCTCGTCGATGGAAGCGGAGTCGCTGCCGAGAGTCACGGCAGAGTCCGCCGTGGTCGTGCCGAGGCACAGGCCGGCCTCTTCGGTGAGCTCCGCCACAATGGCGCCGGGCATGGGGACATACCAGTCCGCATCCGTGCAGGAGGAAAAGCCGATGCCGTTGCCGAAGGACATGTTCATGACGGCTTCGGCCAGACTGTTTTCCACGGCCCAGGCGGCCTTCACCTTTCCCTGGGCGTGCAGGGCGGCAAACGTGTCCCAGCAGTTCTTCACAGCTTCGGCGCTCTCATCCTTCGGAGCGAAGAGACACACGGGGTGTCCGGTTTCCTTGAACTCGGGGGAAAGCACGTCGTCGGTCTTTGCCGGAGCAATGGCGAAGGAAATGAGCGTGGGGGGCACGTCCATGTCGAGGAAGGAACCGGACATGGAATCCTTGCCGCCGATGGCCGCGACTTCGAGGCCCAGCTGAGCGTCAAGAGCACCGAGAAGCGCGGCAAAGGGCTTGCCCCAGCGCTTCGGTTCGTCGCGCAGCTTTTCAAAGTATTCCTGAAGGGAGAGGTAGGCCTTTTTGTAGTCGCATCCGGCGGCCGCAAGACGGGCCACGGAGGTGATCACGGAGCGGTAGGCGCCCTTGTACGGGTCCACGCTCATCTGGTCAGCGTCAAATCCCCAGGCCATGACGGAGCAGTCTTTTGTTTCATGGCCGGGAAGCACGGGCAGCAGGGCGGCCATGGCCTGCGCCGGCGTGCGCTGACGCAGGCCGCCGAAGGGCATGAGCACGGAGCCCGCACCTATGGTGGAGTCGAAGCGTTCGGCAAGGCCGCGGCGTGAGGCGCATTTGAGGCTTGTTGCCGTTCCCCGCAGGCTTGTTGCTGCAGGAGCGTTCATGGCGGAACGGTCTTTGGCCTCCACATATATGCTGGTGTGCTTGGACGCGCCGTTGGTGTCGAGGAAGGCTCGGGACAGATCGACGATGGTGTTGCCCTGCCAGTTCATGACCATGCGCGGGCTTTCGGTAACCACGGCCACCTGGTAGGCTTCCAGATTTTCCTTTTCCGCCGCGGCAATGAAGGCGGGGGCATCCTTGGCGGCCACCACGCAGGCCATGCTTTCCTGCGATTCGGAAATGGCGAGCTCCGTGCCGTCCAGGCCGTCGTACTTCTTGCGCACGGCGTCGAGATTGATTTCAAGACCGGGCGCAAGCTCGCCTATGGCCACGGACACGCCGCCCGCGCCGAAGTCGTTGCAGCGCTTGATGAGCCGGGTGACGTCGCCGTTGCGGAACAGGCGCTGTATCTTGCGTTCTTCGGGCGCGTTGCCTTTCTGCACTTCCGAAGCCATGGTGACGAGGGATTTGCGGTTGTGGCTCTTGGACGAGCCTGTGGCGCCGCCTATGCCGTCGCGGCCGGTGCGTCCGCCGAGAAGAATGACCATGTCGCCGGGAGCGGGGCGCTCGCGCACCACATTGCCAGCCGGAGCGGCGGCCACCACGGCGCCTACTTCCAGATGTTTGGCCACATATCCGGGATGATAGACCTCGGAAACCATGCCCGTGGCAAGACCTATCTGGTTGCCGTAGGAGGAATAGCCCGCGGCGGCCGTCTGAGCCAGCTTGCGCTGGGGAAGCTTGCCGGGAATGGTTTCGGAAACGGGCGTGCGCGGATCGCCGCAGCCGGTGACGCGCATGGCCTGATAGACGTAGGCGCGGCCGGAGAGCGGGTCGCGTATGCAGCCGCCTATGCAGGTGGCCGCGCCGCCGAAGGGCTCGATTTCCGTGGGATGGTTGTGGGTCTCATTCTTGAACATGAGCAGCCAGTCCTGCTCCTCGCCGTCCACCGTGGCGGTCACGTGGATGGAGCAGGCGTTGATTTCCTCGCTCTGGTCCATGTTGCCGAGCCTGCCGCGCTTCTTCAGCGCCTTGGTCGCGATGGTGGCCATGTCCATGAGCGTCTGCGGACGTGCGGCGGCCTTTTCTTCTCCGTACACTTCCACGCGGGCGGCAAGGTAGCGCTTGTAGGCTTCAAGCGTTTCTTCATCCAGAATTTCCACCTTGTCGATGTGCGTGGAAAAGGTGGTGTGTCGGCAGTGATCGGACCAGTAGGTATCCACTACGCGTACTTCGGTAATGGTGGGATCACGTTTTTCATCATCGCGGAAATGGGCCTGAAGGAACTTGAGGTCGTCGAGATCCATGGCCAGTCCGAGAGTGTCGAGCAGGGCGGAGAGTCCGGCTTCGTCCAGCGTGGTGAATCCTTCCACGGTGCTTACGTTCGAAGGATGCTCGCATTCCACGCGCAGAGTGTCCACAGGCTCAAGGGAGGCCTCGCGCGCTTCCACGGGGTTGATGAGGTAACGCTTGATTTTTTCCACGTCGCCTTCCGAGAGATCTCCCGACAGCAGAAACACGCGCGCCGTGCGTACCGCGGGGCGCTCCCCCTGAGTCATGAGCTGTATGCACTGGCTGGCGGAGTCGGCGCGCTGGTCGAACTGGCCGGGCAGATATTCCACGGCAAAGGGCGTATAGTCGCCCTCGGGAAGATGCTCGAAGGCATCGTCCACCTGAGGCTCGGAAAAGACGGTCTTCACCGCGCGTTGAAATGCGTCTTCGTCCAGTCCTTCCACGTCGTAGCGGTTGACGAGCCGCAGACCGGCAAGGGAAGAGATGCCCAGCAGCGTGCGCAGTTCGGCAAGAAGCGCTCCGGCTTCATGTCTCAGGGCGGGCTTTTTCTCTACATAGATGCGTCGTACCATTCTTGATATCCTTTTGCGGCAGGGCGTTGCCGCATATGATGCAGAAGAAGGAACCGCACCCGCGCTCTGCGGGTGCGGCCGCCATCAGGCGAGGACGACCTTTTCCTCGCCGGCAGTGATTTCGCCGAGAACATAGGCGTTGCAGCCTTCGGACTTCAGGGCTTCCATGGCCTTGTCGGCCGTGTCGCGGGACACGATGACGGTCATGCCCACGCCCATGTTGTAGGTGTTGAACATGTCACGTTCGGGAATGTCGCCGGCTTTCTGGAGCATGGGGAAGATGGCCGGAATCTTTACGGCGGCCTTTTCAATTCTGGCGCAGAGACCGTCGGGCACGCAGCGGGGCACGTTTTCGTAGAAGCCGCCGCCCGTGATGTGGCTTATGCCGTGCACGTCTGCTGCGGCAATGGCGGCAAGTACGGGCTTCACATAGATGATGGTCGGCGTAAGCAGCGCCTCGCCGAGAGTCTGGCCGAGGTCGTCGCAGTATCTCGCAAGGTCGCCGTGCTCGACGTCGAACACCTTGCGCACGAGCGAGTACCCGTTGGAGTGTATGCCGGAGGAGGGCAGAGCGAGAATGACGTCGCCTTCGCGCATGGACGAGGCGCTTATGACCTTTTCGCGGTCCACCATGCCCACGGAGAAGCCGGCAAGATCGTAGTCGTCGGCATCCATGACGCCGGGATGTTCGGCCGTTTCGCCGCCGATGAGGGCGCAGCCCGCCTGCACGCAGCCTTCAGCCACGCCGGAAACGAGGGTGGCCACCTTTTCGGGATCGTTTTTGCCTATGGCGATGTAGTCGAGGAAGAACAGAGGCTTTGCGCCGCAGCAGACGATGTCGTTCACGCACATGGCCACGCAGTCGATGCCCACGGTGTCGTGTTTGTCCATGAGCTGGGCGATGCGCTGTTTTGTGCCCACGCCGTCGGTGCCGGAAACGAGCACGGGGCGGTTCATGCCCGTGGTGTCGGGTTCAAAGAGACCGCCGAAGCCGCCGAGATCGGAGACGACGCCGGGAATGATGGTGCGCTCGACGTGACGCTTCATGAGGCGCACGCCTTCGTAGCCGGCCTCGATGTTGACGCCGGCGGCAGCGTAGGATGCGGAATGGGAATTGTTCATGGTGTGTTATCCTTTGCCGTTCCAGCAGTAGGTGCAGATTTTCTCCCTGTCGATGCCTATGGCCTCAATGAGCCCTTCGAGGGACTGATAGCCGAGCGAGTCGAATCCCATCTTTCGGCAGATGGCGTCAAGCAGGCTCTTGCCGCGCGCAGTGGAGGCGTCGGCATATTCCTCGAGGTGACGCTGTCCTTCGTCGCCTTCCAGCTCCTGAATGATGCGCCGGGCCAGGAGATCCATGTCGGAGTTGCCCCGGGAGAAATTGAGATATTTGCAGCTGTACATGATGGGCGGACAGGCGGAGCGCATATGCACTTCGGCTGCGCCGGATTCAAAAAGAAAGTCCACGGTTTCCCGAAGCTGCGTGCCGCGCACTATGGAATCGTCCACAAAGAGAAGCTTCTTGCCCTGGATGAGCTCGGGAACGGGAATCTGCTTCATTTTGGCCACCTGATTGCGCACGGCCTGATTGGCGGGCATGAAGGAGCGCGGCCAGGTGGGCGTGTACTTCACGAAGGGACGGGCGAAGGGCAGCTTGCAGCGGTTGGCATAGCCTATGGCGTGAGGCGTGCCGGAATCGGGCACGCCGGCCACGTGATCCACCGCCGGCAGCGTGCCTCGGGCCATTTCGTCGCGTGCCATGATTTCGCCGTTGCGGTAGCGCATGAGCTCGACGTTCACGCCTTCGTAGTTGGAGTTGGGGTAGCCGTAGTACGTCCAGAGGAAGGCGCATATCTTCATGCAGGTTTTCGCCGGAGAAAGCGTTTCGTAGCCGTCGGCCGTGATGCGCACGATTTCGCTCGGGCCGAGTTCGTAGGCGTCTTCATAGCCGAGCTTGTGATAGGCGAAGGATTCGAAGGACACGCTGTGGCCGAGAGCGCTTTTTCCGATGTGCACGGGCAGACGCCCCATTCTGTCTCTGGCCGTGATGATGGCATCTTCCGTAAGCAGCAGGATGGTCATGGAGCCTTCAATGGCATCCTGAGCGTGACGGATTCCCGAAACGATGTCGTCTTCCTGGTTGATGAGCGCGGCCACGAGTTCCGTGGGATTGACCTTGCCGGAGCTTGTGGCCATGAACTGATGGCCGCGGCTGGAGAAGTAGTCGCGCGCCAGACGTTCGGCATTGTTGATGATGCCTACGGTGCTGATGGCGTACAGTCCGAGATGGGAACGGACCAGAAGCGGCTGGGGGTCAATGTCGCTTATGCAGCCTATGCCCGCACAGCCGTGGAAGCCGGCAAGGTCCTTTTCAAACTTGGTGCGGAACGGAGTGTTCTCAATGTCGTGAATCTGCCTCTGGAAACCCAGCTTTCGGTCGTATATGGCCATGCCGCCCCGGCGCGTGCCGAGATGCGAGTGGTAGTCCACGCCGAAGAAGATGTCCAGTACGCAGTCCTGTTTGGAGATGGCTCCGAAAAATCCTCCCATAGATTTCGCTCCTTATGCGAAAGAGGTGTGGAAAGGTTCATGGGGTCTGTCGGTATGCCGTTCTGTCTGTCGGCATCCTCCTGAAGCTTCAGGAAGCAGTCTCCCTGTCCGGCTGAAAAGGGCTTTCCAGGCCTGAAGATGGAATGGAGACGCGACCGGTTCTTCCCACCGGACAAGGCGGGCGAGCGGCAGAACGGAGCGGCACGGGAGCGGACGGGCCGCCTTCGTGCAGAAGGAACGGAAAAGGGCAGCTTTGTCCTTCGCAGGACGGCTGCCCCTGGTTGCCGTACGTATGGTTCTCCCCTTTCGGATGCGGGCGAGAGTGCAGAAAGCCGTGTTTTTCGGGCGGAAGAGCCACGGCAGACCGGCCGGGACGGCATGGAAGGCCTGCCCGCAGAAGTGAAGGACAACGATCGCGACGGAATGCTCCGGTCTGCGGTGCGCCACGACGGGGCGCGTCCGCCCGGCGGACATTGTTCTGCGGAAAAGTTCGGGCAGGGCCGTCTGACTGCTCATGTCGTTCGCTTCATCGTATTGAAGGAGGAGGAAAAGAATAATTTAGCCGTTTTCGCGTCGTTTCGCAAGAGGCGGCCCGGAGAGA
>NZ_CALUWV010000102.1 GCF_944324575.1 uncultured Mailhella sp. | reverse complement strand
GGGAAGAGACCTATCATGAACAGCTTGGTGATGGACAGGCCGCGCACGCAGGAACCGAGGATGATGAAGTTGGTGCTGGGGGGGATGATGGGACCGAGGATGGCGCCGGAAGAAATGATGGCGCCCGCACGGCCGGGCTTGTAGCCGACCTGCTTCATCATGGGCAGCAGCAGACCGCCGAGGGCGGCGGCTTCACCGACGGAGCTGCCCATAAGACCGGCGAAGATGACGGAAGCCACGATGGCGGCATAGCCGAGACCGCCGCGCACGCCGCCGATGAGAAGCTGGGCGAACTGCACGACGCGCTTCGACAGGCCGCCGGCAGCCATGATTTCACCGGCGAACACGAAGAAGGGAATGGCCATCAGCGGATAGTTGTTGGCGCCGTCGAGCATGCAGGATGCGATGGTCATGGGATCCCACATGTCCGCGTGGAACATGAGCACCATGGCGCAGAGCACGAGCACCATGGCGATCGGGATGCCGAAGCACAGGAACACAAAGAGAGATCCAAGAAAAAGAAACAGTTCCATACTCTCTCCTTAGTGCTGAAGCTCGGACAGGTCCATACCCTCGCTCTTTTTGAACTCGGAGGCGGGAGTACGAATGACGGTGATCAGGTCACGCAGCTGCAGCACGATGGCGGCAGCGGCCATGATGGGGAGCGTGGCGTTGATGATGGACATATTGACGTAGGTGGCGATGGCGTAGGTATCGAGCGTCATCATCACATAGGCGATGCCGCCCTGAAGCAGCACGGCGAGCGCGGCGATGGACAGCAGTATGGCGATGATGTTCACCACCTTGCGGCAGTTGCCCTGCAGAAGATCAACCACCATTTCCACGGCGATGTGCTTTTTGCGGTAAAAAGCTTCGATGGCGCCGAAGAAAGTAATATAGATGAAGAGGAAGCGCGCCCACTCTTCGCTCGGCGGATAGCCGGAGTTGAAGCAGTAGCGCAGCACGGCATTAAGGAACACCAGTCCAATCATGCCGAGAAAGATGCAGGCGCAGAAAATCTGGAACGCCACTGCACCGGCCTGATTGGCCTTGTTCTTGGCACTGGAAGAAGATTCACTCATAGGGACCTCAGAGAACCAGCCAGAGATTCAGAGAAAAAAAGGGAGCCTGCCTCAAGACAGGCTCCCGGTTCACAGGCAAAGACTACTTGAAGCTGGCGGCCTTGTCGAAGATGGCCTGAGCGTTGGGAACGTAGGTCTTGTCGTTGGAAGAATCAGTGAACATGGTCCAGGTGCGCTTGGCAGCGGCGGACATATGGTCCTTCATGGCCTGAGTGGGTTCGGAAACGGCGCCACCGTGGCTTTCGATTTCGGCGATGGACTTCTTGTCCATATCCTGCACGAGCTTCCACACGTCTTCAGCGGCCATCTTGGCGGCTTCGTTGAACCAGGCCTTGTCCTGATCAGGCAGGGACTGATAGAGCTTTTCGTTGATGAAGAGGCTGTGGATAACGAGGATGTGACCGGTCAGAGTGATCTGGGGGCACTTTTCGTACACCTTGGTGGAGGTGATGTCGGACAGGGGGCTGTCGCCGCCGTCGATGACGCCCTGGTCGACGGAGCTCATGACTTCAGCGAAGGGCATGGCCTGACCGTTGATGCCGCATTCCTTGGCGAAGGTGGTGTACAGGGTGATGTTCGGCACGCGGAGCTTGAGGCCCTTGATGTCGTCAATGGTCTTCACGGGATTCTTGGTGTAGAAATGACGGAAGCCGAGAGGGAACATATTGAGGGTACGGAGGCCGGACTTTTCGGTGAAGCCTTCGGTGAGGAGGTCGAAAACACCGCCGTTGATGGCCTTGTAGGCATGCTCATAGCTGTCGTACAGCATGGGGGTTTCCATCATGGCCATGGCAGGATGGAAGGAGGCCACCTGAGTGCCGGTAGCGCACATTTCAATGGTACCGCGACGGGTATCGGCGATATACTTGTCTTCCTTGCCGAGGGAGCTGTTGGGGTAAACCTTTACCTTGTACTTGCCATTGGAGAGCTTTTCAAGATATTCGCCGAACTTGTGCATGCCGATGGTTTCGGGTTCACCTTCGGCCTTCATGCCGGCGATCTTGATGACTTTGGCGGCCTGGGCGGTGCCGACCATGGCCGTGGCACCGATCATCAGACCCATGATCAGGGAAAGAGCAACAAAGCGTTTCATAAGTCCTCCTCAGAACTTGTTCAGGTATGCCGCCTTGGCATACGCGTTGCGGCACCCCCGTGAACCAACGGGAATGTCGTGCTCGCAACCGAGTATCGTGTATGTCTTTCGTGTACTATACTTCCGGCGTTTAATCAATACAAAGCGCGGACTTTTTTATCCCTGTACGGAAGAAACGCTTTTTGCTTCGGCGGCGGAAGCATCGCCTTCAAAGGTAATGGAGGGCAGTTGCTGAACGGTTTTGCGGCCGGGACGGCACAGCTTCATCATGGCATTGAGGTAATCGCGACGCTTGTCGAGATAGAAGGCCAGAGGCTGCGAAAAGTTCCGCCCCACAAGGCCGTCCACAAAAAGCTGGCTTATGTCACGCTCGCGCAGAAGAACGAGCTGGGAACGGGCGAACACGGTTCTGTCGGCCTGGCTCATGTTTCTGACCATACGGCGGAAGGCATCCTGGGCGCGGGGCTGATAGAACCAGAAGTACATGAGATCGAGGGCGTTGATGATGAGGGCAAGTTCAAGCTTTCTGGCCTCGCCGGAAAGCTCGTCGATGCGGCCGTCGGAGCGGGCGAGCTTGATGAGAATGTCCTCTTCGGGGAAGAGCAGTTCCAGACGCGTATAGCAGGCGAACACCCGGGCAATCTTGCCGTCGTAGTCCCAACGGCGCATGCGGCGGTTGTTCTGGCTGTCGGCGTAGCCTTCGATGACGGCGGCCACGGTGTCGGAAGCGAGCTTGGAGATGATGGCCGCACTCGGCACGGAATAGAAGAGCGGGTCTTCCACGCCGCACAAAAGCAGAATGGCCACGAATGCCTGGTTGTACCAGGACGACACGGGAATGGCGAGCGCGCTGCGGAAGAGGTTTCCTATGGCGGCCTCGCGCGGGAAGCCTCTGTAAATGTTGTGGGTGCAGATATAGATGGCGTTCACGAAGTTGAGCACGGCAAAGACGATGCCGGGATGCTCGCGCACGCTGAGTCCGCACAGATCCTCGAGCAGCCACACGCGGACGATGACCTCAAGGAGCGCGACGGAAATGCCGGTATACATGAGCGAATCGCAGATGCGGCTTATGCTCACGTGATCCTTCCAGCGCAGAAGCGTGGTACGCGTGGTGCCGTTGCCGGCCACGACCATCTGAATGATGTTGCGTATGCCGGTGATGCCGAACCAGATGAAGGTTCCGAACCAGGCAAGGAACCACCAGTCCTGCGTATAGAGGAAGGAAGCCACCGAGGGAATGAAACCGGCAAGCACCTTGATCCAGTTGGTCACGGTGGTGCTCAGGTAGGCGGAACCGGGCTTGTCCTCCTTCTGCGGCTGCTTTTCCTCCAGAAGCGCGTTGGCCGGAGGCGTGTTGATGCCGCCGAGGCTCACCACGTTGCCGGAACGGGAGATTTCGCTGTTGTCGTCGGGCAGCCAGGCGCGGTTTCTGGCCTGAAGGAAGTGCCGGAAACCGGGAATGTGCCGCACAACGCGCGTGAAGGCGGAAACGCTTTCGCTGTCGTCCTCATAGCTCACGCGCTCCTCAATGCGGGTATGCACGGGAATTTCGCCAACATAGCGGCTGTTTTCCCGCAGGGTCTTCTTGGCGCGGGAAGGCAGGGTTTCGGCGTAGACGAAGCCCATGCCGAAGGAACGGCCGTTGTTGTCGCGTACGGAGTTCGAGCCTATGCGGCTCTTCAGGGGGTTCTTGCGGTAGTATTCCCAGAGCGTGGGTATGTTGCTCTGAATGCTGCGGAACTTCTCCGCCCTTTCGGTTTCGCCCTGCGCCTCGAGGCTGTCGAGGATTTCGTGCACCATCTGCTTGATGCGGGGACCGCGGCCTTCGTTGAGCACGGTCTGCAGCTCGTTGATGGCGGGCAGGTCGTTGAGCAGGCCCTCATGCCAGTCCTTGAGGTTGAAGAGCTCAAGATGGGTGATGCAGCAGTCGCAGTCGTAGAGCAGCTCGAGCACGTCGCGCACGTTGAGACCGGCAAGGTTCAGGATGAGACGATAGCCGGTGTGCATGGCGGAAAGCTCCTCCACCATTTCGGCGGGCGAGCGCGTGAGCATGACGGGAAGATCCTTCTCGTCGGAACCTATGACGGGCAGATCCGAGCCTTCCAGCCAGTCCCGCGCAATGACCGCGCTGGTCAGGTTTTCAAGCTCGAGAATCTCGCGTTCGGCGGAGCCGTCCCCGTCGTCCCCTGCGGCCACGCGCTCTTTGAGGGCGCGGGCGCGTTCCCTGGCAAAGGGCAGCAGATGACCGTGCATGCACTCGGCAAGATGCTCGAAGGAAGGCTGACCGAGTCCCACGCAGGCCATGAGTCGTCCGGGCTTGATTTCGGGAATCTCGGTGTTCCACGCCCGGGAAAGTTCAAGACGCCTGCCCGCGTTCCAGCGGTCGAGCGCCTCAAGGGTTCTTGCCTTGCGCCATTCCACGGCGGCGCGGCCCTGTCCGGTGAGGGCCCGCATCTTGTCCGACTGCAGAAACTCCAGAAAGTCGCCGGACGCGCTGAAGCCGCGCGGCACCCACACCATGCTCACGTAGCGGCCGCGGAAGGGACAGCGCACCTCAAGGCCCACGCGAACGTGTATGCCCATGATGGCCGCGGCGTCCAGGATTTCCTTCGCGGCGGCATAGTCTATGTAGTTGGAGTACACCACGGTCAGATAGCGCAGCCCCTTGATCCAGGCGTCCATGATGAGATGCGTGGGGGTCTTGCGTCCGCGTGAATGCGCGTCGTACACGTGATCGTCAAAGGAGAGCTGGTTCCACTCTTCCGGCATTTCCGGCAGATGGTAGCGCGCAAGCATCTTGCGCACCACGCGCGGGGTGCCCTGGGCCGCCTTGCGGAAGTCATGGGCAAGCTTGAGCTGCGTAAGCGGAGAGTCCTGCGCGCGCACGAGATCCTTCATGATCTGAAGAAGCACGCGGGCCGTGTTGCGGCGCAGCATGGAATGGGCGCTGCTCATCACCTCGTCGTAAAGGGCCTGAAGCGCCATGATGCGGTCGTCGGCCTGCCCCACTTCCAGATTGGTGAGCAGGTTGATGACGGCATAGGCCACCCTCGACACGCGGGAAATCACCAGTCCCTTGATGCCGTGGGGATGCAGGTTGGCGTCGAACACCCGGCTCTGGGCCTTGTCCGGACATTCCAGTATCCTGTTGACCATGGTCAGGATCTCTCTGTCCTGCCTGTCAAAATAAAAATTTACCGACATTCTGTGCCCCTTTTCCCCAGTTGTCGCAGTTGCAGAATCGCGCCTGTTCCCGCCCGGCACGCGGACAGGACGCAGCATGACCGCTCCTCCGAGCTGGCCGCCGTCCTCGCCCGCGCGACGCGCCGTTTCGCGCAGTCCCGCCGGATTTCCGAGGGCGACCGTGCCGCTGCGACGCTTAAAAAAACGTCTGTCCCGGGGCAAAACAGGCCGCGCCTTCACGCCCTGCCCGTCTTCCCGGGAAAAAATACAACGGATCGAAGTAAAAGAGTGTAGTCTTTGTTACGCCAGTGTGTCAATAGTGTTTTTTTTCACATATTGTTTTTTCTCATCATTTTTTTCCCTTGCCGAAAACGGTTCATTGCTTTTATACTTCGGCCACTTCTCCGCAGGATTGCCCATGAACAGAGCAGACAGCCGAAAAAAGAATCTCCTGGATTTTCTCAATAAGCGCGGTTACGCCACCATCGAAGAACTGGCTCAGCACTTTGCCGTCACGCCGCAGACCATGCGTCGCGACATCAATCAGCTTGCCGACGAGGGACGGGTTCAGCGCTTTCACGGCGGCGTGGGCATGCCGCTCAGCACCGAGAACATCATTTACGATCAGCGCAAGCTGCTCTTCACCGAGGAGAAGCGGCGCATAGCCGAGCTCGTGGCGCAGCACGTGCCTGACGGCGCTTCGCTGTGCATCAACATAGGCACCACGACGGAGGCCGTGGCCTTTGCGCTGCTCGAACGCAAGAATCTGCGCATACTCACCAACAATCTCAACGTGGCACGCATCTGCGCGGGCAATCCCTCCTTTGAGGTCATCATTGCAGGGGGCACGGTACGCTCGCACGACCTTGGGGTCATCGGCCCGGAAACCGAGCATTTCATTCGTGAATTCCGCATGGACTTCGGCATTGTCGGCATATCCGGCATTGACGAGGAAGGCAATCTTCTCGACTACGACTATCGGGAAGTGTCGGTGGCGCGCGCCATCATCGAGCATTCGCGCCGCGTGTTTCTGGCCTGCGACAGGTCCAAGTTCGGCCGTCCGGCCATGGTGCGGGCGGGACATATACGTCAGCTTGACGCCGTTTTTTCCAACGGACCGCTTCCTGCGCGCTGGCAGGCCATGATACAGGACGCAGGCACGCAGCTCTACCTTGCCTGAGGTCGGCATGGCGGGCGTCGACAAGGTCTCCGGCCGAAGTCAGGTCATTCTGTTTGCGCTGCTCACCGCCGCGTGCGTGGCCGGCGACGCCATGCTGTACGTCACGCTGCCCGTGCACTGGCGCGAAGCAGGGCTCGGCTCGCTGTGGGAAGTGGGGCTCGTGCTTTCTCTCAACCGGCTGGCAAGGCTTCCGCTCAATCCCGTCATCGGCTGGGTCTGCTCGCGGGTGAACACGAAAATCTGCGCCACCGTCGCGGCCGCGCTTTCCGTGCTCATCTGTGCGGGATACGCCTGTGCCGGTTCGCTTGCGGCGTGGGCGGCGCTGCGCGTGCTGTGGGGGCTGTGCTGGTCTTTGCTCAAGCTCGGCGGCCTGTTCACCGTCATGGAGGCGGCGGGAAAAAACGACCGGGGATATTTCATCGGACTCTACACGGGCACGTACCGCCTCGGCAATCTGGCGGGCATGCTCGGCGGCGGCCTTCTGGCCGACATCGCGGGTCTTCGCTGCGCGTTCTGGGCGGGCGCGGCAACGGCGGCGCTGGCCCTTCCCATGGCGCTGTTTCTGCTGCGCGGCGTGCGGCCTTCCGCAGGCGCTGCGCCGGATGCTCCGCGCTTTTCCATGCTTTCACTGCTCCGCTCACGAGAGCTTTTCTGGGTGCTCTTCACCTGTCTTGCGGTCACGCTCATCATTGAGGGCTTCTTCATGTCCACGCTCTCGGCGCTCATGGTCCATCACTGGGGCGACGCCGTCACCGTGCTCGGCATAAGCGTCGGCTGCGCCACGGCGGCGGGCTTCGTGCAGTCGCTGCGATGGGGCTGGGATCCTCTGCTCTCCCCTCTCGTGGGACGTCTCTCCGACGGCAGATTCGGCCGCGTGCCTCTGTTCGCCGGAGGCTGCTGGATTGCGGCCGTGCTCCTTGTCCTTCTCATGCTGCCGCTCGCTCTTGTGCCGTGGCTTGCCCTGCTCATTGCGGTGGAAGTCTGCTGCACGGCCATGACCACGCTTTCCGACGCCCTTGCCACGGACGTCGCCTCGCGCAGCCGACCGGGATCCGTCATCACGGCCCACTCGCT
>NZ_CALUWV010000101.1 GCF_944324575.1 uncultured Mailhella sp. | reverse complement strand
GTCATAACCCCTTGAAAAATTTGGCTCCCCGAGACGGACTTGAACCGCCAACCTAGTGATTAACAGTCACCCGCTCTGCCTATTGAGCTATCGGGGAACAAAGCAGCATTCGCTGCGAAAAATTACTTAGCCGATTGAGCCTGCACCGTCAAGCGTTTTCTTGAAAATTTCTAAAATTTTCCTCACGACAGGCAAACGGTCATGCTGCAGATGGACCGATCCCGTGTCGTTACGCAACCGGGAGCGCGTTCATGCTGAAAAATCATGGAGGAATGCCGTCATTCTCACCCTGCTCCGCTCTTTCGACTGAGGGATGCGCCTGAAAAGCGCAGTCGAAAAAAGGAATCATGCTCCGTTGCATGATAATGCCGGGCCATGAGGGAAGCGCACGGACCGCCCGCACGCAATGGCCGCACCAATCATGCGCCTTGCCGCCCGCTCCATGCCGTCTGAGGGATTTCCCCCGGACCGCCCGGAAGAAAAAACAGAATGAAGAAAACGGCCTGCTTCTCTGACTGAGGGATCGTGCCGGACCGCCCGGAACGAAATCACAGAAGCTGAAAAGAGAGCTTTGGAGATGGAAACTGTCGGCATTCCTCCCGGGAAATCACTATTTCAGCACGGCGCCGGTATTGGCGCTGCTCACAAGACGCGCATAACGGCCGAGCCAGCCGGTCTTGATGTTGGGTTCACGGGGGACGAAGGCAGCCTTTCTGCGGGCGAGCTCTTCTTCGCTCACTTCCACGTTGATGCTGGCATTGGGAATGTCGATGGCGATGATGTCGCCTTCCTGAATAAGTCCGATGGGGCCGCCGTCGGCGGCTTCAGGAGAAACGTGTCCGATGGACGCGCCGCGGCTTGCACCGCTGAAACGGCCGTCGGTAATGAGGGCCACGGTGGTATCCAGCTTCATGCCGGCAAGAGCGCTGGTGGGATTGAGCATTTCGCGCATGCCGGGTCCGCCCTTGGGGCCTTCGTAGCGGATGACAACCACGTCGCCTTCGTGAATTTTACCGTTGTAAATGGCGTCGATGGCTTCATCCTCGCTGTCAAATACACGGGCGGGACCGCTGTGCTTCAGCATTTCGGGAGCCACGGCGCTGCGCTTCACCACACAGCCGTCGGGAGCAATGTTGCCCCAGAGAATCTGAAGGCCGCCCGTGGGGCTGTAGGGGTTGGAAAGAGGACGAACCGCGCCAGTGTCCTTGATGACCGCACCCTTGATGTTCTCAGCCACGGACTTGCCCGTGGCAGTGATGAGGCTGGTGTCGATGAATCCGCCCTTGGCGAGCTCGGCCTGCACGGCCGCAATGCCGCCCGCGGCATACAGATCCTGCATATGGGTGGGACCGGCAGGAGCAAGATGGCAGAGATTCGGAACCTGAGCGCTCACTTCATTGAACAGCGCAAGGTTGAAGTCCACACCGGCCTCATGGGCGATGGCAAGCAGATGAAGCACGGTGTTGGTGCTGCAGCCGAGCGCCATGTCGCAGGCAAGCGCGTTGCGGAGCGACTTTTCGTTGACGATGTCGCGGGGCTTGATGTCACGTCTGAGAAGTTCCATCACGGCCATGCCGGCATGCTTGGCAAGCTGCATTCTGCGGGCGTGCACGGCAGGAATGGTGCCGTTTCCGGGCAGCGCTATGCCCACGGCTTCGCACAGGCAGTTCATGGAGTTGGCGGTATACATGCCCGCACAGCTTCCGCAGCCGGGGCAGACGCCGGTTTCGCACTCTTCAAGCTGGGCGTCGTCAATGAGCCCCACCTTGCGGGCGCCAACGGCTTCAAACATTTTGGAAAGGCTCACTTCCTCGCCGTTGTAAGTGCCGGCCATCATGGGACCGCCGCTGCACACCACGGAAGGAATGTTCAGGCGAAGCGCACCCATGAGCATGCCGGGCACGATCTTGTCGCAGTTGGGCACGAGCACCAGCGCGTCGAGCTGATGAGCCATGGCCATGGTTTCCACGCTGTCGGCAATGAGTTCACGGCTCGCCAGCGAGTATTTCATGCCGATATGTCCCATGGCGATGCCGTCGCATACGCCGATGGCGGGAATGAGAATGGGAGTGCCGCCGGCCATGCGCACGCCGGCCTTGACGGCCTCGGCTATCTTGTCCAGATGGGCGTGTCCGGGAACGATTTCGCTGTAGGCGCTGATGACGCCGACGAGCGGACGATCCAATTCTTCCTTGGTGTAGCCCATGGCATAGAAAAGACTGCGGTTGGGCGCGCGTTCCACGCCCTGCGTGACATTCGCACTGCGAAGCTTCATGAGGTATTCTCTCCTGTTCCCTTCCCGTAAAAGAGCAGTTTATGTTTCAGCGTTCCGCCGGCATCAGTAAAACGGGGCGAGAGCCCCGACGATATGCCGAACATGGACGTACTGCAGACGGCATCCGCGGCACGCTTCCGGCCGAACGACCGTAAAGACAGAAATCGCCGGACAGCAGAAGCCGCCCGGCGATTTCTTCAAACCGATGTTACTTCTTGAGCCAGCTCATCATCTGACGAAGTTCAGCGCCGACCTTTTCGAGCTGATGCTCGGCTTCCAGACGGCGGGTGGCAAGGAACTTGCCCTTGCGACCGGCGGAGAATTCCTGCATGAACTCGGAAGCGAAGGTGCCGTCCTGGATTTCTCTCAGAACCTTCTTCATTTCCTTGCGGGTCTCTTCGGTGATGAGACGCTTGCCGGTACGGTAATCGCCGTATTCGGCGGTGTTGGAGATGGAGTAGCGCATGAAGCCGAAGCCGCCGTTGTTGATGAGGTCGACGATGAGCTTCATTTCGTGGATGGTTTCAAAGTAGGCCATTTCAGGAGCATAGCCCGCTTCCACAAGGGTTTCGAAGCCGGCCTTCATGAGTTCGGTCACGCCGCCGCAGAGCACGGCCTGTTCGCCGAAGAGGTCGGTTTCGGTTTCTTCGCGATAGGTGGTTTCCAGAATACCGGCGCGACCGGCGCCGATGCCGGAAGCATAGGCCAGAGCATAGTCCTTGGCACGACCGCTGTAGTCCTGGGCGATGGCGATGAGGCTGGGCACGCCCTTGCCTTCCTGATACTGGCTGCGCACGGTGTGGCCGGGGCCCTTGGGGGCGATCATGATCACGTCAATGTTGGAAGCGGGCTTCACGAAACCGAAGTGAATGTTGAAGCCGTGGGCAAAGCAGAGCACGTTGCCTTCCTTCATGTGAGGAGCAACCTGCTTGTTGTAGATGTCGGCGGCGACTTCGTCGGGCACCAGCATCATGACGATGTCAGCGGCTTCGGCAGCGGGTTCCACTTCCATGACAGTCAGACCGGCGGCCTCAGCCTTGGCCCAGCTGGAGCTGCCCTTGCGCAGACCGACGACAACGTTCACGCCGCTTTCATGCAGGTTCTGGGCATGGGCATGGCCCTGGCTGCCGTAACCGATGATGGCGACCGTCTTGCCGTCGAGCACACCAAGATTGCAGTCTGCGTCATAGTACTTCTTGATCATGATAATTTCTCCATTTCAATGACTATAATTCATTCCCGCAGCAGAGGTTAATCCTTGCTGCTTTTCCACCAATCACTCTGTGATCCTCTGGGCATGCCGATGATGCCGGAGCGGCACATCTCAAGGATCTGATAGGGCGACATGACCTCCAGGAAGCCTTCAATCTTGGAAGGCTTGCCGGTGAGTTGTATTACCATGCTACTAGAGGTAAGGTCAATAATTCGTGCCCGGTAAACCTCAACGATATCTTTGATGGGAGAAATCGTCGCCGGATCAAAGGCCATGCGCAGCATGATGGTCTCGCTGAGCAGGCTTTCGTTCGGAGGAAGAAGAGTGATGGATTTCACCTCTTCCATCTTGAGCGTCTGCTTCACGATCTGATCAAGCACATGGGAATCGCCTTCCGTCACGATGGTGATGATGGACACGGCGGGATCGCTGGTCTGGGCGGCCGTGACGCTGGTCATGTTGAAGCGACGACGGGCAAAAAGGGAGGACACGCGTGCCATGACGTTGGCGTTGTTATCCACCACGATGGAAATCACATGTTTCGTCATATTGTCCCCCTTCTCTATTCCATGATGATGGAGTCACAGGTGCAGCCGCCGGGAATCATGGGAAGCACCTTTTCATCCTTGTCGATGCAGCAGTGAATCCACACGGGCACGTCGCTCTGAAGAGCCTCCGCCATGGCCTTTTCCAGATCGGCCAGCGTATCGCAGTGGTAGCCCTTGCCGCCGAAACCTTCGATGACCTTCACATAATCGGTGCGGCGATTGAGGTCGGTGCAGGAATAGCGCTTGCCGTAGAAACTCGTCTGCCACTGACGCACCATGCCGAGAACATGGTTGTCCAGAATGACGGTGATGACAGGAACCCCGAAGCTCACCGCCGTGCAGGCCTCGTTCATGTTCATGTGGAAGGAGCCGTCGCCGGTGAAGAGCACGACTCTCTTTTCGGGCTTTGCAATCTTGGCGCCGATGGCCGCGCCGTAGCCGAAGCCCATGGTGCCGAGACCGCCGCTCGTGAGGAAGTGGCGGGGCTTGACGTGATGCAGATACTGCGCGGCCCACATCTGATGCTGGCCCACGTCGGTCACGTAGATGGCGTCGTTACCGGCCATTTCATTGACCTTGCGGATGACCTGATGAGGCTTGAGCGTGGTGTCGCTGTCTTCGGGATGATAGTCTTCCTGCTTCCACTCGGCGATCTGGGCAAGCCATTCGTCGCGGCAGGTCTGATGCAGCTTGGGCAGAAGCGCGCAGATGATGTCCTTCACGTCGCCCATGAGGCTGACGTCCACGCCGACGTTCTTGTTCACTTCGCTCGGATCAATGTCGATCTGAATGAGCTTGGCGCGGCGTCCGAAGGCGTCGGGAGCGAGGGCCACGCGGTCGCTGAAGCGGGTGCCCACGGCCACCATGACGTCGGCATAGTCGAGGGCGAAGTTGCTTGTGCGGCAGCCGTGCATGCCCACCATGCCGAGATTGAGCGGATCATCGCTGTCGATGACGCCAGCGGCCATGAGGGTATAGGCGCCGGGCATGCAGGTCTTCTTCATAAGCGCGGCAAGTTCAGCGCTCGCGCCGGAGGAAATGACGCCGCCGCCGTAGTAAATGGCCGGACGCTGGGCATTGTTGATGATGTCCGCGGCCTTGTCGATGGCGTCCATGTCAATGTGGGAGGTATAGGCATCGCGCACGGGGGCGGCAGGCACGAACTCGGCCACGGCCGACGTCATGTCCTTGGGAATGTCCACCAGCACCGGTCCCTTGCGGCCGGTCTGGGCAATGCGGAACGCCTCGCGCAGAATGTCGGCGAGGTCTTCCACCCTGTCCACCACAAAGTTGTGCTTGGTGATGGGCATGGTGATGCCCGCAATGTACACTTCCTGGAAGCTGTCCTGCCCGATGAGAGGCGTGGGCACGTTGCCGGTAATGGCTACCATGGGTACGCTGTCCATGTAGGCCGTGGCAATGCCGGTAACAAGGTTGGTCGCTCCGGGGCCGCTGGTTACCAGAACAACGCCGGTGCGGCCGGTAGCACGGGCGTAGCCATCGGCCGCATGAGCGGCGCCCTGTTCGTGGGCGGTAATGATATGACGGATACGATCCTGGTATTTATACAGTGCGTCGTACAGATTCAACACAGCGCCGCCGGGGTAGCCGAACAGCGTGTCAACGCCCTGCTCCACCAGCACTTCACAAAAAATTTCCGAACCGGTCAGTTTCATATTCTTCATCCTTATGGGCTGAAACCATGCTGATCCGCACGAGGCGGACCTCCCCCAGTCTCACGACCCGCCATTTTGCGGCGGTCTTTCGGCCTGTTTCCCCCGGGCTGCGCTTTCCGGCCCCTTTCGTGGGTACAGGCGTTAATCGTAGAATAATACTGGACTGCTTTTTCTTGTCTTGTCAAGTAAGGAAAGGCAAAATAACCAGTCGAAAAAGCAAACTATTTTTTTCACATTTTCGAAAACCGTCCGTAACCACAGAGAAAGCCGGGCGAGATGAAGAAAGAAGCACTCCATCTCCCTTCGAAGTGCTACGGACAGCAATATAAAAATGTTCCGCAGATACACAGCGCATCAATGTTTGAAACATATCCGTTTCACGTCGCTTCCATTTCCAAGGGAATGACATGACGGTCGTGCTCTTTTCCATTGCGGTCCGTGTCCGGAGCCGTTCCCACACGGGGAGCTCTCATGCCTCTGCGCGTTTTACGCGCCCGAAGCCAACTCTCTCCGCCCGGAAATTCCGTCGGCAAGTTCGCTCTTTTCCCTCTTTTCTTTTAAGGATACCATACCGGCACAGGGGAGCGCCTCCCCGGATATGACGGACATGCACGCCTCTCGCAGTCCGTCCGACATCTTTTCCGCCGCGTTTCAGCAGGAAAAGCGCACCCGCCGCGCGCCCGCTTCCGGCGTTCCGCCTTCCACGGAAGAGCCGGACGCGGCAGACGCCCTGCACTTTCAAGGAGGGCCTTCATGACTCACAAGACATATTCCGGCTTCGACAGGCTGCCGAACGGCCTTGCTTCCGACATCGTCACGCCGGGCTGCCTCGTTCTGGAAGGCGGCGCGCTGCGCGGCACCTACAGCGTCGGGGTCATGGACGCCATGATGGAAGCCGATCTCAATCTCGCCTGTACCATCGGCGTGTCCGCCGGAGCGCTTAACGGCATAAGCTATGTTTCAGGGCAGATAGGCCGCTCGGCACGCAGCCCTCTGCGCTTCCGGCACGACCCGAGGTATTTCGGACTCGGAGCCTTTCTGCGCAACCGCAGCCCCTTCGGTTTCGACTTCATGTTCGGAGAACTCTCGAAAACGCTCGATCCTCTGGACATGAAGCGCTTTCTCCGACCGGAACGCCGCTTTGTGGCCGTGGCCACGAACTGCCTTACCGGCAGGCCGGAATACTTTGAAAAAGGACACTGTACCGACATCATGCTGGCCACGCGGGCATCCTCCACCATGCCTTACATTTCGCAGATGGTGCGCATGGACGGTGCTCCCTACCTCGACGGCGGCTGCTCGTGCAAAATTCCTCTGGCATGGGCTCTGGAAAACAAATTTCCGGCCATCGTGGTCATCAAGACGCGCCCTGAGGCCTATCGCCGCAATCCCGAAGCAGGAAAAAAACTCGCGCAGCTCTACTACGGCAGAAAATGGCCGGCCCTTGCGCAGTCGCTGGCACAAAGCAACGCCGACTACAACCGGCTCTGCGATGAAACAGACAGTCTCAGACGACAGGGGCGCATCTTTGTCATCAGTCCTTCCCGATTCATGGATATAGGCCGCATGGAAAAGGATCTGGAAAAGCTCGGTGAATGGTACTGGCTCGGCTACCGAGACGCTCAGAACGTTCTGCCGGAGCTCAAGGCGTATCTGGAGGAAAAAAACAAGCCCGTCAGCAACGAAGCGATGCCGAACGTCTGAAAACACCGCGACTTCATCTCATTCCGCAACTTCGCCGTCCCCGGCCAGAGGCCCCCGCGGCCTTTGCGACTGCGCTCTTTCCCGTAAAAAAGCAAGAGAGCCACTCCCGACGCAAGTCCGTGCACGCTTTTCCCCCCAAAAAAAAAACGGCGCACGCACAGAGCGTAGGTTCTGCTTTCCATAGCGCAGAACCTTAAAAGAAGAGGCGCCCCCGAAAATTCAGGAGCGGCTCGTACTGTACGAAGTTCCGTCCGGCCGTGCCACAATCGGTCAGCCC